>QZJG01000048.1 GCA_003599275.1 Nitrospiraceae bacterium | reverse complement strand
CCCCGGCTGCTGAGCAAGGATGTGGTATTCGAATTCTAATTGGTCAGCGTCCTCAAGAGGATCTGAGGATTTATCGACATTATAAATAGTCAGCAGCCATGTATCCTTCATCTTCTTGTAGGTACATGCTCTTACCTTAAAATGAAGCAATAAAATATCGCACCAGTTAATAGGCAGCTGAAGCTCATTTATTACCATATTGAAAGGATATTCAATAGTGCCGTAGATATCGACATGGGAAGCACTTTTACTCACAGACGATTCCAGGTAGAAAGGTACGGCAGAAGGACTTTTCTCCAGTTCTTTTAGAATCTTACCGTATTTATTGACAAGAAATTCACTTCCTGCAGGCAAAGAGTCATCACTATATGAAATTTCACACCACCCGAACAATAATAACAATGAAATTACCAGGGAAAGACCTAAAACACGAGCCGCGAGAATGCAGTATTTCCTGTAATCATCGATAACCATGTCTATCTTAAGCACCATTCTCCAATTATCCCCACCCAAACATTTTGTTTATTCATATCCTCTTCAACTGCTTACACGCACACTTTTGATGTAATATTCTCCTGGTGAGCCAGAAGGTGAGGAGGCCGGTAGCGCTTAACTGCACCAGAGGTGTCAGCCCTATTCCGAATATCGTGGGCATCGCGGGCAGATAGCTCCATTCTCTTAACACCAGCACACCCCTGTATTCTATTACTGCAGCAATTATTATTCCGGCCATACATGAAATGAACAACTGGCTTCTTTTCATTGACAGAAACCATAGAATGTCCATCCACAAGGCAGCTACGCCAAGATAAATTCCCATAATAATGGAAGCGTCGGTAAACGCCGCTTCAAGAATCATCATTATATAAAGTTCCGCCTGGCACTTGAACCCTTTATAAAGAAAGGCCTCATGCACCGATTCCCATATATAATTCAGCATGAATGAGAAAATAAGGATCAGTGCAAGCGCTGAAACAGCATCTCCGGCTTTTCTACGGTCCATTATTTATCTGCCACTTTAAGTTTACTTATTTGCAGGAACAGGTCCTGATTTCAATGAATCATTCAAAAAAAGCACATAGTGCTCAGTAAATGGAATTTTGATTTTTCCTGGACAACTTCTTTCTAAACAGAGAGGCTGCACTCCCTCCTATTATCGTACCTGCCAGTACACAGAGAAATAAAACGATTGCAAGGGAAGCCTCGAATTTCCAGAAAAGAAATGAGATTGCAACAGGTATTGCATTTTGTACTGAAAAGACCGTCACCACTGCAACAATGATCAAAACAATTATTAATGTGGTCATTTTTACCCTCTTTGTTGTTTTTGGACCAATCCGAGTCCGCCGCTGGGATAGTATCCCCATTTACTGCTGCGGGGCCAGGTGGGAAGAGCGCCAACTAACATGAGAACCAGGATTGCAATCAGTATGGTTCCCATAACTTTCTCCATTCTCTTTGAACGGTTGCTATAAACTATTTTATCAGCATAAGTAGTGCCCCCTGGAACGTGCCCTCATCTGAATGTCTTTAATCTCTGCAACGATTGTATCAAGTGTCGCTGCCGGGAGTTGATGGACTTTCATGGGATCGTTTCCCCCAATGAAATATGGCTTGTAACCATAACCCCGGAAGAGCTGGTCCAGTGGCCCGCCGTGTCCGGGGCCTGTGATATATATCATGTTCAGGTCATACTGGTTGATGATCCGGTTGAGATGGACATAAATAAGGTTCAGCCCGGAAAAATCTTTTTCAAGGAACATCCTGATATTGTCTTCCTCTCCAAAGATGTCGACTTTAAATCCAGGTCATCGGCCTTACCGACTCACCATTCAGTTCTGGATTATACGATGCAAGAACCAACTACAATCCCTCTTTTTCCTTTCCATCTAATTCCAGTATTATGATAATCTCCCTTAAGAAAAGCTTATCATTTTGATAGGCAAAGTCAACCCACCGGCCGGACCACAACCGAATAAAACAGATGTGTTGCTTCTTCAACTCCAATCCGCCATGGTATGCAGCCATGCCATTGCCCATCATTTCTTCTCCACTCTCAACGTTTATTTCTCTGTTCCGTCCGTACTCCATCCCGTCATGTTTTCTCGGGCGCTGCACATTGTTCGGATTGAGCAGCACACAAGCAGGCCCCGAAGATAAATATGACTCCGGAAATATAAATCCAGAGCAGCAATGCCATGATACCGCCGAAGGCCCCATAAACCGCATTTAGTGTAGCGAAGTTCATGAGGTATATCTCGAACAGACTTTCGGTTGCCCGCAAGAGAGCCGTGACGCACAGGGCGGCGCTCCAGACTTCGGAAAAACGGGTAAGCCGGCGCGGAGCCAGCTTGTAAAACAGGCTCAGACTGAGGAACACCACCAGCAAGGGGATAACAAAGCTCCCCAGGGCATAGATCGAAGAACGAAAGTTATTCACGGGCAACAGCCAACTCCCCGCCACTCGCATAAGTGCTGGTGCCGCTATGCCCAGGAGGACCGCGCCCGCGGTGATGCCGAGCAGCATTAAGCTTTTCAGCGGCAACCGCCACCAGCGGCCCATCTTCATGTCCCAGGCGCGGTTGGTCGCGAAGATAAGGGTGATGAAAGATTGGAGCACGGTCCAGAGTAGGAGGAGAAATACAACCGCGCCCACTTGCCCGCGCGCTTTGGCTGCGCGCTGCGAAGCTCTTCATTCTGCATTTCCAGTTCTATCTGGTGCACCTGAAGCTCATGAACGAGGCTTTGTGTATCCGGAACAGAAAGGTTTTTTAATGATTTTCCCTTTTGTTTCCGCAGGCGTTCCTCTGCCTTCTTGCGGAGACTGGTTGGTTTTATTGATGCAGGCTTACTCTTCTTCATCTGACATTACTCTTATATCACAGTTTTATGATCTTGTCGATACCACAATGTATTTGCCCCTGAAGACGTTTCTCCTCATTACTGCTTTTATCTCCCACCATTGTCATAAAGTATCTCATATTAGTGGGCGATGTTCAAGAAGATATTGTACAGGTCGAGCTTTACAAAAAGGGCTGAGGGCAGGCGAAACTTATCCCAGCTTTATATCCCTTTTAATATATGATGCATAATCCTTTGTTACGGGAGTATATTTTTGACCTATCAATGATGACGAAACCAGGAAATCCGCCGTGGCGCGATTACAGGCTGTGGGGATGTTATAAAGTACGGCGATCCGCAATAAGGCCTTCACATCGACATCGTGAGGTTGAGGCTCCATCGGGTCCCACAGGAATATGATTACATCCACCTTGCCTTCGGCAATCATGGCGCCCAACTGCTGATCGCCGCCCAGCGGGCCGGATTTTAATTTTGTGATGTGAAGATCATACTTCTCGTTCACAAGTTTCTTTTTCATCGCCTGCTCAACCATTACCCCGGTTGTTCCGGTACAAATTAACTTATGCCTGATTACTGAAGTGTAATTCCATTCCACCCATTCGATCAGATCTTTTTTGCGGTTGTCATGCGCCACTAATGCAATGTTTTTTATTTCTTCCATAATGCCTCCTTAATACTAATTAACTTGCGTGGATATTAGTCGCCTATACATTTGAATGCAACAACTTATCAATTTCACACTTTTTAACTCTGCAACAAGTATCATAGCCTCAACCGGGCGCTTAAATCCTGTTCACTATTTCGCTGCGCTTTTGGGTTGTTTGTCCTTTTTCTCTCTAAGGTCTTTTGCCTGTTGGACCGCCTTCTGTTTCCGGTCCTTGTCTTTGTCTTTTTTGCCGCCTTTGTCTCCCATCGTGTGCCTCCTTTGGTGTTGCCGGTTATCGGGGACATGTGTCCCTCACGATGAATGCTATCAGAAGAATGGGCCGAAGGCAAGGTCAAATCGGCGATTCAGGTATAATAACTGCACATGAAACGGAGAAACAGTTATGCACCATCCCCTAATAAAACGAATGCCTCCCGGTATATTACCCCTGAGGGTCGTATGCATTTAAGCGAAGAGCTCTCATATCTCTGGAAGGTGAAGCGCCCTCAGGTCACACAGGCAGTTGCCGAAGCCGCGGCCATGGGTGACCGTTCAGAGAACGCGGAGTATATTTACGGTAAGAAGCAGTTACGGGAGATCGATTCGCGTATGCGGTTCCTCACAAAGAGGCTGGACGAATTGATCGTCGTGGACAGGCCGCCTGATGATACGTCTGCAGTATTTTTCGGCGCCTGGGTCGGGCTTGAGGATTCCGACGGTAAACTGTTTCGGTACCGCATCGTCGGTCCGGACGAATTCGATCTCAAAAGGGGTTTTATCAGTATTGATTCTCCAATGGCAAAGGCGTTGTTGCGCAAAATCGAGGGTGATGAGGTCGTGGTGATCAGGCCCAACGGTACAGACATTTTTGTGGTGACATCAGTCGGTTACGAAGGGTGAAGATGCCAGCGATACAGATCCGCAATCTGGTGATCGATCCGCCGCTTCTCCTTGCGCCGATGGCGGGCCTTACACACAGCGCCCTCCGGCGGACCATGATCGGCTTCGGCGGGGTCGGCCTGTTGTCGACCGAGATGCTCTCGGTAAAAAGTCTGCCCGTGGAAAATCCCCGCATCTCCCCGTATCTGATCAGGACCGAAAGGGAAAGCCCGCTTTCCTATCAGCTCCTGACTTCCAATTACGAACAAATAGGCCGGGCCATCGATGCCCTTCACGCATTGAAGGCTGACGCTGTTGATTTGAACATGGGCTGCCCGTCTACAGCGGTCGGCAAGTTCGGCGCTGGAGTAGTGCTGATGGAGCGGCCGGATGAGGCCCGCCGCATCGTGGCCGAGGCCAGAAAACGCACCGCATTGCCCCTGAGCGCGAAGATCCGTCTTGGCATCGAGGCCAACAGCGGGAAATTAAAGACGTTCTGCTCTATGCTCGAGGGCGAAGGCATTGATATGCTTACGGTGCACGCCCGGTTCAAGCATGAACCCTTTGCAAGAAATCCGAGGTGGGCATATATAGCCGAAATAAAGGAATGCATTAAGATACCCGTTATCGCCAATGGAGGAATTTTCTCGACAGAGGATGCGGAAAAATGTCTGAGCGTGTCCGGGGCCGACGGATTAATGCTCGGGCGGGGCGCGGTAACAAGACCCTGGCTCTTCCCGGAAATTGCGAGGACCGTATACGGCATCGATGTCCCGAAGCGCGCGGTTTCGCTGCCCGATATTTACACAGCCTTTATCGAAGCCTTAAACGCGGATTATCGCCCCATATACCGCCTGGGCAGGCTGAAGGCATTTACCCACTACTTCGCCCGGAACTATAAATTCGGACACTCTTTGGCTTGCAAAGTCCAGTCAAGCAGCAGTATGGATGAAGCAAGGGAACGGGCCGGGACGTTTTTTGCAAACAGCAGTAAGGAGAGCATGGCCGCGACAGGGGCCGGAGTCATCGCAGTACATTAATCAGGAGTCGTTCAGTGAAAATTCTGGCACATATTTACGAAGCACATAAAAAAGAATTTCTTTGCAAAATCGACAGCGAAGATAAAACTGTTTCAGCTTATGCAACAGGAACTGTTTTGAAAAACAATCAGCTCGTGACAGGCGACAAAGTCCTTTTGGAACAAACAGGCGACGAATATCAGATCACAGACCTCATTGACAGGACAAACGAAATCTTTCGAATGAATATTCGCGAGAGGAAGAAAAGAGTAACTGCTGCCAATTGTGATCTTGTGGTCATAGCCACAAGTGTTTCAAGACCGCCTTACAAGCAGGGAGTTATTGACAGATTTGCCGCCAGATCTTTTCAGTGGGATGTGCCGGCGGTCATTGTTTTCAATAAGATGGATGAATTTCAAAATGACTTTGATATCGATTTTGAGATGCGACGCTTTGAAAATATCGGGATCGAATGTTTCGAAGTTTCAGCAACGCATCCGGAAAAACCGACCAGGTTCGGCAGGGGACCTTTTAAGGACCTCCGGAAAAAACTTATTAACACTCAATCAATAATTCTCGGCCAATCCGGTGTGGGAAAGAGCAGGTTGATCACCTCCCTTAGCGACAGGGAGATAAATTTAAGAAGCAGCGAGATCGGAAAGAGCGGTAAAGGGTCCCACACCACGACGTGGTCGGAAGTGATTGACTGCGGCACATTCAGGATTATAGATTCTCCCGGCATCCGGTCATTTTCTCTGGATGATATTTTTCCGGAAGAGCTCATCAATTATTTCCCGGACCTTCATGCAATATCCCTGACCTGCAAGTTCAATAATTGCCAGCATGAACCGTCCACTAAAGGGTGCGCCTTTTATAGCGGGGGTATTGACTCTCAAAAAGCTGATATTATTAAATCCAGACTTTCGTCTTACAAGAAAATTCTGGAGGAAATCAGAATCAGTGGGGGTCAGGCCTACACATTTTACAAAATGTCCGCAAAATAACAATCTGCTTTAGTTTATTGCCCGATTAACCTATAATTATCCAAACATGTTGGGGGACATGGATGGCACGACCTTTACGAATTGAATATCCAGGGGCTTATTATCATATAACGTCAAGAGGTAATGAGCGCAAGGCAATATTCAAGGACAACACCGACAGAAAGAGGTTTCTTTCATACTTGGAATCAGCTTACCTGCGTTATGGGGCCATTATCCATGTTTATTGCCTGATGGATAATCACTACCATCTTCTATTGGAAACACCCAAGGGGAACCTTTCTAAAATCATGCATCATATCAACAGCGCGTATACAACCTTTTATAATGTTAAACATAAGAGAACCGGGCATCTGTTTCAGGGAAGATATAGAGCAATTCTCGTACACGCTGACGCTTACGCAGGAGAGCTCTCAAGATACATACATCTAAACCCTGTCAGGGCCGGCATTGCGGATCTGCCGGAAAAGTATACCTGGTCCAGTTATCAATATTATATCGGCAAAAATAATAAACCTGAGTGGCTGGCAACGCATTTTATCCAGCGCTATTTTGAGCACAACAATTTATCTGTACAGGACAATTATGCCAATTTCGTATCAGCAAAGATATTTGAGAATAACGATAATCCTCTGGACAGAACAGTTGCATCAACCATATTGGGAGACAACAGCTTTATCGAAAAAGTAACAGAAAAACATTTGAACCATAGGAATAGGGATCGTGATCTTCCGGCATTAAAAGAGTTAAAGAAAATCGCGAGAATTGATCTGGTATATAAGGAGGCAAAAGTTGTTCTGGGATACAGTGACTCAATTGCCAGGAAAGCCGCTTTATATATTTGCCATCAGTTTAGCGGGAAATCCCTTAAAGAAATTGGAGAGCATTTTGGCATATGCGAATCTGCCGTGACTTTGGCAAGTTATCGCTTCAGAAAGGTAATGCAAATGGATAAAAGGCTTGAAAAGATCATTGAGCTGATTCTGGAGAAACTAAATTTGTAAAATGTGTAGGCCTGACCCCGGCCCTCCTGTTTACTTCCTTTTACCCAGAACATCAATCATCAGAGGGATTGTACTGACCGCTCCAATAATCAGGAGTGTCCACCCTATCTTCTTTCTCTGACCATCGTTGAGCCTGTCTGCCAATAAAAGACCTGCGCCTGCTCCCAGCATTGCGCGTGTGCCGGCTATGACACCGATTTCTGGTAACGTCAATTCCGATTTTTTCATAGTTCCTCCTTCGATAAGTTAAAGTTTATCATCTGTCTTTTTATGTTTCAATGTATTACTTACTGTCCTCCATTTTTCCTGAGGATATCCTCACCTCCACCACATGCTCCCGCCGATCGTCAACAAGCGGAATAGTATTATCAGGCTGCTCAACGCCGTCTACTGTCACACTCGTTTCTCCGTTGCGGTCGCGGGTCTGCATGACGGTGATATGGTAAAGAGTCTCCCTGTACCGGTAGTGCACTTTAAACGACTCCCAATCCGCAGGCAGGCACGGCGTAAAACGCAGTTTGTCGACTTCAAGCCTCAGCCCGAGGAGTGATTCCATAATAAGCCGGTACATCCAGCCGGCCGATCCCGTGTACCACGTCCAGCCGCCTCGGCCGGTGTGAGGTGAGACCGCATATACGTCGGCTGCGATAACGTACGGTTCCACTTTGTAGGTTTCAATTTCTTCCGGTGAGCTCCCATGGTTCAGCGGGTTGATCATTGCCAGCAATTCCCACACCCTGCGGCTGTCGCCTGACTTTGCGAACGCCATAGCCGCCCATATCGCGGCATGAGTGTACTGCCCGCCATTTTCCCTTACGCCGGGAACGTACCCCTTTATGTATCCTGGATTTAAATCCGATTTATCGAACGGCGGGTCCAAAAGCTGGATCAGCTTATGATCACGTCGAACAAGATATTTGTCCAGAGATTCCATTGCCATGGATGAGCGTCCGGCATCACCTGCTCCGGAGAGAACAGACCAGCTTTGTGCAATGGAATCAATCCGGCATTCGGGATTGGCAGCCGAACCGAGCGGTGTGCCGTCATCAAAGTAAGCGCGGAGATACCACTCACCGTCCCAGCCGTTCTGCTCGATATTCCGCCGCAGTTGGGCCGCTTCTTTCAGGCAGCGTTCCGCAAAGGGCAGGTCCTCACGCAGGCGCGCAATCTCAGTGAACCTCATGAGCACGTCATAAAGGAAGAACCCCAGCCAGATGCTTTCGCCTTTACCGTGTTCGCCCACCATGTTCATGCCGTCGTTCCAGTCACCCGAACCGATGAGCGGCAGGCCATGCTCTCCAAAATTAAGACCCTTCATGATTGCCCGCACACAATGCTCGTACAAACCGGCTGTTTGTTCAGACCGGATGGGAAGATCATAATACGAGTCCTCATCCATGTTTACCTGGCGGCCCTCGATGAAGTGGACGAGTTCATCCAATACCCCGGTGTCTCCGGTGCTCAGAACGTAGCTGGAAGCAACAAACGGCAACCAGAGGAAATCATCCGAACAGCGCGTGCGCACACCCCGGCCTGACGGCGGATGCCACCAATGCTGGACATCACCCTCCCTGAACTGATGGGCCGCGCAAAGCAGCAGATGCTTACGCACGAGGCCGGGTTCAGCGTGGATAAGCGACATCACGTCCTGCAGCTGGTCGCGGAAACCGAAAGCGCCTCCAGACTGATAGTATCCGCTGCGCGCCCAGATGCGGCTCGCAAGAGTCTGGTATAAGAGCCAGCCATTGGCAAGGATATTGACGGACTGGTCGGGTGTTTCCACATTCACTGCGCCAAGCGTTTGGTTCCAGTACTGCCATACCGCGTCGAGCACACTGCGCGCAGCAGCAGTTCCCCGGAAACGGCGCACCAGTTTGCCGGCGTCACCGGCATCTTGTCCTGCGCCGAGTCTGAAGACCATCTGGACCTCTTGTCCGTCTGCAAGCTCGAAGGGGACCTGAATCGCAGCGCAGGGGTCCAGTCCGGCCCCTACCCTGCCTGAAAGACGCATCCGGGTCATCGCGGCCGGATTCCGGAGCGTGCCGTTGCGCCCGATGAACTCGGTCCTGTCGCCGCTTACGGTACGGGCAATATCGTCCACGTCGAAGAAGGCGACCCGGTCGGCGAATTCCATATTGTAAGAGTTTCGGGCGAAGAGCGCGCCGCTGTTGGGATCAAGTTCGGTAATGACATGCATTGCCGTTTTTGGCCGCAAATCCCCAAGGACCCATTCCACATATCCAGTGGCTGAAAGCCGCCGGGGCCGGCCTGACTCGTTTCGCACCCTGATCACAGTGAACTTGACCGGCGCGTCTATGGCCACGTAAACCCACACCTCCGAGCGGATGCCGCGCTCCGTATGCTCGAAGACACTGTATCCGAACCCGTGCCGGGTGACATAGGGGGTTGCCCCGCGGACAGGCAGCGGCATAGGGGACCAGAAATGTCCCCGCTCTTCATCACGCAGGTAGAAGGCTTCACCGCCCGAATCGCAAACAGGATCATTTTCCCAGGGCGTGAGGCGGAACTCATGGGCATTCTCGCACCAGCTATAGGCAAGCCCGCTCTCTGAAATGACGGTCCCGAAGTGAGGATTCGCCAGCACGTTTACCCATGGAGCGGGGGTCACCTGTCCGTGTGTTGTCGTTATGACGTACTCCCGCCCGTCAGGGGTGAATCCGC
>QZJG01000045.1 GCA_003599275.1 Nitrospiraceae bacterium | reverse complement strand
ATGTCATTGCGAGGAACGGTAGTGACGAAGCAATCTCAAACATATTGATTAATATAGAAGCGGATTGCTTCACTTCGTTCGCAATGACAGCCCAAATACATTTCAGCAGCCTGCTAAAGAAGTGAGACAAAAATTCCGTATCTCATAGTTATAGAAGCGAAGTAACTTATCTTATACGGAGAAATTATGAAAAAAACAAAAGCCGGAAAAATTGAAGGTCCGGAAGAAGACCCCGTAAATGACATTGCCCTTTACCGGGACATTGTCGACTCGACAAATATACTTATATGGCGCACTGATGCGGAAGGACGTTTTACATTCGTAAATCCCGCATGGGAAAAAAGCCACGGGTACAAAGCCCGGGAGATGCGCGGAAGGCTTTTTTCAGAGTTCCAGGTGCCTGAGGCCGCCGAGTACTACATTAATGCGTTCAGAAACTGCCTTATCGGGGAAACCGTAATAGGGCATGAGACCGCTTTTTTTTCAAAGAGCGGAGAGGACATTCACCTTGTCATCAATATGATCCCCCTTTACGACCAGGGCGCCATCACCGGCACTCAGGGGATCGCTTACGACATTACAGAACGGAAGCACGCCGATGAATTGCTGCAGTATATAAGCGCTAAGGACGAACTTACAGGCCTGTACAATTTGCACACTTTCCTGAGCATGACTGAACAGCAGATAAAGACGGCGCACAGGGAAAAGAAAGAGATGCTTGTAATATACGCCGGTGTTGACGGCATGCAGTCGATAAATGATGAATATGGTCACGATACCGGAGACCGGACATTAATCGATGCGGCCGACATCCTCAGGAAAACCTTTCGCGAGGCGGACATCCTCGCGAGGACCGGGGGAGATGAATTCGTCATTTCAACCCTCGTGACCTCCAGGGACATGGTGGACATCATCATGAAGCGGTTGCATGACAATCTTGATAAGTATAATGCGGACAAAGGCGGCCCCTCCTGCCTGTCGCTGAGTTTCGGCGCATCGTTCGGCAGCCCCGGTAAGCCCGTTTCCATTGACGAACTTCTATCAAATGCGGAATCAAATATGTACGGGCAAAAGAAAAAAAGAAAGAAGTAAAGTTATATACTTCCCAATTCCTCAATCGCCCTCTTCATATCTTCCGGCAGCGGCGCGGTGAATTCCAGCAGCCTGCCGTCTGCCGGGTGTTTGAGTTTCAGGCTGTATGAATGGAGCATCTGGCGGGGAAAGCTGACGGTTTTCTGTGCGAGCGTAATAGCTGTTTTTTTGCCGTACAGTTTGTCTCCCAGCACGGGATTTCCCAGTGACGCGAAATGCACCCTTATCTGGTGGGTCCTTCCGGTGATGATCCTCACTTTTACCAGTGAGGCAGATCTGAACCTTTCAATTACCGTATACCGGGTAATTGCTTCTTTGCCGCTTTTGGGTTTTGCCGACATCTTCTTTCTGCTTGATGCGGACCTGCCGATAAGGGTCTTTATCTCACCGCTGTCGGCCTTTAAATTTCCGTACAGGAGGGTCAAATAATACTTTTCCGCCTCCCGCTCCTTGAACTGGTTTACGAGATTATGATGGGCCGAATCGTCCTTTGCGATAACTATCACCCCCGAGGTCTCTCTGTCGAGGCGGTGCACGACCCCCGGCCGTAAGGGAGCGCCTACCGAGGAGAGTTTTCCGCATATCGAGACTACGGCATTCATGAGCGTTCCGCTCTCATGACCCAGGCCGGGATACATTACCATGTCGGGAGGCTTATTTATGACGATCATATATTCGTCTTCCCATATGATGTCCAAAGGGATTTCCTGCGGAACGAGCAGGTCCTCCAGCGCAACAGGCGATGTCAGCTCAACTTCCTCTCCTTCCTTTACCTTATAGGAGGCTTTTTCTGCCCGCGCATTGACTTTGATCATGCCGTCTTTAATTAATTTCTGCGAATAAGAGCGGGTGAGTTTGCTTTGAGAAGCGACAAATGCATCAAGCCTCTCTCCGGCTGCTTCCTGTGCAACAATATAAATGTTTTTCATTTTTGCCGTCCTTATAAAGGTGTCCTGAACGTTCCTTGTGTCAGGTTTCAATTCCCGGTCTGCTTGTTGACCTGACTTACTGCAAATACTACAATATCACAACGGTCGATAATCAAACCAAGTCAGGAAGCAGCATGAAGAAATATGAGCTCAGGACAGCCGCCGCATTTAAGCCTTCTGTAGATTACCCATCGTATCTTAATCCGGAGCAGCTTTCCGCCGTGACCTCCGGAGACGGTCCGTCCCTTGTCATCGCAGGCGCAGGCTCCGGAAAGACGAGGGTCGTCACCTACAGGGTAGCGTACCTTCTCGAAAGCGGCGTGAGCCCATCGAGGATCATGCTCCTTACCTTCACGAACAGGGCCGCCCGGGAAATGCTTTACCGGGTGGAGCTGCTCATCAAGGGCGAGGCGAGGAGGGTGTGGGGAGGGACGTTTCACCATATAGGCAACATTGTCCTGAGGCAGTACGGGGCCGCGATAAACCTGAAGGCCGATTTTACCATCCTGGACAGCGAGGACACAAAAGACCTCATCGACTCCTGCACAGCGGAGCTTAATCTGCGGACCGATAAGATGTTCCCCAAGGGAAAGATTGTCCTCGATGTCATCAGCCGCTCAACAGGCAGTGAACGGTCTGTCGCCGGAGTAATAGAAAATGATTTCTCATACCTTCTTCCCTTTGCCGAAGAAATAGAAAAGGTAAGCGGACTGTTTATCAAAAAGAAGAAGGCAATGAATCTCGTGGACTTTGACGACCTCCTGTCGTGCTGGAAAGAGCTCCTTTTAAAAGTCCCGGCTGTCAGAGAGAAGCTTTCCGAGAGGTTTCTGCACGTCCTTGTGGATGAATATCAGGACACAAACAGGATCCAGGCGGACATTGTAGACCTCATGGCTTCAAGACACAGGAACCTCATGGTGGTCGGTGACGACGCCCAGTCCATCTATTCGTTCAGGGGCGCGTGTTTCGACAACATAATAAACTTCCCGGAGAAATACCCTGATGCAAAGATATTCAAACTGACAACCAACTACAGAAGCACTTCTGAAATTCTGTCTCTCGCAAACAGCAGTATCGCCAACAACAGGAGGCAATTCCCGAAGGTCCTGAACTCCCTTCAGAGGCGGGGCGCTCTTCCTGCCGTTGTACCTTTGCAGAACCGGTCACAGGAGGCCGAATTTGTGTCCCAGAGGGTACTGGACTTTATCGACGAAGGCGTGCCGATGAAAGAGATAGCGGTCCTTTACAGGTCGCATTACCAGTCCATGGAATTACAGATGGAATTGACGAGGAGGAGGATACCCTATGAAGTGAGGTCGGGCCTGAGGTTCTTTGAGCAGGCCCACATAAAAGACATAATCTCATACTTGAGGGCCGCCCTGAATCCCATGGACGAAATCTCATGGACGAGGATACTGAAGCTTATTCCGGGAATAGGCAGTGTGACGGCAAAGAAGGTCTGGGAACATATCAGGGCAGCGCAAGACCCCGTTAACGCCGCGACATCGGATGATGTCTCGAAGATACTTTCAAGAAAAGCGCGGGACAACTGGCAGATGTACAGGCATACAATGGAAGCCTTGAAAGGAGAAGAAGTCCTTGACAACCCTTCGGAGGCGATAAGGGAGATACTTGAAAAAAGTTATGACGCATATCTGCAAAGCAATTACGAAAACTATGAAGACAGGCGTGAGGACATCGAGCAGCTCTCAAACTATTCCGGGCATTTCAGGTCCACACGTGAATTCTTAAGCGACCTCGCGCTGCTTACGGGTGTGCAGACGGAAGACGTCGCCGGACCCGAAGCAGAGGCGGAGTCGATAGTGCTTTCGACCATACACAGGGCAAAGGGGCTTGAGTGGTCGAGGGTCTTTATTATCGGGCTGGCTGAAGGCAACTTCCCCGCCGCAAAGTCGCTGGGCAGTCTTGAAGGAGAAGAAGAGGAAAGAAGGGTCTTCTATGTTGCGGCCACAAGGGCAAAGGACGAGCTTTACCTCTGTTATCCGGTCATGGATGACAGGTGGCATGACGGCGTGACCGTCAAAAGGCCTTCCCTGTTTGTCCAGGAGCTGCCCGAAGAGACTTATGAACTGTGGGAGATAGACAGTTAGCCCGTATGGTCCAGATCGGCAATTTAAATAAATCATACGGGCGGCAGGTACTCTTCGAGAACGTCGGTTTTACAATCAATCCCGGAGAGCGTGTGGGCCTGGTCGGCAGAAACGGTCACGGCAAGACCACCCTTTTCAGACTGATATTGGGGCAGGAGCACCCTGACTCGGGGACAATCTGCGTTCCCGACGGGTACAGGATCGGCCACCTTTCCCAGCACATCCGTTTAAGCGCCGACACGGTATTGAAAGAGGCGTGTCTGAGCCTCCCGCACAGGGAGGACGGCAGAGACGAAAGTTACAAGGCTGAAACCATCCTGTTGGGTCTCGGCTTTTCCAATGACGACTTCAGTCTCGCCCCCGCTATGTTGTCCGGCGGGTTTCAGGTCAGGCTGGGCCTTGCAAAGGTGCTTGTCTCGGACCCGGGCATTCTTCTTCTTGACGAGCCTACGAATTATCTTGATATTGTGTCGCTTCGGTGGCTCACGGGTTTTTTACGGAGCTGGAAAAAAGAGCTCATGATAATCACTCATGACCGCCTGTTCATGGACAGTGTTACCACGCATACTATGGCGATACACCGCTGCGGGACAAAAAAGGTCGCCGGTCCGACAGGGGCTGTTTATCAACAATTGCTGCTGGAAGAAGAAGTGTATGAGAAGACCCGGATAAACGACGAGAAAAAGCGGAAGGAGATCGAGCAGTTCATAAACCGCTTCCGCGCAAAGGCGACAAAGGCAAAGGCAGTCCAGTCCCGGATAAAGACGCTTGAGAAGAAGGAGCGGCTTGAGAAATTGTCCGATACAAAGAATCTCGACTTCGCATTTAACCCGGCCCTTTTCACAAGCAGGCAGCTTGTGGAGATTAAAGACCTGTCGTTCGGATTCGATGCCGGAGACCTCCTGATTGACGGCTTGAGTTTTTATATCGGGAAGAAAGACCGCGTTGCCGTTATCGGGAAAAACGGCAGGGGGAAGACAACGCTCCTGAATCTCCTTGCCGGTGAGTTATCGCCGTTAAGCGGCGTTGTCCGTCATCACAATGATTTGAGGTTTGCATATTTCGGTCAGACAAATATAAACCGGCTCGACCCCCGGAAGACCGTGGAGGAAGAGATAATGGACGCGCATCCCGATTGCACAAGAGGCGCGGCGCGAAATATATGCGGCGTCATGATGTTCCCCGGAGATGATGCATTAAAAAAAATCAGCGTCCTCTCCGGCGGAGAAAAGAGCCGTGTGCTTCTTGGAAAGCTCATAGTCAAACCCGCCAATATGCTGATGCTGGATGAGCCGACGAACCACCTTGATATGGAGTCCACCGAGTCCCTGATCGAGGCGCTTGACGCCTTCAGCGGCGCTGTTGTTATTGTTACCCACAGCGAGATGATACTTCATGCCATTGCAACACGGCTCATCGTCTTTGATAACGGAAAGGCAACGCTCTTCGAAGGCACTTATCAGGATTTTTTAGACAGGGTGGGCTGGGAAAATGAAAGTCCGCCTGCGCAGTGTAATACAAAAGGGAACGGGAGCAAACCCGCAGACAGGAAACTCCTCCGGCGTGTCCGGGCTGAGCTGATCAATGAAAAATCAAGAGCTCTGGGAGCGCTGCAAAAGAGGATCGATGAAATTGAATGCGAGATCATGGGCCTTGAAGAAACTGTCGGGCAGGGCAATAAAGATATCCTTGAGGCTTCCGTTAAAGGCGACGGGGAAAACATCAAAAGACTGTCAAAGACAATCCACGATTCAAAATCAAAGATCGATTTACTCTTTTCCGGACTGGAACGTCTGCACGCCGAGCTTGAAAGCAGGACAAAAGAGTTTGAAGAAAGACTCAGCGGGATGGAGATGGCGCAGTAACAGATAAGCGCCCCTTGACCGGTATCTTCTTTTATCCTAAAAAAAACAGTTATCCACAGATTAACGCAGATTACTACAGATTTATTAAACAGTTATTCAGCTTTTGTCTTTCACCTTTTGGATGAATAAACAATATGTGCCTGTCGTATTTATATCATTGTCTTTATCTGTGAAATCTGTGGATATAACTGCCGTTTTCAGGTTTATGCCTCTATTGCCTCTTCGCTGAGAATTGCAGCGAGATCTTCATCAGGCGTTGTGATCGGCTTGATACCGTAGTTCTTTACAAGGAAATCAAGCACATTAGGCGTCAGGAATGAAGGAAGCGTAGGCCCCAGCCGAATGTCCTTTATCCCAAGGTACAGAAGTGTCAGCAATATTGCCACGGCCTTCTGCTCATACCATGAAAGCACCATCGAAAGCGGCAGCTCATTTACTCCCACACCGAAGGCTTTGGAGAGGGCAAGGGCGATCTGTATTGCCGAATATGCGTCATTGCACTGACCTATATCGAGCAGGCGCGGGATACCTCCGATGTCGCCCAATTCTTTATCGAAGAACCTGAACTTGCCGCAAGCAAGGGTCAACACTATGCAATCCTTCGGGACCTTCTCCACGAATTCCGTGTAATAATTTCTGCCCGCTTTGGCGCCGTCACATCCGGCAACGAGGAAGAAGTGACGGACCGCGCCGCTCTTTACGCCGTCTATTACTTTGTCTGCAACACCCATTACGGCATTTCTCGCAAAACCTGTCATTACGGTCTTGCCCGGTACATCCTCCGTAAAGCCGGGCAGCTCAAGCGCCTTTGTTAGCGCTGGTGAAAAATCTTTGCCGGAAATATGCACAACCCCCGGCCAGCCGACCAGGCCGCAGGTGAAAACATTTGCCTTATATGAATCATGCGGCTTTTGCAGGCAGTTTGTCGTCATGACAATCGCGCCCGGGAATTTGGCGAATTCAACGTGCTGGTTCTGCCACGCCGTGCCGTAATGACCGTAGAAGTGCGAATATTTTTTCAGCTCAGGATAACCGTGGGTCGGGAGCATTTCGCCGTGCGTGTAGATATTTATTCCTTTTCCCTCGGTCTGCCTGAGAATCGCCTCAAGGTCCTGCAGGTCATGCCCGGACACCAGCAGGGCCTTGCCTTTTTTAGGGCCCAGCGGCACCGCCGTCGGCACAGGATGACCGTATGTCCCCGTGTTTGCGGCATCGAGCAGCTCCATCGCCTTCAGGTTTACCTCTCCGCATTTCAGTGCAAGCGCTATCCAGTCTTCAAGAGAGAGCTCTTTATTCAGCATGGACCTCAGGGCCTCATGAACGTATGCGTAAACAGAATCGTCACTCCGGCCCAGCGCCTGCGCATGATAAGCGTATGCGGCGATACCCTTGAGACCGTAAAGCGTGGTCTGCTCAAGCGATGCGATATCAGCGTTGACCTCGTTTGGAGTAATCGTTGCAGTCTCCCCCTGTTTCACCATCTCCTCCATCGTCTTTGCGGGAAAGAAGGCGGCGGCATCTTCTTTGAAATCAGTATTCCCCAGCGCAGACTGGACCCTCTTCTTCAGTGCCTCTCTAAGCTCCACACATTCATTGATAAGGCCGACGAACCTTTCGGGATCGAAGTTGACGTTTGTAAGTGTAGAAAAGAGCGCCTTGACTGAAAATTCATCGGCCCTCCGGTCTGCGATGCCTATTGTTCTCCCCTCAACCGCATAAATCGAAAGCCCTTTCAGGGCATAAAGCAAAAGGTCCTGCAGCGCGGCCACGTCGGATTTCTTTCCGCATGTGCCTATCCTGATGCATCCTCCATGTGCGACCTGCTCACATTGATTACAAAACATAACATACCTCCCTGAGATTGAATTTTTAATTTTATTTATTCAGCATCTGTAACTATCTTAACGGGAGGATGAAAAGATATCCTTGACGTAAGTCAAGAAACGAAAAAATATTTTTGACAGGAGCAGTTGAATAATGTATTACAATATCCGGTATGAACGAAAAGAAACCGGACCGTTTGACCCTGTTGAAAAATACACCTCTTTTCCTGAAACTGCCTGAGTCTGCTCTCAGGATGCTTGACGGGATCCTTATCGAGCGCTCCTTCCTGAAGGGAGAGAATATCTTTACTGAAGGAAGCGAATCAGATGGTTTCTACATCATCATCAAAGGCCGCGTAAAGGTCTTTAAACTGTCGGCAGAGGGTAAAGAACAGATTCTCCATATAGTCGGCGCCAAAGAGCTGTTAGGCGCTGTCTCCGCCTTTGCGGGCACGCCGTATCCCGCCCATGCCGATGCAATGGAAAAGACCACGGCGTTCTTCCTGCCCGGGAAGGATTTTCTTGTTCTGATTCAAAAAGAGCCTTCCGTTGTCATGAACATGATGGCGAACCTCTCGATGCGCCTCCAGCATTTTACCCGGATGATAGAAGACCTTTCCCTGAAGGAAGTGCCGGGAAGGCTTGCCGCGTATCTCCTTTATCTCCATGAGCGCACGGGCCGCGGCGACGTCGTTGAGATTGATATTTCCAAAGGACAACTCGCGAGCCTGTTAGGCACCATTCCGGAAACCCTTTCAAGGATCCTTCGCAAAATGAGCGAAAAAGGCCTGTTGAAAGTCAGCGGACGAAAGGTCAGATTACTGAACAGGAAAGTCCTTCATGATATAGTCAACGGCGAAAAAGCGGGGCTTTGATACGGGAGGTCCTCTTCCCCGGTCTTCCGCGCCTTCCAAGTGTCCGCTCTTTTGTACTACAATATGCAGGATGTTCCGATTGTAAATACCACTTAAAGAGAGGCTGATGATGAAAGATTATGTGATGATCCCTTTTCAGGTAAAGGAAGACAGGCTTGATGAGGCGAAGAAGGCAATAAATGAACTTATCTCCAACGTGAGGAGCAAAGAGCCCGGAACGCTGCTCTACAACTCGCTTCAGTTAAAGAAAGACCCGACAAGCTTTATTCATTTCATAGTTTTTGCCGACAACGATGCTCACATGAAGCACCGGGGTGCCCCATATGTAATGGACTTCGTCAAAAAGCTGTATGAACTCTGCCCCGATGAACCGTTCCCGGTCTTTCTTGAGAGTTTCGATTCATGCGGGATTAATGAGTGAGGCATTTAGAGATGCAGGGGTCGCCCCCTGCCTGAAAAGAGACATTCATGAATTACATCAATATTGAAAGCAGGTCCGAGCTCCGGTCATACCTGGAGAAGTTTGAAGAAAAAGGGCTCCATATTATCGCCCTGGATATGGAGGCGGAGTCCAATCTGCACGCTTACGGAGAAAAATTGTGCCTGACCCAGATCTTCGATGGAGTGAACAAGGTCATCATCGATCCGTTCAGGATAGACAACTATGCGCTTAAACTGCTCTTCGAAAATACGAACATCCTGAAAGTAATGTATGATGCCGGGAGCGACCTGTCTTTACTTAAAAACACTTCCGATATAGAGATAAAATCGATACTGGATTTGAGACCGGCTGCCGAGCTTCTTAATTATGACAAGAAGGACCTCCATTCGGTAATTGCATTTGAGCTTGGAATATTTCTGGAGAAGAAGAGGAAATATCAGACACATAACTGGACAAACAGGCCCATAGACGAACAGGCCATTGATTATGCCCTCAATGATGTAATTCATCTGCTTGCATTGAAAGACGTTATCCTGGCAAAGCTGTACGCAAAGAAACTGTTCGAGCCCTTTCTCCTGAAGAACCTGCAGATCCAGAACAAAGATTACAAAAGGAACCCGGAGAACAAATACAGAAAAATAGACGGATACAGCAGGCTCCGGGACGACAACAAGGCCGTTTTCCGCAAGATTTTTGATATCAGGGAAAAATATGCGCAGTTGTGTAACATGCCGCCTCATAATGTTATTCATAAGGACTATTTAATCAATATAGTTAAAGATCCGAAATCCATTGACAAGATCCGCTTTACAAAAAGGTTCAGCGCGGATTTGGTCCAGGACATATTGCATGAGCTGAGAACGGCAGTTGAGGCAGTTTGACTTGCAAATTCCGGGCGACAGGACCTGTTAAAACGCGGGGTCCCCTGCTTTGCGGGAAGGACAATGCCTGGGTTATAATAACTCTCAATTCGCATTCAGGAGGTATTCGTGAAACATAAAGGCCTTATTCTTGCGGTAATCATAGCTCTGGGGGCGCTTGTGTTATTTATGCTTCCCGGCAATAAAAGATATGAAAAGATTGCAGCGGTAGGCAAGCCGGCGCCGGTTTTTGAGCTGAAAGATGCGGACGGCAATCTGTGGAGGCTTTCAGATCTCAGGGGGAAAGTTGTATACCTTAATTTCTGGGCCACCTGGTGTACTACATGCAGGTCCGAAGCCCCGTCCAGGGAAGCCCTTTATCAGAAGATGCAGGGCAAGCCCGTTCAGATGTTAGGCGTTCTTTTCAGGGACGACCCGGCCAATCTCCCATCGTATTACAGGACACAGCCGGTCAGTATGCCAACCC
>QZJG01000043.1 GCA_003599275.1 Nitrospiraceae bacterium | reverse complement strand
CGCATTATCTATCGAATCAAATGCACGGTACGTTGCCTTCCCTTTCAATGATAAATACTTCGTTATCGCCGCCGTCAACGACGTCTTCCCGTGATCTACGTGTCCGATCGTCCCTACGTTTATATGCGGCTTCGTTCTCTCAAATTTTGCCTTTGCCATTTGTCCTCCTTTATCCTCCCTTTACCTTTAATACAATGTCTTCGGAAATATTCCTGGGTACCTCTTCATAATGGGAAAATTGCATTGTATAAGTTGCGCGACCCTGCGTCTTTGACCTGAGGTCCGTCGCATAACCAAACATGGAGGAAAGCGGGACCAGTGCAGCAATCACACGTACGTTAGTCCTTTGGGACATCGTCTGGATTTTACCTCTCCTCGAATTCAGATCTCCGATAACGTCTCCCATATACTCTTCAGGAGTTACTACTTCTATAGTCATAACAGGTTCGAGCAGCACGGCCTTTGCCTTTGCAGCGGCATTTTTAAATCCCATGGAGGCAGCGATCTTGAACGCCATCTCGGATGAGTCAACTTCATGATACGAGCCGTCGGTAAGGGTAATCTTTACGTCAACAACCGGATAACCTGCAAGTATGCCGTTTTCAAGCGCCTCTTTTACCCCTTTTTCAACAGCAGAGATATATTCCCTCGGGATAGAGCCGCCAACGACCTTATTTACAAACTCAAAACCGCTTCCGGCCTTCAAAGGTTCAAGATCCAGATATACATGACCGTACTGGCCGCGTCCGCCTGACTGCCTGACGTATTTACCCTCAGCAGATGATTTCTGTTTTACCGTCTCCCTGTAAGCTACCTGCGGTTTGCCCACATTGGCGCCGACCTTAAATTCTCTTAAAAGACGGTCTACAATAATATCGAGATGAAGCTCTCCCATGCCGGAGATGATTGTCTGCCCGGTCTCCTCATTAAAGGAAACCTTAAACGAAGGGTCTTCCTGCGCGAGTTTGCCGAGAGCGACCGACAGCTTCTCCTGATCGACCTTAGTCTTCGGCTCGATCGCAACCGATATAACAGGTTCCGGGAACTCCATGGATTCAAGTATTACCGGTTGGTCCTTATCGCAAAGCGTATCTCCGGTAAGGGTGCTTTTCAAACCGACCGCCGCGACAATGTCCCCCGCCCTCACCTCTTTTATCTCTTCCCTTTTATTTGCATGCATCTTCATGAGCCTGCCGATACGCTCCTGTACGTCCTTTGTAGAATTGTAAATATATGAGCCTGAAGACATCGTCCCGGAATACACCCTTAAAAATGTAAGCTGCCCTACAAACGGGTCAGTCATGATCTTAAATGCAAGGGCGGAAAAAGGCTCGTTGTCCGATACCTTCCTGATAATTTCCCCGGCGGTATTCGGCTCAATGCCCCTGACCGGCGGCACATCGAGAGGACAAGGCAGATAATCGATAATTGCATCAAGAAGCTGCTGAACACCTTTATATTTAAACGCCGAACCGCAAAGAACAGGGGTAATCCTCAATTCTATAGTGCCCCTTCTCAATGCCGCTTTTATAATGTCGGCGCTTATTTCTTCGCCGGCAAGATATTTCTCCATAATTACGTCGTCAAAGTCGGACAACATCTCCAGCATCTTCTCCCTGTGTTCAAGCGCGCTGGGAAGAAGCTCCTGCGGGATATCCGTTTCGACAAATGACGTGCCCATTGTCTCATCTTCAAACACATATGCCTTCATGGTCACAAGATCAATCGGCCCCTTGAAGACGTCTTCTTTTCCTATTGGTATCTGTACGGGAACAGGCGTTGCTCCAAGCCGTTCGATCATGGATTTGACGCACATGAAGAAATCCGCGCCCATCCGGTCCATTTTATTTATAAAGGCCATTCTCGGCACCTTGTATTTTTCGGCCTGCCTCCAGACAGTCTCCGACTGGGGCTCGACACCGGCTACGGCATCGAAAAGCGCAACAGCCCCGTCAAGGACCCTCAATGAGCGCTCGACTTCGATAGTAAAGTCAACGTGTCCCGGCGTATCGATTATATTGATCCTGTTATCTTTCCAGAAACATGTAGTCGCAGCGGAAGTAATGGTTATGCCCCTTTCCTGCTCCTGCGGCATCCAGTCCATAACAGCGGTGCCTTCATGGACCTCCCCCATCTTGTACGTAACGCCCGTGTAATAAAGAATGCGCTCCGTAGCTGTGGTTTTCCCGGCATCAATGTGTGCCATGATACCTATATTCCTTGTTTTTTCTAATGTACTCTCTGACAATGTATATTCCTCTTCTTACCATCTATAGTGCGCAAAGGCCTTGTTTGCGTCAGCCATCCTGTGAGTGTCTTCCTTTTTCTTTATGGAAGAACCGGTGTTATTGGCGGCATCCATTAATTCAGCTGCCAGTTTCTCGCTCATCGTACGCTCGCCCCGTGCCTGGGCATAACCTATGATCCATCTCGAAGCCAGCGCCATTTTCCTCTGAGGCCTGACGTCAATGGGCACCTGATACGTAGCGCCACCGACGCGCCTCGGTTTAACTTCGACGACGGGCTTGACGTTTTCCAGCGCGGTCTTGAAAACCTTTAACGGGTCGTTCCCCGTTTTTGTCTTAATAATATCGAGGGCCCCGTAGCATATCCTCGCAGCCACGGCCTTCTTCCCGTCATCCATGATTGCATTAATGAATTTGCTCACAACCTTGCTGTTGTAAATGGGATCCGGCAAAATCTCTCTGTTTGTTACTACTCTTCTTCTCGGCATAACTGATTACCCTTAAATTATTTTGGTTTTTTGGCGCCGTATTTTGACCGGCCCCGTCTTCTATTGGCAACCCCAAGCGTGTCGAGGGCACCCCTGACAATGTGATATCTGACGCCTGGAAGATCTTTCACCCTGCCGCCCCTTATGAGAACAATTGAATGTTCCTGCAGGTTATGGCCGACTCCGGGAATATAAGCAGTGACTTCCATCTTGTTTGTCAATCTTACTCTTGCTACTTTTCTTAAAGCGGAATTCGGCTTCTTGGGGGTTGTTGTATAGACCCTCGTGCATACTCCCCTTCTTTGAGGACATCCCGCGAGCGCCGGGCTCTTTGTCCTGTTCGGCGACTGCTTCCTGTTGTCTTTCACTAACTGAGCAACTGTCGGCAACTCTTCCTCCGTTAATCCCACAACATGTATTGTTAATAACTGACTTTCTCCACCTATGGGGAAACCTTAGGAGTTTATCAGGGGATGATTTTTTTGTCAATAGCTCAAGCAAAAAAAATGTCATTTTTCTGATTCAGCATTTATAATTAATCATGTTCCCTGTAAGTCCGGAAAAAGAAAATGCCCTTAAGGCCAGACTCGACAGCCTCGGCATTTATGAAAAAGACATCCGGGAGTCTTTCATTCGCTCCGGCGGGAGGGGTGGGCAAAACGTAAACAAAGTTGCCACCTGTGTTTACCTGAAACACATACCCACCGGCCTTGAGGTCAAATGCCAGAAGGCGCGCACTCAGGGATTAAACCGCTATTACGCACGAGTGCTCCTTTTTGAAAAGGCGGAACAACTGGCAAAAGGCAGAGAGAGCGAGGAGCAGCAGAGAGCAGCAAAAATCAGACGGCAGAAGAGGCGGCGTTCAAAACGCGCCAGGGATAAAATCCTCGCTGATAAACGGACGCAAGCCGAAAAAAAGGCCGGACGTTCTTTCCAGTATAAACCCGAAGACTAATCATCACTCTCAGATTCTGTTGGCCCATTCTAAATTATAATTTCAGTGGCTGACCCTGTGCCCCTGCAATCTATTTTAATTATGCAAACATTAACCGGTGTCCTTTGGGATCTGGAACAGGGTCCCCAAATTCTTTTGCAGTGTCAATCCACAATTGAATAGCTTCCTTTGCACTGACTAAAGCTTCATCGTAAGTCTGTCCATGTGCAGAACATCCGGGTAATTCTGGAACATCAGCTATATAAACTTTATCCTCTTCACTCCAATAAATAATAATCTCGTATTTATACATCTATAGTTCCTCCCCAAAATTATATTTCAAAATTATGTTTCTAACCTGTCGAACTTGATAAACTTTTGCTTTGCTTCCGTCACGCTGTAAATTGATTTTTTCTACAATGCCTTCTTTTCTGAAAATATGATGGCTTCCTCGTATGCGCTCCTCAAATCCCGACTTCTTTTAATCATCAAACGATATGTTTGCATCCGAAGAACCACGACATATTTGAAGTAACAATTTGTCATATTTACTCATTTGCTATTTAGTCTATCAAGATATATATCAAAAGTCACGAAAATTTATCTGTAATAGCAAGACCTTAACACATGAAGAGCCTGTAGAAAAAGCCGGTTTTAAATTTTCCACGCCCTATTAACCCAAATAATGCATTTAACCACATCTGTGGAAAAAGGGAAGGCTTTGTCCTTACCGGTGGCAAAGCGTCGTCATGCGGTTCAGGCTCCGACTCCGACTGCAGCTGCGGTTCTTCCTGCGGATAATCAAACTTTCAAACCCAAAAAAAGGGATGGCAATGTTTGCCATCCCTTTTTTTCAGTCATCTTATTTCTCCTTACGGCACGACCGGCCCTTTGATAAGAAGCTTGAATTTTTTGTCCGGCACGGCGTTTGAGAAGCTGTAACAGCCCTCAATGTCGGTCTTCGTACTCTTATTGGTTTCATTCTTCTGCTTGAGCAGCACCTTTCTGTCTGTCATGGCTGAACCCTGTAACTCAGTACAACCGTTGATTACAGGCGCCGGCGATGACAGGACAGGACCGCTTATCTGAACTGTAAATGCCTTCCCTGATACTGCGTTTAAAAATACATAGCACCCGCCGCTGTCCGTAGTTGCAGTCTGGTTTACCTCGCCGGTCTGCTTAAGTATTACCTTCTTGTTTACAAGAGGCGAACCGCCGAGATCGATGCAGCCGGTGACGTCAACAACCGGGGCCTGACATCCGCTGTCAGCAGAATCAACGAATCCGTCACAGTCATTGTCAAATGTATCACTGCATGTTGCGTCTCCATACGGGCCTTCCGACGCGCCGGGATTAATGTAAGGATTGATGTCGTCGCAATCAACTGGACCACAGATGCCTCCTTCTACTGCATAGCCGTCGTCATCCATGTCCGTGCATGGGACTGAGTCTGCATCCAGGGGATCTGATCCCAACTGTACCTCTTCATAGTCGCTGTAACCGTCACTATCCGTATCTGTCAATAATGGGTCCGTGCCCTTCATGTATTCCTCGCCGTCTTTCAAACCGTCTCCGTCGGAGTCGGGATTGCTTACATCCGTGCCATAAGTTACCTCTTCTTCATCCGTCAGCCCGTCATGGTCGCGGTCGTTGTTTTTCGCCATGTCAGACAGGAAGCTTTCCTTGCCGTCGGCCTTTACCGCAGAGACCGCATACAGGCTTGTCGCAACAGATGAGTCTTCCGCCCATGGATGACCTGTGTTAAAGGAGTTGGATGTTGATGATCCGATTTGCGCCAGATACGGCGCGTCATTATACTTTGAGTAAATATTGTAATGGTCAACATCAGGGCTCGTGCTCGCCGTCCATGTAAGCTGCGTCTTAAGCCCTCCTGAATCCATTGCATCCGCCTGAAGTTCGGATGGCGGAAGAGGCGTGTGGTTTATGGTGATTTTATCCGATGAACCTGAATTGACGGTAATAGTAAACGAGGTTGTGTTGGCGTGGTTGAAGCCGTGATACTCCTTTGTTACAATCTTTTCACTGTCTGTATATTCAACTGTTAAATTGTAGTCGTCATCATATGCGCCTCTTAAGTAGATCGTATAGACACCGTCCATAGGATTTTCGATTGAAACGCTTCCTGCATCCGCCCCTATATTCACATTGGCTCCTGGAATATCATTCGCAAGTTCCAATGAAACATAATGTGCCCCGCTCCCCTGCCCGTCCGGATTAGAAATATAAGGTTGTACCCTTCCGTTAACGGATAGCGACAGTACCTTAGTAACTGTTTCACTTGCAAAAAGTCTTCCGGATACGGCAGACTGCGACGTACATTGAGGCTCCCCTTCATCAATAAACGCCCTTATCAAGTCTGCATATTCATGTATTATGTCGCCATGCTCGCTTTCTCTTGTCGGGCTGCATCCAGCCCATCCTTCGTTCGCATCGCATGGGAATTTTGAGCTCTTTTTCAATACGGTTTTATCTCCGGCGGTTTTTACGGGATTCTTGTAAAGCTGAGGAACACCGTCTTCATACGTACGGCGGGGTATATAAGGATTCAGAATACTATGGCTTTCGATTGTGTCCTCTGATTCGCTGTAAAAGACCTTTGTCTTAACGACATCTGTCCCTCCGGTCGGGCTCATTCTTGTCTTTCTGTTTGGATTGTCGTTTAAAGATATAACCGTTTTATTTTTATTGCCGTCACTTTCAATGCCGGAAAAGCTGCCCTTATATTCCAGGAAATCATTAAAGGTGGGCATCAAATCTCTCAACTCAGGGACTTTATCATGAATAAAATTCCTGATTATCAAATGGTCATCGGAATCAAGATCGCCGAGTTTATAAGTCTTTTCATGCATCTTCTTTGTAAGTTGCCAGTAAAAATTAATTATTCCGCCATTAAGGTCATCGGCCCATTTGGGGTCGCCGCCTTCCCATATATAGTACGCATTCACGGCGCCCAGGTTTGGGGTAGCAACCATCGCAAACTTATCTATGTCATTTCTGCTTAAATATTCATCGCTCTGTATATAACTTCTCACAACGAGCCCCCCTGTGCTGTGAGCAACAATGTTGACCTTGGGGCTGCCGGTGATGTCTTTAGCTTTATTAATGGCAGGTATGAGATACTGATCAACTACGTCTTTTACAGGCATTCGCCAGTCATACCCACCGCCTATTATTGTCTCCTCCCTTTCATAGCACTTATTTTCAAGTTCTGTTATGAGGGTCTGCCAGCCGGGGTGCGGCGAAAATGGAGGGATGCGCGGATCGTGCAGAACAAGTTGTGATGCCTTTGCAGGATATTCTCCGGGCAGCTCAGGGATTATCTGGTCCGAGCTTGTATGTTTATACTTGGTCCCTGCAATTCCCGGGACAAGTATGACCGGGGTCTTGCCGCTGTAGAACTTTGTTATGACAAGATTTTCAGTAACAAGACGGTCGGCAACAACAAAAACATAATTTCCGTCATTCTTATTAGAGCTCGATTCGTAGTCGGCCCATATGTCGTAGTATCCGGCGGGGATGTTTGTGAATCTATAATAGCCGTTACTGTCTGTTGTCTGAGAATAATCGGATATGCCGTCTTTATTATTATCCAGATAGACGCTTGCGCCGGAAAGAGGTGCTCGTCTGTTATCTCTAACCGTCCCGCCTAAGTTACCTGTATTCGACACACCTCCTGTCACATCAAAGGTATTGCTTGTCCCGTATTTCCCGCCTGCGTTTGCGCCGAGGAAGATGAATGTGCCTCCTTCATACAGAGTCACATTCCCTGTCCATGTCCCGTTGTTTAACCAGGCTGTTATCGGATTTACAGAACCCGCGTTGCTGTAGAGTGATACATAGCCGTTGTAATTCTCCGTATACCCATACACATCCTTTGCCGTGATAGTCACGCTGAAAGGCGCTCCGACTGATTTTGGAGAAGAAATAAAAGAAAAATCAAAATGATCCAAATTACCAAATGACCCAGACTGTCCGCCGCGCACGCACCGCACGTAGAAGTTATAGTCCTTATAGTAGTAGTTGACGCAGCCATCGACGAAGTACACGTTCCACGCGTAGTACGGACTGTTGGCGACGGTAGTAGACGACCAGTAATAGTACGCATGTGCGTTCGGAAAGTAATTGGTATCTATCGCAGGATTATATCTCGTATCGTCTGTTATTGATTCAAGCTCCTTGATATTCGGCAATCGCCAGTCTGTCTTGTTCCCAAGGTCAAGCCCTTCACAGTATGAAAGTGCAGAGCCCCATGTCTTGTATCCCGGCTCACCCTGCTGCCATACAAGGCCGGTTTTGATGTCAGTTACCGTTCCGTTGCCGTTGTCCGTAAAAGGCGCAGCAAAGGACAGCGCAGCAGAGCAGCAGAGCAACAGCGCAACTGCCAAAACAATAAATATCTTTCTCTTCATAATTTCCTCCTTGATGGTCTGTATATTTCAGTGATAACACGTTTCTTTAATCCTGACGGGTAATATCCCCTCTCACCGACGACTACGTAAGGCACTCCCTTCATTAAGGGCCTTCGCCTTGAATTCTTTCAGATACCTAACAGGAAAACCGCACTGAACAAGTTTCGGGTATCGGGTATCGGATTGCAGGGCAAGAGAAAAAAAACTGCTATAGCGTTCAGCCTGCTGTCCGTAGAACTCGCAGAATTTCCCAACCTGAAAAAATATGCAGGAATCAGGATACTGTTTCGTTACCCATTTGTATTGGCCCCGAAGGGTTACAGGCTCAAAGGGCGGCTCATACAACGGGACAAGACTGCCGTCATTGTTCACAGTGAAAATATCTTTGAGGTACTCGTATCTCTCAAACAGACTGCGGGTAAGTTTAAAAGCATTTGCATGTTTAAAATGCCCCAGATAGGATGCAAGTGCCTGGCGGAGCTGACGTACATTCTCCTCACGCAGATGAATACGGATATCATTTTTCTCGTCATTCCGGCAGTCCTTTGAGCCGGAATCCAGAGTTATTGCCTTCACCCTGTTCTCTGGATTCCCGCTTTCGCGGGAATGACGGCAACTGATATGCTGCACTGGCGAGATGACCATTTCCTCTTCAAACCGCCGCAGCCTTGCTCTCAAGTTCCCAATCACCCTGTTGCGCACAAGTATATAATCCGGTCTCACGATGTAGCCGAGAAAATTCGCGCCTTCAGACACCCGCTTAAGAGTGACCTCAGGCTTCAGTTCAAGCGCGAGCCTCTCTTTCAGGAATTCCCTTATCTGCTCCTTCCTTTCAAGCAGCCGCTCGCGGCTGGTATCAAGGAGGATAAAGTCATCCACATACCTGAGGTAATGGCGCGCCTTCAGGAGATGCTTCACAAACTGGTCCAGCTCATTGAGATAGACATTGCCAAAGAACTGGGAAGTAAGATTGCCGATAGGCAGACCCTTGCCCGGGGGAATATGAAAGAGCGATTTGTGATGCGGTATCCCCTGTAGAAGGCGGGGGTCTCCCTTATATATATAGTCTTTTGTGCAGTCCTGATTCACGATGATTTTTGTAAGCGTAAAAAGAGCATCTCTTTCCGTCGTTCCGGCAGTCTTTAAGCCGGAATCCAGAGTTGTTGTACTGTTTTCTGGATTCCCGCTTTCGCGGGAATGACGCCGTGCTGATGAATCCCTCATTAGCTGCCTCTCTAAAATCCCAAGAAGAGTCTCTCTGTCTATGCTCATGAAGAAACTCCTGATATCAAGCTGCATAAACCACGAAGCAACTCGCCCTCCCTTTGTAACGCAATTCATGAAATGCTTCAGCCGCATCACAGCGGCATGAGTGCCTTTCCCTGTCCGGCAGGCATAGGAGTCGTGGATAAATTTCGGCTCGAATATCTTTTCAATCTCCGGCACAATAAGGTGATGCACCACCCTGTCCCTGAAATCGGCTGCGAATATCTCCCTGAGTTTCGGCTGTTTAGCTACAAAGCAGACAGAGCGGGAAGGCCTGTATGAGCCATTCTGAAGTCTGCTGCGAAGGTCAAGGAGGTTGTCAAAGAGAGACGCCTCGAACCTCAGTGCATTAATGGTATTCCGCTTTCTTCTCCTGCATGATACATAGGCCTCATGCAAAGACCTGAAGGAATACAGACGATCACTTTCCGCCGCGCACGCACCGCACGTAGTTGTTATTGTTCTTATTGTTGTTGTTGACGTTGCCATTGTTGAAGTTCACGTTCCACGCGTTGTTCGGATTGTTGGCGTTGGTAGTAGACGACCAGTAATTGGACGCATTTACCCGGCCTCTTTACGGCCTGTTGGCCCTCCGCAAACCGATCCTGTAAGAGCGTACGGTTTGCTGCTTTTAATGCCCGTTTGACTTCACCCTCCCCTTCATCCCCTCTCGGTACGAGTCGTTTCCGACCCGTCAAGGGAGGGGAATTTATAAGCTGCCCTCTCCCCTTGCTGGAGAGGGATAGGGTGAGGGGTTGCTCCACAAAAAGGCGGGCCGGGCGCACAGTGATCATAGGCTCACTCGCTGAAGCATCATGCATACAGCGATTCCGGCCTTTGTACAAAATGGTTTTCATCCCTTCCGCGCTCTGTCTGCTTATCATAAAAATCTCCAAATAACCAAATAACCCAGTCACTGTCCGCCGCGCACGCACCGCACGTAGAAGTCATAGTACTTATCGTTGCTGTCGACGCTGCCAAAGCCGAAGTACACGCTCCACGCGGGGTACGGATAGTAGGCGTAGGTAGTAGACGACCAGTAACCGGACGATTTCGTATTCGGGAAATATGCCGTCTTAATTGCCGGTCCGGGATGTGGGACCGCATAATCAACAATCGTTATCAATTCCTTCTTAGCCGGAAGCCGCCAGTCTGAATAACCGCCCCGGTCAAGGTCGCCGCAGACGTCTTGTGAATCCGGATTATACGACGAATGATATGTGCCAGAGGCCCAATACCAGTTGTAGTACACAGCCGTGCCGCTGCAGGTTTCATCATTGTTCTGCCCGATGCTGCACTTCTGCCACATAAGTCCAGTGTTATTGTCCGTAACCGTTCCGTTGCCATTGTCCGTGAAACTCATGGGATTGATGTTGTATGCCCCGTCCTGCCCCGTGCCCGCGCAGGGTATTTCATCATAGGGACTGACATCCCTGTAACACTTCACCTGACCGGTGTCGGGAAGCTGCACCGTTCCTG
>QZJG01000035.1 GCA_003599275.1 Nitrospiraceae bacterium | reverse complement strand
AGAAGAGATGTCCGGAAGATACGGTGCGTCTCCCTGCTCTCTGAAGACCCATTACCATTATTTGTCCCGTCCCGTTGAGTTATTCGCAAAATACCGGAAGTCCGTTCTGGAGATTTTGCGGACGAAAAAAATTTCCGCCGGAGATTAAATTGTCATACGCCATTGAAACAGATTCCCTTACCAAAAAGTTCCCGGCAGCCAAAAGTTACCATGACATTATTCTTCATCCTTTCCGCAGAAAGGAGATCACGGTCCTTAACAACGTCAATATTCAGGTCAAAAAGGGGGATGTGTTCGGGCTTCTCGGTCCTAACGGCGCAGGCAAGACAACACTAATAAAGATACTGTGCACACTGATTCTCCCCTCTTCGGGAAAGGCCTTTATAAACGGGCTGGAAGTTGCGGGGAACGCAAAGACAACGCGGAAGACAATCGGATATGTAGTAAGCGATGAAAGGAGCTTTTACTGGCGTCTCACCGGCATACAAAACCTTAAGTTCTTTGCGAAGCTGAACAACATACCCGACAGGGAGGCAGGGAAGAGGATCGGGAGATTGCTGGACTTTATGGACCTCACTGAGGACGCCGGCAGGCCTTTCAAGGATTATTCATCCGGCATGAGACAAAAACTGGCGATAGCAAGAGGGCTTCTCACCGATCCTGAAGTCATATTCATGGATGAACCCACAAACAGGCTGGACCCGGTCACATCTCAAAATCTGAAAACGATTATCAAAGAAAAACTGGCCGGTGATGGAAAAAAGACGGTGGTATTCGCAACTCATATCCTGCGGGACGCTGAAGAAATATGCAACGGACTCGCCATAATCCACAAAGGAGAAGTAAAGTTCGCGGGCGCCCTGGGAGACTTGAAAATGGACCCTGACACCTGCAAGACCTTTATTGCCAGATTAAAAAGGCCGGAAGGCAACATATTGCAAAAAATCGGCCTCATGCCGCACGTAAAAAAAATCAAATCGGTATCAAACGGCACTTTTTCAACGGTCCCGCAGGTTGACGTTGAAATCGCCGCTCATGAAGGCAGCGTATCCGGAGCAATAAGAGAGATCGTCAATATGGGCGGCGAATTATGCTCCCTTCATGAAAAAGGGGCCGCACTCGAAGAGCTGTTTTCAAGGATAGTAGGGGCGAAATGAAATCTTTCATGGAAAAACCGGCCGCCTTCCTCTGGCGGGATTTTGTAGATGACAGCAGCTACAAGCTTGCATTCCTCATGCAGTTCCTCGGCATATTCTTTTCGACGGCAATGTTTTTCTTTATCTCCAAGCTTCTCGGAGACGCAGGCGCATCATATCTCAAACCATACGGAGGAAATTATTTTTCCTTCGTCCTTCTCGGGGTCGCCTTTTACGGCTATCTCGGTTTATCGGTGCGAAGCCTTGCGGAAACCGTAAGAGAAGGCCAGGAGATGGGGACGCTTGAGGCGCTGCTCGTGACCCAAACAGAGGTCCCGACCATCATAATCTCATCATCCCTGTACAGTTTCATCTGGGCCTCTGCAAGAGTGGCGGTCTACCTGCTGATCGGGGTCCTTGTGTTCGGCGTAGACCTGGGGAATGCCAATATTGCCGGGGCGCTGTTATTACTCCTGCTGACCATTATTTCTCTGGGCGGTCTGGGGATGATCTCGGCGAGTTTTATAATGGTGCTTAAAAAAGGCGACCCGGTGGGCTGGATATTCACGAGCATCTCAGGACTACTTGGCGGCCTGTATTATCCCGTTTCTGTACTGCCGGACTGGCTGCAGAATTTTTCTTACCTGCTGCCTGTTACTTACGCATTGGAAGGTATGAGGCTCGCGCTGCTCAGTGGATATTCACTGGGCGGGCTGCTGCCGTATATAGCGGCGCTGACAATTTTTTCGGTCATCATGCTCCCGCTCGGTATTTTCGCCTTCCAATACGCCGTCAGAAAGGCCAAAAGGGACGGGACCCTGACGCAGTATTAGGTTCAGGTATCAATGTCCATGTGTCTTCTGAGCCACCTGTAAGACCTTATCCCCTGCACGGCCTCCAGAGGTTTTGTACCCAGCGCGCCCATGAGCAATTTCAGAGGGAGATAATGAAATTTGTCGAGCCGCGTATAAACAAGATTTCCGATCTTCATGGCATAAAGAAATTCCCGGTAAATGTCTTCCTGCAACAATTGCAGATACCTGTCTGCCGCCCTTTGCGCCGCGTCACTTTTATTTTCTTCCAGGGCCTCGTCTATAGCATGTGCGGCAAGCTCCGCGCTTCTTTGCGCATAATATATGCCTTCGCCCACTAATGGGTCTGCAAAGCCCGCGGCATCGCCTGTCAGGAGGATGTTTCTGTAGACCGGCCTTGACAGGAAATTGCCGTAGGGAAAAGCATACCCCCTGACTTTATACGCCCCCGGATCGGATATGCCGATGGCGGAGAGGAACCTGTAAAACGAGGGCAGGAACTGTTTTTTGTTTCTGCGCGTGAGTCCCCCTATTCCTGCCACGAGCCTGTCCCTGTTCGGGAACAACCATGCGTAGCCGTAATTTATAAACCCTAAATAGAGTGCGGGATAGTCGATTGCATTTTTCATATCAGAGCGGTCGATGTATATCTCCAGCCCCGTGCCCGCGTTGTTCTGCCATGCCGCCCTGTCAATAATATCTTCCGGGAATTGGCGTCGCATGATGCTGTGCACCCCGTCCGCCCCTATAAAAAAGCGGGCCGTGAATGTCCTGCCGGACAACGTCCTGATCTCATTAACGGATACATCGAGGGAAACGACACCGTCTCCTTCGATTACTTCAGCGCCTGCCCGCTCAGCACGTCTCAGGAGAAATTCGTCATACGTGTATCTCTCTACAAAATAGAAAGGGACCCCCAGGCTTTTTGCGGAGACCAGTTTTTCACCGCAGAATATTCCATAGCGGTCCGATTCAAAATTGATGATGTCTTTCTTTTTTAAATCCGGGGCCGTCTCCCCAAACACCCGTTTCAGAAGTCTCACGGTCTTGTCCGTAATGCAGCCCGCGCATAGTTTGTGTCTCGGGAACCTGCTCCTGTCGATTATCAAAACTTTCAGACCGGACCCGGCAAGAATATAGGCAGCAGTGGAGCCCGCCGGACCGCCACCGGCAATGATAACATCATATGTTTGCGAGGTGGACATTTAAACCTTACTTACCCAATAAGATCGACCCGTCTGTAAAAAAAGTTCCCGCGACCGCGGCCGTCATCAGTGTCGCCAGAGTTGCCGCGAGCAGGGCGCGGGGACCCACCTTCGACAGATCGGCCGTTCTTGACGGGACAAGAGCGGACACCCCGCCGACGAAAATTGCAAGTGACGCGACATGCGCAAAGCCGCAAAGCGCATATACGGCAAGAAATGAAGAGCGGGGGTCGTGCAGTGCGCCTTTTTCAATGAGCGCTGCTAAGTCCATGTATGACTTCGTTTCAGTGAGGATGACCCTTTCGCCGATCAGCCTCGATATTTCAACGGCATCCGACGGAGGCACGCCTATAACGAGAGTGAACGGATAGAATACATATCCCAAAAGCCCTTTCAGCGACCAGTCCATGCCGGTCCCAAGTATGCCGTTTAACTGTGTGCCCGCCCCTGCAAAAATAAAATCCGCCAATGTCACAAGTCCTAAAAAGGCAACGAGCAGTGTCACGACCCCGACTGCTAATTTCATTCCGGCGGTCGCGCCATTGATGGAAGCTTCGATAAATGACGATTCTTTTTCCCGGTAAGGTTTGACGTGCAGTCCCATTGTCTCAGGCTTTCCGGTCTCGGGCAAAAGGATTTTCGACATAACTATTGCGGCAGGCGCAGTCAGAAATGATGCGGACACAAGATGTCCTGCAATCATGGGGAATTGTTTTTGAAGGATTAAAATATATATCGCCAGCACGCTTGATGCAACGGTCGCCATTCCGGCGGTAAGCACCGTACAGAATTCCGAGAGCGTCATCTTTTCAAGGTATGGCCGTATTGCGGTTGACGATTCAATGCCTACAAAGATCTCGCTTGCCGCACATAAGGACTCCGCGCCGCTTATCTTCATCAGCCTCGTAAACGTCCTGGCGAATATCCCGATGAGCCAGGGCATGAAGCCTGCGTAATAAAGTATGCCCATTAAGCTGGAAAAGAATATTATCGTGGGCAGCGCCTGAAAGGCGAAGATGAAGCCGAGCGATTCGCCGCCCCATTCATCTTTTGCGCCGGGGGGAAGCGCGAGCCTGCCGAAAACGAACCTCGATCCTGCGCCTGCAACGTCTATCACCTTCACCAGCGCATCATTGACAAACAGGAATACTTTCGTCCCGGCAGGCACTGCGAATATGAAGACCGCAAAGATCAATTGTATGAGACAGCCCCAGATAATGACCCGCCAATTGACGACTTTTCTGTTGGTTGAAAACAGCCAGGCAAAAGCCATAAGGACAAATATCCCGGAGAAGCTCACCAGGTTATACATGCTGTTTTGCCTTTCTTTTTTTAGAAATATGTGACGGTGTCACCCCGCCTTTACCTTCCACGTGGTCCCGTCTTTTTTGTCCTCAAGTATAATTCCCCCGGCCTCAAGCTCTTTTCGTATAGTGTCGGCCTTTGCCCAGTCTTTCTGCTCTCTCGCCTCCTGCCGCCCGGCGATCTTCTGAAGGAGGGCCTCCTCGGAAAACTCTATCTTCTTCACCTTCATCAGGGACCTGTACCATTCCTCGGGCGTCTTGTTGAATATGTTCATGACGCCGCCGATTTCGGCAAGAAGCTCTCCGGTTTTAATGACAAGCTCCTTTGCCTTCTGCCCCGAAGGTTTTGAATCGAGAAATCTGTTTACCTCACGAATGAGCTCAAAAATAAATCCCAGCGCAGAAGCAGTATTGAAGTCGTCATTCATCGCGTGATGGAATTTGTCCTTAAATGTCGAAAGCAGTTTTTCGAGGTCTGCGACAGTCCCCGGCTTCCCGGCAGTCCCCGCGGCTTCGAGGAAATCCTTTATCCTCGTGACCGTCGAGTAATACCTGTCGATGGAAATCTCCGCTTCGTTCAACTGGACGTCGGAGAATTCTATCGGGCTCCTGTAGTGCGTTGAGAGCAGAAAATATCTGACGACCTCCGGCTCGTATTTTACCAGTATCTCCTTGATGGTAAAGAAGTTGCCGAGGGACTTGGACATCTTCTCCTTTGCCACCGTGATAAAGCCGTTGTGCATCCAGTATTTCACAAAAGGCCTGCCCGTGTACGCCTCGCTCTGGGCCATCTCGTTTTCATGATGGGGGAATATCAGATCAGCCCCGCCCCCGTGTATGTCAAAGCTCTCGCCCAAATATTTTGACGACATCGCGGTGCACTCTATATGCCATCCCGGCCTGCCCTTTCCCCACGGACTTTCCCACCACGGCTCTCCCTCTTTTGATGACTTCCACAGGGCAAAATCAAGCGGGGTCCTTTTTCTCTCGTCAACCTCAACACGCGCGCCGGACATGAGATCGTCCACGTTCTTTTTCGAAAGCTTGCCGTACCCGGCGAATTTGCCTACCTCAAAATAAACGTCTCCATCGACAGGGTACGCAAAGCCTTTCCCGATCAGACCCTTTATCGTCTCTATCATTTCTTTTATGTGATCGGTAGCGTTCGGCTCAATGTCCGCCCTGCTCACGCCAAGCATCTCCATGTCCCTGTAATATTCTTCCGTGTACCTCTTTGCGATCACATCATATGTGACGTTCTCCTTTGCGGCCCGGTTGATGATCTTGTCGTCAATGTCCGTTATGTTCCGCACATGGGTGACCTTCAGTCCCTTGTATCTCAGATATCTCTTTATAATGTCAAAGACAATTGCGCTCCTCGCATGTCCGAGATGGCATACGTCATACGCGGTTATGCCGCACACGTACATCCTGACCTGTCCGGAGATGAGAGGCACAAAGTCCTCTTTCTTTCCGCTCATCGTGTTGTAGACCTTTATCGTTTCACCCGTGCCTTCCAATGCGCTGATTCTCCTTTCGAGTTCCGTAATATAATTTTTTATCTCCTCAAATTTTTCATCAAGGGGGTCGGGCATGTGCACCTGATCGAGCATCTCGACCAAACCCTCGTTGAAAATCTTCACCACCTTCTTTTTTATCACCCGGCCCGGCACGCCCACTACAATGGAATTGTCGGGCACGGCATTCAGCACAACCGAATTTGCGCCTATCTTTACATTGTCTCCGACGGTTATCGCGCCGAGGATCTTTGTACCGGCCCCGACCACGACATTGTTGCCGAGGGTCGGATGGCGCTTGCCCTTTTCCTTGCCTGTTCCGCCGAGCGTCACCCCCTGATAGAGGAGGACATTTTCACCTATCTCCGCTGTCTCTCCGATTACGACCCCCATGCCGTGGTCAATGAAAAACCCTTTCCCGATTTTTGCGGCAGGATGTATTTCGATGCCGGTAAGAAACCTTGTTACCTGTGACAGGAAACGGGGCAATACCGGAATGCCGAGGTCCCACAGCCTGTGGTTTATTCTATAGAGAAAAATTGCATGAAATCCCGAGTAAGACAGGATGACTTCAAGCCTGCTCCGCGCGGCAGGGTCCATCCTGAAAACCGTCCTGAAATCATGCCTGACGTCATCCCAAAAACTCATAGGGGTTATTATACATTAATGAATAATTAAGAATGAAGAACTTCTGATGCGGCAGGTAAATCAATTTCAAACAGTCATTCCGTACTTGATGCGGAATCCAGCCAGTGAATTGCATGACTCGACCACACAATTAATTAATGAGCCGGTTTTAGAAATTCCTGATTTTTCCAGTTTGGCAAAAAACAAGCATGTCATCACAGAACATTGACAGCGGCCTGTAAAGTTTAGACTGTGTAACCGAGTTGAATTCTTTGCTTTTGCTATCAAGTTCCTGCCAGGTTTCATCCGGCATATATATTGCCCATGTACCTGCACTTACATACAGGCTGGTACGAGAAGGATTAAACTCCTTTGGAGAGATAAAGAAGCCAATTCCTATTTTTTCCGGATGGGGAATATCTCTTAGCCCTCGCAGGAACCTTTCCCTTGCGTGATAGCTTTTAATTTCAACGTATAGGGTTTTAGAATTGCCCGTCTGAGGTCGATGTATGATGTTTAAATCTGCTTCACTTTGCCTGCCCGTTTTATAGAAATTATCATCATCCCTTAATCCAACACTTCTCAGCCCCCTTATTAAAATCATTTCATTCATACTGCCTGCTATAGAAACCAGACTGTTTCCTTTCTCATTGATAAAATCCCCGTAATTTTCATATATCAACTCAAGCAGTTCGCTAAAAACAACCGTTACCCTATCTGTTTCATCTGTTTTGCCATGAAATAAATCTCTTAAGAATTCTTCATGTAATGGTTTGGTTAACTTATCAACTATTAATTTGCACTTCTTGTTTACCGAAAAAAGATTGTCTTTATTAACGGCAACGCCAAGCTCACGCTCTGTCATTTGAATGATTGTTTCAGCATCAGGATAAAAACCCAATAACTTATCGAGATATTCGGGATGATTTTTTATAAATGTTCGTAAGCGTTTCTTTACGGTTTCTCTTCCTACCTGCTTCGGAAAAACAAGTTCATCATAAAGATTTTCGAATGTTACCGGTTTTTCTTTGGAGTCCAGAAGTGTTCGAAATATACCTGAATAATCTGTTGTCACTTATCCCCTTATTTCCAGTTGTTTGCTATTTGAGCGAAGCCATTTGGCTATTCTAACTGAAATGCGATTAATTTCCATACCCCTTTTCTTTCCCTTTCCTCTAAATGAACATTCCCATACCGTAAGTATTCGCCAACCAAGTTTTCTGAGCGCTTCAGTAGTTTCCTCGTCCTTTCGTCTGTTCCTTTTCAGCTTGGTCTTCCAGAAGTCACTGCGTGTATCTGGAATTTTAAACAGATGACAGCTGTGGGCGTGCCAGAAACATCCATGAATAAATATCACAGCCCTGTAATGCGGGAACGTCAAATCAGGTTTTCCGGGTAGTCTGTTATCATGTAGACGGTATCTGAAACCGGATACAAAAAGATTTTTTCTTATTTCAAGTTCAGCTTTTGTATTTTTGCTTCTGATCCCCGACATCATCCTGCTGCGGGTAGTTGCGTCTACAATGTCTGCCATGCATAATTATAGCCTATCAGGCAGCCTTGACGTTTTTTCCAAGAACAGGCCTGCATGTTTTGATTAATTCTGAGGCTACAGCGGAGACAACAGGTACAACTACGGAGTTCCCGAATTGCCTGTATGCCTGTGCATCGGACACAGGGATTTTAAAATCATCTTTAAATCCCATTAGCCTGGCACACTCTCGTGGAGTAAGGCGACGGGGATTGGTTCCGTTTCTTTTTATGAGAATTTCGGAGCCGTCTTTATAGTAACGGGCGCTTAAAGTTCTTGCAACTGAATCACCGTCAAAAAGGCCATATCCAAAACCATTGCCTTTTTGTCTGTGTTTTTCAGCATAATCCTGGAGATATTTCCATAACCTGTCAGTCAGGATGTATTTTGGCTCTACCTTTTTTTCAAAAATTGATTTTAGCCTGGGACAATTTTTTGGGGGTGAGGGGAATCTGAATTTTGGTTCATCGCCAAAGACTTTTCTGTCGAATCCAATTATGAAGAGTCTTTCACGGTGCTGAGGCACATAATGACTTGCATCAATGACATTTGAATAAACAACATATCCAAGTTCTTTCAATGTTTCGTCGATAATTCTGAATGTGTTACCCTTGTCATGACTTTTGAGATTCTTGACGTTCTCAAGCATGAAGGCTTTCGGTCTTTTCTTATCCAGTATTTCTGCTATTCTGAAAAATAATGTGCCCTGTGTTTTATCCCTGAAGCCATGTTCCCTGCCAAGACTTTTCTTTTTTGAAACACCGGCGATAGAAAACGGTTGGCAGGGGAATCCAGCCGTCAGAATATCATGATCAGGTATCTCAGTTAAGTTAACTTTGTTTATATCCCCTTCGGGAATTTCTCCGAAATTTTCAAAATATGTTTTTTGACTCCATTTGTCCCATTCAGAGGAAAAAATACAACTTCCGCCATTTTCTTCAAATGCGAGGCGAATTCCGCCAATGCCGCCAAATAAATCGATAAATGTAAACAGATTGTTTGAATCAGAGGATAACTGTTTATAAGAAGAAAAGAGGGAATCCGGTTCCTTAACAGCAAGTGACAATACTTTTTCGGCAAACTCCTGAATACTATAATTATAACCCCTTGCTTTTTTTCTTAACTCCCTGTGAACATCTTCCGAAAGTTTTATATGAATTTGTGCCATGTTCTTATCTGGGAAATTGATATACCGAATATTACCCAGATAATAATTTTTTGTCAAGCTGTTTTTTTGAGAAAATCTGATTAATATCTTGCATGCTAACATAAGGGCCAACTCTTACATTTTTTGTTTAAAATTCTTTCACACTTCATTGAATACTGCACCGGTTATACGAAGACGCTACTCTTTCCCATATCCGCAGCATGCTTGCAATCATGGCCAAATAGGTCTGAAACGTTACTCTGAACCCATACCGTTTTCAGACATCACGCAACTTCTCTTTCAAAAACCTGCTTTGCATTACTCCTGAAATCATCCAGCGAAATAAACTGCTTGTCCGTTGCGCTGGTGATCCTGTTGCGGTCTTTCTTGCTCAGGTTATCGAAATCCTCATGAACAGCAAACCCCATTTTGCCATCAAGCGATTCCAATTGAATGTCGTTTCTCAGGCTCCCCGTTCAGCCTTCATCTCTTTGCGAGGCGGATCAGTAATCCGTTTCTTGCATGTAATAAGCCCTTCGATTTCTCCCTGCGAATATTTTTTCATGTCCCCTCCTCACCTTCACCTGTAATTCACAAAATCGATATGCACACCGAAGTCTTTCTCTTTCAGCAGCTTCATCACTGCCTGCAGGTCGTCGATCTTTTTTGCCCGGACGCGCAACTGGTCTTTCTGGATCTCGGCCTGTACCTTCATCTTTGTGTCCTTGATAACTTTCACAATCTCTTTTGATTTTTCGGTCGGGATCCCCTGTTGGAGTGTTACAACCTGTCTCACGGTATTTGATGCGGCCTGCTCAACATTGCCGTAGCTCAATGCCTTCAGGGGCACCTGCCTTTTGATAAGTTTACTCTGAAGTATATCGACAACGCTTTTAAGTTTGAAATCATCATCCGACAGGAGAAGAATCTCATTTTTCTCCTTATCGAGATCTATGCTGCTTTTGCTTCCCCTGAAATCAAAACGCTGCCCTATCTCCTTCAGCGCCTGCTGTACCGCGTTTGAGACCTCCTGCAAATCCACCTTGCTGACAACATCAAATGAATGTTCATCCGCCATACTGTTCCTCCTTGTATGATTTTGCAGGTTTAATTTTAAAGCAGAGGAGCAGTATTATCAACCGGGATATTAATCAGCGGCAGGCAATTTTATTTTTTCCTGAACCCTTTACCTTGTACAGCCTTTCGTCTGCGGCTACGAGCAGGTCGTCCACCAATGTTCCATCGTCCGGGAAGGTGGCGATACCGAAGCTGAAGGTCACTTTTACGTTCATCCCTTTGGGGAGCGTTATCTCGGTATTTTCAATCTTCTTGCGGAATCTTTCTATGATTTGAGAAGCCGTTTTATTGGTGGTTTCGGGAAGGATTATCATGAATTCGTCACCACCGTATCTCCCAACGACATCAAGATTCCTGAAGGCGTTTGTCATGAGAGTGGAAACGGTTTTCAGGACCGTGTCGCCTGACAGGTGTCCGTATGAATCATTTATTGTCTTAAAATTGTCTATGTCGGATATCACAATTGACAAATGCCTGTCAGACCTTTTACATCTGTCTATCTCTTTTATCAGAAAGCCGTTGATAAATCGCCGGTTGTAAATATTGGTAAGCGGGTCGACCGAGGACGATTTAATGTCCTCGGTAATGTCTCTCAGAATAAGCTGGACCCTCCCCTTCTCCTTTTCCCCGTATATCTTCAGAAAAAAACCTGAGAGTTCAAATATCCTGTCGTCTTTTTTGATCTTGATATGCTCTATCCTGTTTAATTTGATTAAAGTGCCGTATATCCTGTCCCAGCTTCCGGCAGGAAAGAAGCCGGTCACGGGCTTGTCCAGTATTCCCCTGCCGAATTGTTCGATAACCTTGTCGTTTGCCCAGATTATCAACTGCTCTTCCCCTGTATCGGTCACCTCTATCAGCATCTCGGGAAGCATATTGAGGATTTCTTTGGCGTTCCTGAGCTTCCTTTCGAGAAATTTGTTGTAATCGCCTTCAAAATTTTCAATCACGTCTCTTATGGTAACGACATTGATCGCTATGCCTTCCCCGTTGACAACGACCATTCTCCGGATGTTCTTGAAATTCATGACCTCTACAACTTCAACCAGAGGCGTATCGGGACTTGCGGTGTCCACCGGGCTGGACATGTACTTGTCCACTCTGTCTCCGGAAGAGACATTTTCACAGGCAAGTTTCAAAATATCCTTTTCTGTTATTATCCCGACGGCCTCGCCGTCCCTGATGACCGGGACCGCGCTGATTTTGTTTTCAATCATCTTCTTTAAAACACAGTTCAGGGTCTCCTCGGTAGAGACGCTGATCAGGTGCCCCGCCTTCCTGATGATATGCTTGACCTTGATGCTCAGGCGGTAAAAATCCTCCTCAAGAAACCTGAGCAGGTCCTGCTGAGTGACGATGCCTAAAAAATTATCACCCTCATCCGTGACTATCACCCTTCGTATATTGTTTTCCAGCGTCAGATTGATGGCATAACCAAGGGTCCTGTCACCCCTCGTGGATACAAGAGCCTTCTTTGCATGTCCATCCACCTTTTCATTTAAATCGATGCCGCTGTACAGAAGCTCGACAACGTCCCGCTCGGTCATAATCCCAATGGCCTTGTTGTCCTTCAGCACCGCAACCACACCTCTCCCGTTTGTATTCATCAGCCTGATTAAATCCATCAGCGAGGCATCGCTCCGAATGTGCAGGTTTTCTTTCTGTGCAATACTTTTTAACGACAGATCAAGCAAGCCTTTTCTCCTGATCCAGAATAAATGAACGCAAATTTTTTATTTATTATCGGCTCAATCAGGGAATATCTGAAGCGGTTGTCTATTGGGCTGCTGAAAAAGTATTTCGGCTGTCATTGCGAACGAAGTGAAGCAATCCGCTTCTATATTAATCAGGATGTTTAAGATTGCTTCGTCACTAACGTTCCTCGCAATGACACTGAAAAC
>QZJG01000036.1 GCA_003599275.1 Nitrospiraceae bacterium | reverse complement strand
CCGATAATAAACAAGATCGACCTGCCAAGCGCCGAGCCTGAAAGGGTGAAGGCGCAGATCGAGGAAGCGGTCGGCATTGACTGTTCGGACGTAATACTGACTTCGGCAAAAGAGGGCACCGGCGTCCGTGATGTGCTTGAAGCGATCGTTAAGAAAGTGCCGCCGCCTGCAGGCAGTAAAGATAACCCTCTCAAGGCGCTTATTTTTGATTCATGGTTTGACAACTACCAGGGAGTGATCGTGCTCGTCAGGCTCTTCGAAGGCGAGGTGAAGAAGGGTTCAAAGATATTGCTCATGGCTGTACAGAATACTTACGAGGTGCTGGAGGTCGGCATATTTACCCCTCACAAAAAAACGGTTGGTTCCCTACAGGCAGGAGAGGTCGGTTATATCATTGCGAGCATCAGGAATGTGGCTGAGACAAAAGTCGGCGACACCATCACCGATGCCGGCAACCCCACTCCCGAACCATGCCCCGGGTATAAAGATATAAAACCGATGGTGTTCAGCGGTCTTTATCCGACTGAAGCCAACCAGTACGAGGACCTGAAAGACGCGCTCGAAAAACTGAGGCTTAACGATGCGTCCTTCAGCTTTGAGCCGGAGACATCTACAGCTCTGGGTTTCGGTTTCCGCTGCGGTTTCCTGGGCCTGCTGCACATGGAGATAATCAAGGAGCGGCTTGAACGGGAGTTCAAGCTCGAACTTGTGAACACGGCCCCCACGGTAATTTACAAGATTATTCTGACCGGTGGAGAAATCCTGTATATAGACAGCCCGGCAAAGCTTCCCGATAAATATGAGAACATAGAGGAGCCTTTTGTGAAAGTCGTGATCTTTGTGCCGGAGAAATATATCGGCTCGATGTTTGAGCTCTGCCAGGAGCGCCGGGGCGTGCAAAAGGATTTTCATTACCTTGGAAAAGACCGTATAATGGTGACGTATGAAATGCCGCTCAATGAGATTTTGTGGGACTTTTATGATAAACTAAAATCCCTGTCGAGCGGGTACGCGTCCATGGATTATGAATTCATAGGTTACAGGGAATCACGGCTTATCAAGCTGGACCTGCTGCTCAACGGCGAGCCTGTCGACGCCCTTTCAATGATCGTCCACAGGGACAAGTCCAACAGCAGGGGAAGACAGGTCGCTGAAAAGCTGCGGGAGGTCATCCCGAGGCAGATGTTTGAAGTTGTTATTCAGGCGGCCATCGGCAGCAAGATAGTAGCGCGGGAAACCATCAAGGCGATGAGGAAAAACGTCCTCGCCAAATGCTACGGCGGCGACATAACGAGAAAAAGAAAGCTCCTCGAAAAACAGAAAGAGGGCAAGAAGAGAATGAAGCAGGTCGGCAGGGTTGAGGTCCCGCAGGAGGCGTTTCTTGCGGTGTTGAAAGTTAAATAATGGCCAAAAACAAAAAATCCAAATTCCGCGAATACGCGGAAGCCATTAGCATAGCCATTGTCCTTGCGCTTTTTATAAGGGCGTTTGTGGTGCAGGCATTTAAAATACCGTCGGGCTCCATGATCCCGACATTGCTCGTCGGCGATCATATACTTGTTAATAAATTTACTTATGGACTGGCCATCCCCTTTGCGGGCACAAAGGCGCTGGTCTTTAATCAGCCCCAAAAAGGAGACATTGTGGTTTTCCCCTTTCCCAAAGACCGTGAGAAAGAGGAGTGCACAAGCGCTTTCAGCAACATTTCAACAAGGATCGGGAACGTCCTCAACAGCGGCAACATCTCGTATCTTTTTCAGGATGAGTGCAAGGATTTTATAAAAAGGGTCATCGGCGTCGGCGGAGACGAGATCGAGGTAAAAGATAAAAAACTCTTTGTGAACGATGTCATGGTTAATGAACCGTTCATAATTCATTCAGACCGTTATATGGATACTTCAAGGGACAATTTCGGCCCTTTCACCGTCCCCCGCAACAGTGTTTTTGTTATGGGAGACAACAGGGACCAGAGCTACGACAGCCGGTTCTGGGGGGTTGTTGAAGTAAAGGAAATTAAGGGCAAGGCTTTTATAATGTACTGGTCGTGGGACAATACCGGAAGCCTGCTCAGTAAGGTGCGGTGGGGCAGGCTGGGGAAACTTATTCATTGATATGTTTACAGGATTAGTTGAGACAATGGGAACAGTCAACTCTATTGAGAAGAAAGGAAACGGCATCAGGATGTCTGTAAGGCCGGCGACTGATTTTGAAGTGCAGACCGGCGACAGCGTATCGGTCAACGGCGTTTGCCTTACTGTTACCAACACTGCTGAGGGCGGACCGCGATACGCCCCTGCATTTGATGTGTCTCCGGAGACAATGCGGAGCACAAACCTCGGAGAGCTGAAGGTCAGGGACAAAGTAAACCTCGAACGCGCCTTGCGCCTGTCCGACCGTCTCGGCGGTCACCTTGTAACAGGACATGTGGACGGGGTCGGAACAATCAGGGACAAAAGGACGGCCGGAGAATATACATTCTATACCTTTGAAGCACCGCCGGAAGTTTTGAGATACATTGTTAAAAAAGGCTCCGTAGCAATTGACGGCATAAGCCTTACCGTGACTGAAACCGATAACAGGTCTTTCAGCGTGGCCATTATTCCTCACACCCTCAAGGCAACGGACATCGGCGATAAAGGCATAGGAGACAGGGTGAACCTCGAGGCCGACATTATAGGGAAGTATGTTGAAAAGTTTCTTGGCGGGAAAGGCAACGACAAAGGACTGATGGAGCTGTTAAAGCAGGAAGGCTTTGCTTAACAACGTCAAAATGAAAATGTTTTATATGTTGTCACTCCCGCTTGCCGGGAGTCTTTTAAAAAATGATTCCGGACAAGTTCGGTACGAATCTCTGACCGGAATGACAGATTAAGGAATATTGGTTTTCTGATTTCTTGGGAGAACATATGAACCGTAAATATAAATTCAACACAATCGAAGATGCAATTGACGACATAAAGAACGGCAGGATGATTATTCTCGTTGACGATGAGGACAGGGAGAACGAAGGCGACCTCACTATTGCTGCCGAGAAGGTCACCCCGGAGGCCATAAACTTTATGGCCAGATACGGCAGGGGGCTGATCTGCCTGTCGCTCAATCCTGAAAAAGTCGAAGCGCTCAAAATCCCGATGATGGCTGATATGAATACCTCAAGGTTCGGCACGGCATTTACCGTCTCGATCGAGGCGCGGAAAGGCGTAACCACCGGCATTTCGGCGCATGACAGGGCAAAGACCATCAAAACGGCAATCAACCCGAAGGCAAAACCGGAAGACCTCGCGAGACCGGGTCATATCTTCCCCTTAAGGGCGCAGCCCGGCGGCGTCCTGCAGCGTGCGGGGCAGACGGAAGGGTCTGTTGACCTGTCAAGGCTGGCCGGACTTAACCCTGCAGGTGTGATATGCGAGATAATGAATGACGACGGCACGATGGCAAGGGTCCCCCAGCTCGCAAAGTTTGCACGCAAACACGGACTGAAAATGGTCACCATCAAGGACCTGATCCAATACAGGATGCGCAATGAATGCCTCGTGACAAGGCTGGCAACGACAACTCTGCCGACTATGCACGGCGGGGAATTTACGGCAATAGCGTTCGGCAATATGGTTGACGATACCGTCAATGTAGCTCTTGTCAAGGGGGACATCACGTCCGATGACGATGTGCTCGTGAGGGTCCATTCCGAATGTCTTACGGGCGACGTCTTCGGTTCAAAGAGATGCGATTGCGGAGACCAGTTGCACAAGGCGATGGCGATAATAAAAAAAGAGGGCAAAGGGGTAATTTTATATATGCGTCAGGAGGGCAGAGGCATAGGGCTTGCGAATAAATTGAAGGCCTATGCGCTTCAGGACAAAGGGTTTGATACGGTCGAGGCAAATGTGAAGCTCGGGTTTAAGCCGGATTTAAGAGATTACGGCATCGGAGCGCAGATACTTGTAAACCTCGGCGTCCGCAGGATGCGGCTGATGACAAACAACCCCAAAAAGCTTATAGGTCTCGAAGGCTACGGCCTGCGCATTGTGGAGAGGGTCCCCGTCGAGACAACGCCCCATGAGAAAAATATAAAATACCTTTCGGTAAAAAAGAAGAAACTCGGTCATATGCTGGAGAAAGTATGAAACCCGGCAGGTGCGAATAAAGAAAGATTCCCGACAAGCGGGAATGACATCGTTGTCGTCATTTCGACTCGTCCGAAATCTTTCCCTTAACAAAGTGAAGGAGGGAACATGAAAACTTATGAAGGTGAGCTGAAGGCAGAAGGACTGAAATTCGCAATAATCGTAAGCCGCTTTAACGAATTTATTACCGGCAAGCTTCTTGACGGGGCCATTGACGCACTCCTGAGGCACGGGGCAAAGGAGCAGAATGTCGAAATTATCAAGGTGCCGGGCTCATTTGAAATACCGCTTGCCGCCAAAAAAGCCGCAGAGAAAAAATCCTATGACGCCGTTATCTGTCTCGGGACCGTTATCCGGGGTGCGACCCCTCACTTCGATTTTGTCGCGGCTGAAGCCGCAAAAGGGATTGCCACTGCTTCCATGGAAACGGGCGTGCCCATAGCATTCGGCGTCCTGACCACGGACTCTATTGAGCAGGCGGTCGAAAGGGCGGGGACCAAAAGCGGCAACAAAGGCTGGGACGCCGCTATGGTTGCGATCGAAATGGCGCAGCTCCTGAAGAAGTTATGAATTTAGAACACAGAACTCAGAGCAAAGACCAAAGACCAAAGACCAAAAGACAAAAAGCAGGAAATATGGCAAGGCCATGTTGCAGTCTGTGCTCTGTGCCTTTGGTTCCTGGTTCTTGGTTCCTGGTTCTTGGTTCTGTCTTATGAAACGCCGGCGAGCAAGAGAATATGCACTGCAGATACTGTTTCAGCTCGAACTGACGGCTGGAGAATTCAATGAAGACGTTTGGGCGGAATTCTGGGAGGGCAACGAGGAAGAAGACAGGGACGTAAAAGAGTTTGCCCGTACTATCGTTGTTAACACCCGAAAAAATATCAGAGAGATAGACGAGGCCGTAAAGAAGGCCGCAGAACACTGGTCGCTCGAAAGAATGGCGGTCATCGACAGAAACATCCTCCGGGCGGCCACCTATGAGCTCCTTTTCAGAAAAGACATCCCTCCATCGGTTGTAATGAACGAAGCTTTGGAAATCGCGAAGAAATACTCCACCGAAGAATCGGCCCCGTTCATTAACGGGATACTGGATAAAATCGCCCGCTCGGCCCGTCCCATTTAAAACATTTCATGTCATGGACCTTTCCGTCCTTTACCGATATCACCACGTGCAGCGCTTCCGGGAATTCCGGCTCCCCGAAGACGGTCTGGGCGGCGACGTCTTCCTCCGAGAAATATGATTCGTGTTCGGGGTGGGAATGATAAAGTGCGATGACTTCCATTCCCTGTATCTTTGCAGATGAGGTGATGCCCTCAAATTCTTTCCTGTCTATCACATAAGCCGTGCGAGCATCTCTTGGGTATCTTTCGGGGTCTTCCTCATGAAGCCTGTTCTGAATATTCTCGCAACGATGCACGGTCTGATCATGTCCGTCTCCGGTTATAATGCCGCAGCATTCGTCCGGATATATTTCAATGGCGTGCATATATATCGCTTCGACAGTCTCTTTTGTTAATATCATCGTTATTCAAATCTCATGACTGAGATACCTGTCCCCGCCGTCGGGGAAAATGGCGACGATGACCCCTTCTTTAATTTTTTCCGCAACGCGCAGCGCACCGGCCAGGGCGGCCCCGGAAGAATGTCCCATCGGCAACCCCTCGACGGTAGTAATTTTCTTGACCATATCATAAGCTTCATCCGTATTTACAAAGACGGTCTCATCGGGGAAAGCCGGATCATATATCCCCGGCACGAGGGAGCTTTTCATATGTTTGAGCCCTTCAATCCCGTGCATCGCGTCATCAGGCTCAATCGCGATGACCCTTATGGCAGGGTTGAACTCTTTCAATGCCTTCCCGGTCCCCATGATCGTCCCCGTTGTGCCGAGTCCCGCTACAAAATGGGTGACCCTGCCTTTTGTCTGCTCTATGATTTCAGGGCCGGTTGTCAGATAATGCGCCTTCCAGTTTGACGGGTTGCCGTACTGGTCGGGCATGTAATATTTGTCCGGTCTTTCATTGTAAATTTTTTTCGCGAGGTTAATGGCCCCGTCCGAGCCTTCAAACGGGCTTGAATAAACGATCTCTGCCCCGAATCCGGCAATTATTTTTTTCCGCTCCATGCTCGCATTTTTGGGGAGCACTATTTTTGTTTTATACCCTTTAACAGCGGCGATCATGGCGTAAGCGATTCCCGTATTGCCGGAGGTGGAATCAATAATAATTTTGCCGGTAGTCAGCTCGCCCGACTCCTCGGCATCCTTTATCATCTGATATGCCGCCCTGTCCTTGACGGAGCCACCGGGGTTGTAGCATTCAAGCTTTGCATAGATTTTTACATTTTTATTGGTCCCCTCTGTGACCTTGTTCAGGCAGATGAGCGGCGTCCTGCCGATTGTGTCGAGGATGTTATGGCTGATGATGTCAATAATCCGATGATCGTGTTTCATGGTCTTAACTGTCAATAAATAATTTTGTACTGAGATACCTCTCTCCGGTATCCGGGAAAATGGTAACAACCCTTTTCCCCTTTCCGAGTTTTTCAGCAAGTTTCAAAGAGGCGAAAAAATTGGCCCCTGACGATATCCCGCACAGTATCCCTTCTTCACGCATCAGTCTTTTTGCGGTCCCGTATGCCTCTTCATCGGAGACCTGAATGACTTCGTCGATAATGTTTTTATTCAGGACTTCCGGAATGAAGCCCGCGCCTATTCCCTGGATTTCATGCAATCCCGGTTTGCCTCCTGAAAGAACAGGGCTGTTGGTGGGTTCGACTGCAACAATCTTCACATGTCCACCCAGCTCTTTTTTTAATACTTCACCGACGCCGGTGATGGTCCCTCCGGTGCCCACGCCGGCCACGAATGCATCGAGTCCCGGCAGTTGCCTTATAATTTCCCGTGCGGTCGTCAGTCTGTGCGCTTCGGGGTTGGCAGTGTTTCTGAATTGCTGGAGCTGGCAGTATCCTTTCTCGCGGGACAGCTCCTCCGCCTTTTCAACGGCCCCCATCATGTCTTTCGGACCTTCGGTAAGGATCAGCTCGGCCCCGAATGCCTTTAACATATTTTTCCGCTCAATGCTCATCGTTTCAGGCATTGTAAGGACAAGCCTGTATCCCTTTGCCGCGCAGACAAAGGCCAGGCCGATCCCTGTGTTGCCGGACGTCGGCTCTATAAGGGTATCGCCCGCTTTGATCTTTTTCTCACGTTCGGCAGCCTCCACCATGGAGCGGCATATCCGGTCCTTGACGGATTTGCAGGGATTGAAAAACTCGAGCTTTGCATAAACCTCCGCGGAATTTTCCGGAACAAGCTTATTGATTCTCACCATCGGCGTATTGCCGATGAGCTCAAGTATGGAATCGACAGGGTCTGAATAAAATAATGCCGTTTTCATTTTTTCGTATTATATGATACAAAACGTGCACGGAGATTTCATCTGCCGGGAATATTCTTTATTACAAAAACACCGGTTGCCGGACACATTTTTTACGACCAAAAGGCCATCATCCTGTAATCCGGAGTTCTTGCAAATACCTGTAATCATAAGCTATATTAAGACTTCAAATTTATTGCCTTTCATCTATTTACAGGCATCTTCGGAGGACATTAAGATGGCAAAAACAATTGAGATTCGGTGGCATGGCCGCGGCGGTCAGGGAACAGTTACGGCTGCCAAGGTCCTGGCTGACGCCTGCCTGAGCGGCGGGAGATATGTTCAGGCATTCCCTGAATACGGACCTGAGAGAGCAGGCGCTCCGATCAGGGCCTTTAACAGGGTCAGTGAAAATGCAATAAGGATGTATGGTCCGGTCCTCCATCCAAAGGTAGTCAGCATCGCCGATGCTACACTGATGGATGCGGTGAATGTCACCGACGGGGCCCCGGACGATGCGATGTTTGTTGTAAACACATCAAAGGACCCGAAAGAGGTGAGAGAGAAGCTGCAAGCAAAGGACACTCAGAAAGTATTCACGGTCAATGCTTCAAAAATTGCTGTAGAGTGTTTCGGAAAGCCGCTCCCTAATTCCTCGATGCTGGGCGCTATCATTAAGGCGACCGGGGTTGTTGAAATGGACACGCTTCTGGAGAACGTCAAAAAGAGCTTTGGCAAAAAGTTTGCCCAGAAGATCATTGACGGGAACCTCGAAGCTGCAAAGCGCGGATATGAGGAGGTAAAAGAAGGATGAGCAAGAAATTTTGGGAAACACTTCCTCAGGGTTCTGTCGTCCTTGAGGCCGGAAGCTCAGCTAAATTCAAGACAGGCGCATGGAGGTCGATGAGACCGAAGTGGACAGAAGAAAATTGCATCCAGTGCATGTTCTGCTGGATATACTGTCCTGACATGGCGGTCAAGGTCACTGCAGAAGGGAAGAGAGAAAATTTTGATTACGATTACTGCAAGGGCTGTGGGATCTGTGCCCTCGAATGCCCGGGGAAAAAAGGCAAGAAAGCAATAGTAATGGAAGAGGAGGGCAAGTAAATGGGTAAGATAGTCGCAGTTACAGGAAATGAAGCATGCGCACAGGCCCTGAAGCAGATCAACCCTGATGTATGTGCTGCATACCCAATCACACCGGCCACTGACCTCATGCAGAGGTTTTCCGGCTTCGTCAATGACGGCAAAGTGGACACGGAGCTGGTGCTTGTAGAGAGTGAGCATAGCGCAATGAGCGCGTGTATCGGCGCCGCAGCGGCAGGCGGACGGGTTGCCACGGCAACTTCATCACAGGGGCTTGCCCTGATGTGGGAGATGCTTTATATAGCAGCAGGGTCAAGGCTTCCAATAATTATGCCTTTGGTGAACAGGGCGCTTTCAGCCCCCCTGAATATTCACGGCGACCACTCCGATGGCATGGGCGCGAGGGACACAGGCTGGATACAGATTTATTCCGAAAATGCCCAGGAGGCGTATGACAACCTGATCCAGTCATTCAGGATCGCGGAGCACCTGGACATCAGAACGCCTGCGATGGTCTGCATGGATGGTTTTATTGTCAGCCACTCTATTGAGAGAGTCGAATATATTGATGATGCGGACGTAAAAAACTTTGTGGGGAAATTTCAGGCAGTACATCCTCTGCTTGATCTGGACAACCCCAAAAGCTATGGACCTCTTATCCTGACCGATCTGTATCATGAGTACAAGAGGGCCCAGCATGAAGTCATGACAAAGGTCCCGAAGGTTGCGCTGGAAGTAGCGGCTGATTTTGAAAAAATGACCGGCAGAAAATACGGCCTGTTTGAAACATACAGGCTTGAAGACGCAGAAATAGCAATCGTAGTCATGAGCTCGGCGGCAGGCACCACCAAAGACATAATTGACGAGTACAGGGACAAAGGCATCAAGGCCGGTCTCCTGAAACCCAGGTTGTTCAGGCCCTTCCCGTATCTGGAAATAGCCGACGCACTTAAGCATGTCAAGGCGATAGCTGTTCTGGACAGGGCTGATTCCTTTGGCGGCTACGGACCATTGTTCATGGAAATCTCAGGCGCTGTTATGTCCATGGATACAAAACCTGCCATGATAAATAAAATCTTCGGTCTTGGTGGAAGAGACTACCTCCCTGACCAGGCAGAGCAGGTGCTTGATGAGCTGGTTAAGATAGCTAAGACAGGAAAAGTAGAGAATGTAAAAGAATATATCGGAGTGAGAGAATAAAAAAAGTAGTTAGTAGTTAGTAGTTAGTGACACTGACTACCGGCTACCATCTACTAACTACTCCATAAAAGTGAGGTAATAAAAAAATGACAACTAAACCGCTTAAACTCAAAGAACTTGCAAAGGGAGAAGAACGGTTCATGCACGGTCACAGGATGTGCGCAGGCTGTGGAGCTCCGATCATTGTCAAACAGGTGCTCATGGCAACCGACTATCCCATTATCGCATCTAATGCAACCGGATGCCTTGAGGTGTCCACATGCATTCAGCAATACACCGCATGGAAGATCCCCTGGATCCACAGCGCATTTGAGAATGCTGCCGCAACCATATCCGGAGTTGAGGCCATGTACAAGTCTCTTGTGAAACAGGGGAAGATCGAGGACAAACAGGTAAAATTCATCGCCTTCGGCGGAGACGGCGGAACATATGATATCGGCTTTCAGAGCCTTTCAGGCGCTATGGAACGCGGACATGACATGATGTATATATGTTATGACAACGGCGCGTACATGAACACAGGGATACAGCGTTCAAGCGCCACCCCGTTCGGGGCCAACACGACAACCTGCCCGGCAGGGGATGTAATACCCGGCAAACCGCAGCAAAGGAAGGACCTGTCCAGGATTATGGCTGCACACGGCATCCCTTACGTGGCCCAGGCATCACCGGCGCACTGGATGGACCTTATGAAAAAGGTGCAGAAGGCCTTTGAGATAAAAGGCCCCAAGTTCATGAATATTATTTCACCATGCAACCGGGGCTGGCGCACAAGGACGGACGATGCAATTATGCTGAGCAAGCTCGCGGTTGATACCTGTTACTGGCCGCTATATGAAATTGAAAACGGCGTTACAAAAATTACAGTCAAACCCAAAGAGAAAAAACCGCTCGCTGATTTCCTTAAACCGCAGGGAAGATTTAAACACATGTTCGCACCGGGAAACGAGTGGATGCTGAAACAGGCGCAGGAGTATGTAGATGCTCAATGGGAGCGCCTTCTCAGGGAAGACGCCTCAGGGAAAGATGAAGCCGGGGAGAAGGTGTAGAATTTCAAGCCCCGGTCAATCGGGAAAAAGGCGCAATGCTTCCTAAATTCCATACCAGGATTTTTGAGAACAAATGGCCGTCGGAGCTCGGCGGTGTGTTATTGGCATTTCTGAATATCCTTCTGCTCCTGTATGCAACGCGTCCCATCGGAGGAGTAATTGCGACACTGTCAACCTGGGGAAAATGGATGCAGGAAATCGTATTGCTGAATATTCAGACGCCGGGGAGCATCCTGAGACCCCCATCTGCAGAGGGAAGAGATATATTGACTTACGGTTTTGTATTCGGGGTCTTCTTCACGGCGCTCCTTGCAAACCAGTTCCGGCTGAGAAGAGAAGGCGGTTATATACAGGGCCTTACAGGCGGGCTGTTGATGGGCATCGGCGGGTCGCTGGCCGGCGGATGCACTCTTGGCGCCTTCTACTCGTCAGTCATGTCATTGTCCCTGAGCGGCTTCATCGTAATGGCAGGCTTGATGATCGGCAGTTATATCGGCGGACGATTTATGATGTGGCAGATAGACAGGCAGGCGGAAAAATTATTCAACCAGGATGCCTGCCATATGAAAAAGCAAACGGCAGAAAACAGCGGCAAAGATGCCGGCAAGTCGCGGAAAAAAGCCGCTGTAATTACAGCGCTTTTCATAATAGCCGCGACAGCCCTCCTTTTTTTGATTGGAAGAAGGTCTTTTGCAATTATGCTGCTTTTCGGTGTCTCCTTCGGGGTGGTATTTCAGAGGTCTGCCTTCTGTATAACAGCCGCCTTCCGAGAGATGTTTATGACAAGGAGCACCCGCATGATGCAAAGCCTGCTGATCAGTCTGGCGATCGGCATCGTGGGTTTTACTATTATAAAGGCAAGCGGGACCATACCGGCAGATATGTATGTTTTTCAATCAGGCTGGTATAACCTTGCGGGCAGTATAATGTTCGGATTCGGCATGACAATCACGGGCGGGTGAGTGACCGGAATCCTCTGGCGGTCTGCCGAGGGATATGTAAAGCACTGGTGCGCAGTTGCCGGGGTCATACTCGCGGCTGCCATATGGCCGGTGGTTTACAGATCGCTGCTAAAAGATACAGTATCTTATTTGGAGCCTGTATTTTTACCTGATAAATTCGGCTGGGGAGGCGCTTTGATAATTACGCTGGGGGCACTGGCCGTCTTTTATATGTTTCTTGACCGGATAGTGTCCCGGAAAAAAAGAAGAAGTTGAAGCGGAAGCAGGGGTCACTGCTGACGTTCATTGTGGTATAATACAAACCGGCATTCCCGGGTAGCTCAGCCGGCAGAGCAGGTGGCTGTTAACCACCCTGTCGGGGGTTCGAATCCCTCCCCGGGAGCCAACTTTCTGGTTTAAATTGTCCCAATGATTCTACCCGAACTGCTTGCCCCTGCCGGGAATTATGAAAAACTGAAGACGGCGCTTCATTACGGAGCTGACGCAGTTTATGCGGGACTGTCTGAATTCAGCCTCAGGGCGAAGGCCGATAATTTTACCTCTGATGGACTTGAAAAGGCCGCACAGTTTGTTCGCACACTCGGGAAAAAATTCTACATCACCATAAACATCTTCCCTCACAACAGGGACATAGCTCCGATCAGGGAACATCTTTTATATCTGAAAAGGATATCGCCAGACGC
>QZJG01000071.1 GCA_003599275.1 Nitrospiraceae bacterium | reverse complement strand
AAGCAATCCGCTTCTATATTAATCAGGATGTTTAAGATTGCTTCGTCACTAACGTTCCTCGCAATGACACTGAAAACCGACTTTTTCAGCAACCTGCTATTGGACCGGGGCTAATGCACCGAGCATGAGAAACACGGGTCCCAGGCCCTTACAAGCATCCCGCACCTGCGGGCCATCTCCTCTTTCGGCAGGTCTGCATTCTCCGACACGAATCCTCTAAGGGCTTTTTCCATGCTGAAAGAATTATGGGCAGTTGGCGTTACGATATTTGCCCTCTCAACAACTCCCCTCCTGTTCAGCAGGTATCGATGATAAAGCAGGCCCCTGGGGGCCTCCGTTACCGCTGCCCCGGAGCCTTCCTTCGGCTCAATTTCAAAAAAAATCTCTTTGCCGCCTGTCCCTTCAAGCAAGTCGATGCACTGAAATATTCCATGAATGATCTCAATTGCCTGCGCGATTATGTTCATGAACGGATTTTTCACCGGCGGCCTGAATCCGGCCTCAGAGGCGGCCCTCCGGGCCTCGGGATGAAGTCTCGCGAAATTCAGGTTGAGCCTCGACAACGCGCCCACCATCAGCGGACCACGGCCTTTTACAATGGTCCTTTTTGCATTGGAGTACGGTATTTCACTTTCCTCGAAATAATCTTCATATTCATGCTCCCCGGCCTTCAATCCGAGGTCGGATGTAATGACGCCGTTATCAACGTCAAAACCTTCTGCCCCGGAAAGCGCGACATACTCCGTCTCCGCCTCAAAGGACGGGATATCGAGGGCGGACAACATTTTGAGGGTCTCGAAGGCATCACTTTTTATTGCCTCAAGACCTTTGATCAGCTTTCCTGTGACGTCATCAGAAACCACTTTCGTGAAACCGCCGGCGACCATGGCCACGGGATGAAGCGCCCTTCCGCCGAATGCTGCGGTGATATTGTTCAATGCCTCTTTCATCCGGACAAGTCTCAGTCCCTCTTTCTCAAGTCCCGATATCATATCGAGCCTGTGATAATCAGGCAGCACAAGCACATAAAGATGCACGACGTGGCTCGACATTATCTGGCTTAAGGCCATTGTCCTCCGGAGCTTCACAATCTCCTGTGAAGGAGTAAAGCCCACCGCATTCTCGATGGCCCTTATCGCGGTGATCATGTGGGAGACAGGACATATGCCGCATATCCTCGCCACAATGTCAGGGACTTCATCGAACTTTCTTCCCCTGAGAAAGCCCTCGAAAAAACGCGGGGGCTCCCAGATATTGAGCCTTAGACCGTTGACCTTGCCGTCCTGCATTTCAAGCTCTACCGAGCCCTCCCCCTCCACACGCGCGATATAATCCAGATTAATCTTCATAAAGCTCCGCTGCCTTTCTGAACTCGATTGAATCCGCATCGAACATGGTGAACTTCCTCGCTATGTCGTCGCCGGACATACCGAGTGTCCTGAACCGCCTCGCCAACGCCGGGGCATTGGCCTGCTTCATGGCCCCGAAACAGGAATAACACGCGCGGTTGTATGACGGGCAAAGCGCGCCGCAGCCTGCATTCGTTACCGGCCCCATGCAGGGCATCCTGAATGTGACCAGCACGCAGACGTTGCCCTTGAGTTTGCACTCGATGCACACGCTCTGCCGGAGGAAATCCGGCTTCTTCCGAAAGAGCGCGGACGTCAGCGCCTCGTACAAATCCCTTTCTCCCGGAGGGCATCCTCTTATGTGGCCGTCAACCGGGACGTATGCATCGACAGGGTGCGGCCTGATGGAATGGATTGCAGAAAGGTCCCCATAGACATTCTCCTCGACCTCGATCTCAGGGCGGTTGGCCTTGATGGCCGGGATTCCGCCGTTTACGGCGCATGCGCCTATGGCAAAAAGGACTGCGCTCCTCTTTCTTATCTTTTTCAGCTCATCCGCCTGCCACGCCTCCGTGATGGCGCCTTCGACAAGGGCGATATCAAAAGGTCCTTCGGGAGTGCCGCCGCTTGAGATCATCCGCGCAAAGACAATCTCAAATGAAGAAAGCGTCTCCATGAGATGTTTTTGGAAATAGAAGGTCTGAAATTCGCATCCCGCGCAGCATGAATATTTAAAGAATCCAAGTCTGGGTTTTTTCATGACTATAATAATCCGTCCGCAAATCCGGACACCTCGTTATATGAAAACACGGGCCCGTCCCGGCATACGAATAAACCTCCGTGCTGGCAGTGCCCGCACTGGGCGATGCCGCACCTCATCCTTCTTTCAAGCAACACGTAAAGCCGTGAGGCATTGGCGCCCTTCAGCAGAAGCCCCCTGCAGAAAAGGCGCATCATTATTTCAGGGCCACAGATGAAGGCGACTGTCCTTTCAGCATTCAGCTCTGTCCTGTCAAGCAGCGTCGTAATCAACCCTGTACTGTATTTAGAGGCCGCTCCCGCAGCAAGCTCATCAACCGTAATATGGAGGGAAAGGAAATCCTGCCACGCCTCGTATTCCTTCAAAAAGAGGAGTCTTCTTTCATCTCTCGCTCCGTACAAGAGTAAAACTCTTCCAAAGGCGTCCCTCTCACGCACGATCTTTTCAATTACGGGCCTCAACGGAGCAAGCCCCACGCCTCCTGCGCCCAGAAGCAGGTCCATTCCCCTTGCCTGTTCAAGAGGCCAACCCCTTCCATAAGGCCCTCTCAAAAAGACCTCATCTCCTGTTTCCATGCGGCCAATGAAATCCGTCACCATTCCAACGGCCTTTATGGTGTGCCTGATGCTGCCGTCCTTCAGCAGTCCGCTGAATGAAACCGGCGCCTCCCCTACCCCGGGACAGCCAATCATGTTGAACTGTCCGGGAGCAGGGTCTGCGGAAAGGGCGTCGCCGACATAAAATTCATAAGTCCTGACATCTCCGGTCTCATGCGTTATATTTTTTATGGCTGCCTTCGACGGCTTAAGCGCGTTCATCTTTTTGTCCTCTGTATCTCTTTTGCGATCTCCGTCAGGTCTATGCCCGTGGGACACCATGTTATGCATCTGCCGCATCCCACTGTGCCGAAAACCCCGTACTGTCGGGTGTGGTCCAGTTTGTGCGTAACGAACTGCCTGAGACGCGCTGCCCTTCTCGCCCTGAAATTGCCGCCGTGTACCTCGGCGAACTTGCGGTCCTGACAGGCGTCCAGCTGCCTGTGCCTCACGGCCGTCTTCATGTCCATGGAGATCTCATCGACCACGTCATAACAGAAACACGTGGGGCAAACCATTACGCAGTTGGAGCAGGAAAGACACCTCTCATCAGAGGTCTGCCCCCAGACCGGATGTTCAGGGTTGTCCCTGAGGAGACTGTCAAGCCCCGCAATGTCGATGGTCTTTGTAAATTTAAGCAGCGCCGATTTCTCCTTTGCCGCTTTAAGAGCAAATTCTTCATTACCTGCCCTGCGCGCTCCGCTCACATTGAAGAGCCTGTTTACTCTTTCCGTCTTTACTTCAACAAGGAAGTCATCACCGAAATCCGTAAGCAGCATGTCAAAGCCGCTATCCGCATTAAGAAAAGGCCCGGTCCCCATTGACCGGCAGAAACAGTCGGGCGCAACGTCTGTGCAGTTAAGAGAGATGATTATCGTGTTGTTCCTCCTGGCCTCGTAAAACGGGTCTTTGAATTCCCCCAAAAACGTCCTGTCAAGATAAAGTATGGCGTTTGTATCGCATGGATGCACGCCGACAATAATCTGTTTCCCATTAAACGCAGGAAGCTCCCCGATCTCCTGTCTCCCTGACAAAGAGAACCTGAACAGCTTCTCCTTCGGCCTGTAAATATGCAGCTTGCCCGGAGCCAGCATGGTCGTCACGTAGTTAAGTGTAAGCTCGGCTGACGAACCCACTTCCCTGAAGACCGTCTGCCGCCCGTCCCATGCGGGGCCGATAATGGTAAAGCCTTCCATTAACGAATCGGTCCACTGAAGGAAGGACTTTTTGGAAATAAGATATTCAGACAGTTGGAAAACGGGTCCCCCAGTCATACCACTTCCAGACATCTCTTGCAAGCTCCTCGTATTCTTTCTTGACGTGTTCGGAGAGACGCGCATTTTCAATCGCTATGGCGCCGAAGGACGCGAGGGCCGAGAGGAATTTAAACACGGAGCTTATGGACTGCGATATGCATATCAGCGCGCGCATCATGTTCAAAGGAACGCTGAGGTCCCTCGTCGCAGCCGGATCATCGCAAAAATTATATATGTCGCTGATCTTCTCCTCCATAGGCAGATGCTATCAAAGGGACGGCAAGCTGTCAATCGGAGAGAGGAGGCAGATGTAATCTGATGCAGAATGAATATTTTAAATTTATGTTTAAATTTATTGCGGGCTGGAATATTTCGTGATAGGATTGGAACAAGGATACTCTGCAAGGGAAATATCCGTAACTGACATAAGGAGGATTATTATGAAATATTTAATATCAGGTTCCGGCGGCCCGGGATTTGCATCTCCCGATGAGGCGTTACGAATTCTCGAAAATATCGTCCTGCCAGGTTTTGATGCGCTGATCGATCTCCAGAAAAAGGGGAAAATCCTCGCGGGAGGACTTCCCGTCGGTGACCGCGCATTTACTTTCATAATGGAAGCTGATTCCAATAATGAAGTTGACCGGGTCCTGCGGAAAATCCCGCTGTGGGGGCTCCTGGACTGGGAGGTTGTTGCGCTTCAGACAGTCGAAGAACGCGCCGCCCTGGAACGGGAGATCGTAAAACAGCTCAAAGGCGCGTGACAAAATCTTCCGTTCTTCAGAAGATTTGACCGGCTAATACCAGATGTAATCGGCGACGTCCGGACCGGGACTTCTCTTTATAACGTATTTTATGCTGTGCGGAATGATTACCTTGTAAGAAACGTTTGCATGTTTCAGGAGCAAGCCGGGGACGGCGACCTTTGTTGCATGGACAATTCCGGTAAGGACCACCACGGCAGCGGGCCCCCTGCTCTTCAGAATATTTGCGATATTGAAGGCCATAACAGCGTCACGCAAACGTTGCGCGTCGCAGAGATACGGCATTCCGGACTGGTGGTATTCCCTCTCCCTGAAAAAACCGAGGACCTCCGCATATTCCGGATTTTCAGAGCAGGCCGAAAACCCTATCCTCTGCAGAAAATCCGCCGGGACCGTCTTTATGCCGTTCTTTGATACATCGGACACAAGCGATCTCTCCACATCGATGGCGATAATGGGCGTGTCCGTTGTCCTCGCAAATTCGAATATCTCCTCATAAGGCGAAAACGGCAGGTTTACATTCCTCTGAAATATGGCTGCAAAATCATCTTTACCGATATTGCCGCTGACCCATCGATCGAGCACGTCCTGCATTGCAGACGGGAATACTTCAATCGCGATTACAAGTTTCCCGCCCTTCTTATGGAGATGTTTTATGACTTCAAGCTGGACATAATGGCTGGCCCTGTCTCCGTGTAGTTCTCCCGTGAATACGACCCTCGTGTCTTCAATCTGTCCTAACATCTCCTCCAGATTTACAACTGCCCTGGAATCCGTCGCGATATAGTTCTTCGGCAATGTCGAGCAGCCAGTAAGGGCAAAAAGCAGTAAAAGTGGAACGAGTCTTTTCGTCATTCTTTAACCTGAAAAAGCATTTATCCACAGAGTAACGCAGATCAGCACAGAGTTAATATGTGTCCATCTCATTATATCATTGTCTTTATCTGCGAAATCTGTGGATTAACTGCCGGTTACAGATTTAATGATGGTTAACAAATCTTCATATGAGATCACCTTGATGCCGAGTTCCTTTGCTTTCCGGAGTTTAGAGCCCGGCTCTTCTCCCGCGACAAGATAATCCGTGCTTCCCGAAACCGAGCCCGACGCACGGCCTCCCAGGTCCCCGATAAGCTGCTCTACTTCATTTCTGGGCCTGGGCAGGGTCCCTGTTATCACAAACGTAAGACCTTCGAGAGGCCGCTTCCCTTCTTTCTCTTTCCTGAAATCAGGATTTGAGATCTTTACTCCTAATGATTTCAGAGTCTCAAGCGTTTGGAGATTTTCAGGGTCATTGAAAAATATTGATACCGACCCCGCGATTTTTTCTCCAATCTGTTTTATTCCCATGATACTCTCCGGCTTTACATGATACAAGTCCCCGATGTCCTTAAAATTTCCTGCAAGAAGTTTTGCCGCATACTCGCCGACATGGACAATGCCTAATGAATAAAGGAACCTTGCAAGGGTCGTGTGCCTGCTCTTTTCGATTGCATCAATCATGTTCTGCGCCGATTTCTCCGCGTAGCGCGGGAGATCGAGAAGGTCTTCTTTCCTTAATTTATAAATATCGGTGAAGTGTCTTATCAACCCTTTGGAATAAAGCAGCTCAACATTCTTTTCCCCAAGCCCTTCTATATCCATTGCGGACCTTGAGGCATAATGCTTTATGCGCTCCCGGACCTGTGCAGCGCAGTTCAGGCCGATACAGCGATAAGCCACACCTCCTTCTTCTCTTTCAACTGCCGAACCGCATACAGGACACTTTGCCGGCGGACTGAAATGTCTCTCCTTTCCTGTACGCTTTTCCTTTAATACTGAAACAACATGGGGGATGACATCGCCTGCGCGTTCAATCACAACAAAATCACCGATGCGGACGTCCTTCCTTTCAATTTCATCCCAGTTGTGAAGTGTGGAGCGGGAGACCGTGACCCCGCCGATCCTCACCGGTTCGAGAAATGCAACAGGAGTGAGCGCGCCAGTCCTTCCCACGCTCGCTATTATCTCTTTGACCTCTGTTGTGCCCTGGTGCGCAGGAAACTTGTACGCCGTCGCCCATCTCGGTTCTCTTGTCTTCATGCCGAGGGTCTTCTGTAAATCAAATTCGTTGACCTTTATAACCGCGCCGTCCGCCTCGAATGGAAAGTCTTTTCTCTTTTCCTCGATCTCCATGATAACGTCTATGACTGCATCTGCCCCCTTTACAAGTTTTATCATTGACGGGACCGGGAAACGCGCCTTTCTGAGCCAGGAGATGAACTCCCATTGGCTCTTGAAAGAAATCCCTTTCATTGCGCCTGCGCCGTAACATGCAAGGTAAAGTTTCCTCTTCGCGGTAATTGAAGAGTCCAGTTGTCTCACGGAACCGGCGGCTGCGTTTCTCGGATTGGCAAATGCAGGCTCTCCCCTTTTCTCCCTTTCCCTGTTCAGCGCCTCGAATTCCCTGATGTCCATGTATACCTCTCCACGGACATCAATCTCTTCGGGGGCTTCGGCTTCTTCAATCTTCAGGGGAACAGCCTTTATGGTTTTTATATTTACCGTAACATCTTCGCCTTCATAACCATCACCTCTCGTTGAAGCCTTATGTAAAATTCCATTCTTGTAAGTAAGCTCCATTGCAAGCCCGTCATACTTCGGCTCAACTGTGTACTCCACTTCCTTGTCCGACTTGAGAAATCTCCTGACCCTCTCGTCAAACTCCCTCACCTCGTCATGTGAAAATGCATTGTCAAGCGAAAGCATCGGCTCAGTATGTTTTACCTTTTCAAACCTGTCAAGCGGCGGCGCGCCTACGCGCCGGGTCGGTGAATCAGGAAGGACGTAATTATACTTTTCCTCAAGCCCTTTCAGATGCCGGTACCGCTTGTCGTATTCCTCATCAGAGATTACAGGCGAATCGAGCACGTAGTACCGGTAGCAGTGGTAGTTGAGGTCTTTGACGAGCGTCTCCATCTCGTGTTTTATATTTGCGGGAGTCTTTTCCATTCGCGGTAATATTGTAGCATTAAATGAAGCTGGTTTCGAACCATAAATCCGGGGCAATAAAATACTTCAAATGCACTACGGCAAGCCATGAAATAATTGGCGGTCCCAACGGGACTCGAACCCGTGTTTTAGCCTTGAGAGGGCCACGTCCTAGGCCACTAGACGATGGGACCTTAAAAAAAGTAATAAGGGTGTAGGGAATAGGGACAATTGAGCACTCTTCTAAACCCTACCCCCTGATCCCTAATCTCTGTCGTTATTGGCTGGGGAGAGAGGATTCGAACCCCTATAAGCAGATCCAGAGTCTGCCGTCCTGCCGTTGGACGACTCCCCAATTTCCAATCGCTTGCGGTTATATATTACATAAAAGGCGTCTAACGGTCAATTGAGCTGCCGCCTGAAATATAGATAATTCGTGGCATAGAATAAATGTTAAATGTTATAATTTTTTATTAAATTTGATCTAAGGGGAATAAAATGAAAAGAATACTCGTCACCGGCGGGGCCGGTTTTCTGGGATCGCATCTTTGCGAGAGACTGCTTAATGAGGGGCATGAGGTTGTGTGTGTCGATAATTTCTATACCGGACGCCGCTCAAATATCGTCAATTTCCTCAAAAATCCGCTGTTTGAAGTGATGAGACACGACATCTGTTTCCCCCTTTATATGGAGGTGGATGAAATTTATAACCTTGCATGCCCGGCATCGCCCATTCATTACCAGTTTGACCCCGTGCAGACGACGAAGACATCAGTTCACGGCGCAATCAATATGCTGGGGCTTGCGAAAAGGATCAAGGCAAAGATATTTCAGGCGTCAACATCGGAAGTTTACGGCGACCCCCGTATTCATCCCCAGCCCGAGTCTTACTGGGGAAATGTAAATCCCATCGGATACCGTTCATGCTATGACGAGGGGAAGCGGTGCGCCGAGACCCTTTTCTTCGATTACCACCGTCAGCATAAACTGAAGATAAAGGTCGCGAGGATATTTAATACTTACGGGCCGAGAATGCACCCCAACGACGGACGCGTTGTAAGCAATTTTATCATGCAGGCGCTGCATGGAAAACCCATTACCGTGTATGGTGACGGCAGCCAGACGAGAAGCTTCTGTTACGTTGATGACATGATTAAGGGGTTCGTCAAATTTATGGGCTCGCCTGATGATCTGACAGGCCCGGTGAATCTTGGGAACCCTGGAGAATTTACCATACTTGAGCTTGCGGAGAAGGTCATTAAGTTTACTAAGTCAAAATCCAGGATCGTCTTTAACGACCTGCCGCATGACGACCCTACACAACGTCAGCCCGATATAACACTGGCAAAAAGCAGGCTCAAATGGAAGCCGGAAGTCTGCCTTGAGGACGGGCTGAAAGAGACCATCAGATATTTCAAAACATTAAAGTCCGACTGATAAATACATCAACCTCAGTCAGAAAATGCGTCAGCTTTCTCACACCCTCAACTGTCCGCTGCCCAGGACGATAAATTTCGTGCATGTAAGCTCCTCAAGCCCCATCGGCCCGCGGGCATGGATCTTGTCGGTCGAAATCCCCATCTCCGCCCCGAGTCCGTACTGAAACCCGTCGCTCAGCCTTGTTGACGCATTCACAAAAACAGAGGCTGAATCAACCTCGCGCAGAAATCTCATCGCTTTACCGTAATCAGCCGTCACTATGGAATCAGTATGCGCAGAGCTGTATTTCGCGATATGGTCCATTGCCTCATCCACGTCTTTTACTATTCTTATATTCAGGATTTTTTCGAGATATTCAGCGTAGAAGTCCTGCTCATTGGCAGCCTCAAGAGTTTTGTCGATCTTTCTTGTCACCGGACATCCCTTGAGCAGGACCCCTCCGGTTTTAAATCTCTTGATCATTGACGGAAGAAATTTATTCGCAATTTTTTGATCAACAAGCATTGTCTCCATCGCGTTACAGGTGCCGGGACGCTGCACCTTCGCATTGAAGCATATGTCCTCAGCCATCTGAAGGTCTGCATCACGGTCGACAAATACGTGGCATACCCCTTTGTAATGCTTAAGAACGGGAATGCGCGAATTCTCGGTGACAGTCCTGATCAGCCCTTCGCCGCCTCTCGGTATGACAAGGTCAATCGTCCCTTCAAGTTTCAACATCTCCATCACCGCTTCCCTGTCGGAGATATCGATAAAGGTGACAGCTCCCTCATGTATCCCCTCCGCCCTGGCGACACCTCTTAAAATATTCACTATGGCCAGATTGGAATTAATCGCCTCGGAACCGCCGCGAAGTATCACCGCGTTGCCCGCCTTCAGACAAAGCCCTGCTGCATCGGCTGTCACGTTGGGTCTTGACTCATAGATAATCGCAATGACCCCTATCGGCACGCGCATTTTTCCGACCATCATCCCGTTGGGCCTCTTCCACATCTTTGTAATCTCACCGACGGGGTCCGGCAAGGCCGCGATCTCGATCAGCCCTTTTGCCATATCGTCTATTCTCTGCGAGGTCAGTGTGAGCCTGTCTATCATCGCCTTTGACAGGCCCTTCTTCCGGGCAGCCACGATGTCTTTGTTATTGGCCGTCTGGAGCGCCTTAGATTTTTTCCGCAAGGCCTCCGCCATTTTGATCAGGGCACTGTTCTTCTGCCCGGATGAAGCTTTTGCAAGCGCCCTCGCGCCTTCCTTTGCTTCAAGCGCCTTTTGCATAACAAATGTTTTTATGCTCATAGAGACCTCCGGTTTGAAATATTTTAAAGATTTAAATTCGGACCTGTTTCCAGTTTACGGTGTATTTTATCATATGAAAACCGGGAATTGGTTAAAGAGCCGGCAGAGAATTGATGATCGCTTCCAGAAACTCCCAGCGGGCATAAGCCTCGGTGATCTCTTTTTCGAGTTCCCCGATCCGCGTCTTTGCCGCCGGTATCCCGTTGCCTTCGCGCTTATAGAATTCAGGGTCTGCAAGCATTTCATATAACCCGTCCCTCTCCTTTTCCAGAGATTCAATCAGCAGAGGCAATGCATCGAGTTCTTTTTTCTCCTTGAATGTCAGGATACGCGGACGCTCCTGTTTCCGGCGGGGGCTTGCCTGCTTCGCGGGCTTTTCCGTTTGCGTAGTGGTAAGCGGTCTGCGCTGCCGCAACCAGTCGTCATAGCCGCCCACATATTCTTCAAGCCTTCCGTCACCCTCAAATACCATTGTGCTCGTAACGATATTATTGAGAAATTCCCTGTCGTGGCTGACGAGGAGGACAGTGCCTTCGTATTCGATCAGCATCTCCTCAAGGAGCTCCAGTGTATCAGTATCGAGGTCGTTGGTAGGCTCGTCCATCACCAGAACGTTGGAGGGCTTTGTGAAAAGCTTCGCAAGCAAAGCGCGGTTCCGCTCGCCGCCGGAGAGTACCTTTACAGGCGAAAGCGCCCTCTCCGGGGGGAAGAGGAAATCTTCAAGGTATCCGATAATGTGCCTCGTCTTTCCGTTGACCGTCACGTGCTTGCATCCGTCTGCTACATTGTCCATAACCGATTTGTCATCGATCAACTGCTCACGATGCTGGTCGAAATACGCGACCTCGATCTTTGTCCCCATGCGCACGGAGCCGCTGTGGGGCTGCATCTCACCGAGTAGTATATTCAGCAGCGTGGTCTTGCCCGAACCGTTCGGGCCGATAATGCCGATCTTGTCTCCGCGCATGATTGTCGTGGAGAAATCGCGGAAGAGGTGACGGCTCTCATAGATGCAGCTTGTCCCTTTTGCCTCAATAACTAATTTGCCGGACCTCTCCGCCTCATTCAGCTTCATTGCCGCGCTGCCTGTCTGTTCGCGTCTTGCAAAGCGCTGCTTCCTTAACTCCTTTAAAGCCCTCACCCTTCCTTCATTACGGGTGCGCCGTGCCCTGATGCCCTGGCGTATCCACGCCTCCTCCTGCGCCAATTTTTTATCAAAGAGCGCGTTGTGGGTCACCTCAGCATCGAGCTCGGCCTGCCTTCTCGTCAGGTATGTCGCATAATCACCCGGCCAGTCAGTGACACGTCCCCGGTCCAGCTCGATTATGCGTGTTGCCAGGGCCTGGAGAAATTTCCGGTCGTGAGTAATGAAAAGTATGGAGCCACGGAAATCAAGAAGGAATTCCTCAAGCCAGTTTATTGATTCGATATCGAGATGGTTTGTCGGCTCATCAAGGAGCAGCAGGTCCGGCTCGTTAACAAGCGCCCTTGCAAGCAACGCCCTCCTCTTGTTGCCGCCGGAGAGTTCTGCAATGGGTGCGTCCGGATCCAGCCTGAGACGTGAAAGAACAGTCTCGACCCTTTGCTGTATCTGCCATCCGCCGGAGGACTCAATCAGGTGCTGTACCCTTTCAAGCTCGGCTATTGCGCCTGTGTCTCCATGCGTGAGACGATAGCTCACGGAGTGGTAATCAGAGAGCAGATCGACCATGCCCCCGAGACCGGAGGCCACAATCTCGAATACTGTCCCCGACAGGTCCTGCGGGACCTCCTGTTCAAGCGATGCGATCCGTAGCCCCTGCTCGCGTATGACCTCTCCCTCGTCAGGAGTGATCGCGCCGCTGATGATCTTCATAAGAGTTGATTTGCCAGCCCCGTTCCTGCCGACCAGACATACCCGCTCCCTGCGTTCGATCTGCAAAGACACCCCGTCGATTAACTCAGGGCCGCCGAATGCAAGCCTCACATCTTTTAAACTCACCAATGCCATATAACACTCCGGACAAATGAATGCACAGTGAAGCGGATTGATCTGGAATTTTTGTTAAGCATTGTTAAGTTTAACACGGGAAGGGACTTCTGGTGAACGTCTGATAGGTGAAGGTTGAAAATAAGAGATGCGGCAACTGATGATCTCTTTTATTCTTGAAAATTCCCGGCTTCGCTGCTTATGATATTTGCAACAATCGGGCTCTAAATAAAATCGAACAGCATCTTGCACCGCTTTAGCGGCCGAAGCGGATATCTTAACGGATATCTTAAAGGGGGGGACAATTATGAATGAAATCATTCCGCGAGAAATAATTGAGCAAGGAATATTTCTTGTAAGACAACAAAAGGTCATGATAGACAGGGACTTGGCTGAATTATACGGCGTAGAAACCAAATATCTTAACAGACAAGTAAAACGAAATATCCAGCGTTTCCCTGAAGAATTCATGTTCCGGCTTTCTGCTGAAGAAAGAGATCAACTGGTGACAATTTGTCACCGGTTCAAAACAATGAAACATTCGAGCACTCTCCCGCATGCATTTACTGAACACGGTGTTGCAATGCTTGCAAGCGTTTTGAAAAGTGAACGAGCTGTAAAAATCAGCATTAACATTATCAAGGCATTTGTTAAATTACGGGAAATTCTCTCTACACATAAGGAGCTTGCCAATAAGTTTAATGGACTCGAAAGAAAGATTGAAAAACACGATGATGAAATTCGCATGATTTTTGATGCAATTCGTGCTCTCATGGCAGAACCGCAGAAATCGAAAAAGAATATCGGATTCAAGAGAGAGGCTGAAAGCTAAACGCTGAAGGCTGAATAAGCTATAATATGCAGCATGAAAGGGGACATGGCATGGAAACATCAGAAATTATTCCGCAGGAAGTTGTAGAAAGCAAAATACTTTTCATCAGAGGCAAGAAGGTGATGCTGGACAAAGACCTCGCCTCACTTTATGGAGTTGAGACCAAGATGCTTAATCGTGCCATCAAAAGAAATCAGGAACGTTTCCCTGATGACTTTATGTTTCAACTCTCAAAAGACGAACTTGAAAACTTGAGGTACCATTTTGGCACCTCAAGTTGGGGAGGTCAGCGTTACCTTCCTTACGCGTTTACCGAGAACGGAGTTGCAATGCTATCCAGTGTTTTAAACAGCAAGAGAGCAATACAGGTAAATATGCAGATCATGCGCACATTCACTAAGATCAGAGAGCTGCTATTACAACACAAAGACCTGTCACAAAGACTTGATGAGCTTGAGAATAAATATGATGCTCAGTTCAAAGTGGTCTTTGATGCGATAAGGCAATTGATGGTTTCGCCGGAGAAGAAAAAGAAGATTGGATTTATGAGGGCATGTCAAGTTTTTTGTGTAAACGCCTTATGTAGTATATTCATGCCAAAGGCATTTTCCCTTCAAACAGTATAGCAAATTGATTCAGAGCTGATT
>QZJG01000029.1 GCA_003599275.1 Nitrospiraceae bacterium | reverse complement strand
ATTCCCGCTATCTCTGCAAAAGAGGAATATTCCCGCTTTGTGATCAAGGAGCTTGTCAAGTATATCGATACCGATTTTGTCCTGATGGTCCAGTACGACGGCTTCATTCTTAATCCGGATGCATGGACGGATGAATTTCAGAAATATGATTATATAGGCGCCAAATGGCATTGGTATAATGACGGCCATAATGTAGGCAATGGAGGTTTTTCTCTTCGTTCAAGACGGCTCTTGCAGGCACTGAGTGATGATTCCATCAATGCAGATTCTGTTGAATACGGCGAAGACTCGCTTATCTGCAGGACATATCGCGACCTTCTTGAAAATAAGTACGGCATTAAATTCGCGCCTGAAATCCTGGCTGACAGATTTTCTTATGAACGTTCCGGGTTCACGGGCGCTCATCCTTTCGGTTTTCACGGTCTGTTCAATATGTGGAGGTATATACCGCCGCAGCACCTGCAGGATTTCATTAATGAGCTTTCTCCCCGGACCCTCCAGGCAGTAGAGACTACGGAGCTTGGATTGCATTATCAGAAGACCGGACAATTGAAAGAGGCTGACATTGTCTTCAGCAGGATACTGCAGTACTATCCACAGCATCCTGAGGCCCGAAGGGCGCTGGAAATGATACGGCCGCAGACACAGAAGACAGCAATCTCCGGAAGGAACGGTCCCTGCTCCTGCGGAAGCGGCAGGAAGTACAAGAAATGCTGCGGAGGGAAAGGCAGGGAGTAAGGGGTAAGGAGTAGAAAGCCTATATTCCTGCTAAATGCTGTTTTTGTTTTTCTACACCCTACCCGCTAATCGCTACACGCTAATAATTATGGCAAAGAAGATCAAGATAAAAACAAAGAAGCAGAAGCATTCAGATGCAGATGTCCTTTTTGACACTGCTTTGCAATATTACCAGTCCGGCAATCTTCAGCAGGCCGAAATGATATGCAGGCAGACAGTTAAGGGAGAGCCGGGCCGTGCGGACGCATGGTATATGCTTGGATTGATATCGGGACGTATGGGGCGATATGATGAATCTGTTTGTTATATCGATAAAGCTATCCTGATAAATCCGGATGAGCATTTTTACTATAACGATATCGGTGTATCGCTCAAGTTCAAAGGCAGTTTAAATGAAGCAAAAGAGAGGCTGGAAAAGGCGATTGAATTAAAACCTGATTATGCCGAAGCATACGATAACCTTGGCGCAGTTTTGCAGGATATGGGACTCTTTGATGAAGCCGTAACAAACCACAGGAAATCGTTATTGTTAAACCCGTATTGTTCTGTGGCGTATAACAATCTGGGGAATACGCTTCGGGAGCAAGGCTTTTATGATGAGGCCGTTGAGAATTTTAAAAAGGCTTTGAGCTTAAAACCTGATTATGCCGAGGCATATAGCAACATGGGCCTTGCGCTTACAGAAAAAGGCGCGTTGGATGAGGCTGTTGAGAATTGTAGAAAGGCGCTGGAATTAAGGCCGGGTTTTGCCGGAGCATTTAATAACCTCGGAACAGCATTTTCAGATAAAGGTATCATAGCCGAAGCTGTTAACAATTATAAAAAGTCGCTGACAGTTGACCCCGATTTTTCCGCTGCGCATAAAAACCTGGGCATGACATATCTGCTTCTCAAGGATTTTGAAAGGGGATGGAGGGAATATGAATGGAGGCTGAATATCTTCAAAGTCCCGCCTCTCGCAAAACCGAAATGGGACGGCAGTCCGTTAAACAATAAAACCATTCTCGTTTATCATGAGCAAGGTCTTGGCGACACGTTGCAGTTTGTCAGGTTTCTGCCGGAGCTTCATGATAAATCCGGCGCAAAAAAGGTTATGTTCATACCGCAAAAGGGATTAGAGCAATTATTCAGGGAAAGCGATCTGAAGGCTGAAATCCTCGCTCCAGACGCATCCGCAGAGACGCTTGAATATGATACGAATATCCACCTGATGAGCCTTCCCCTGATATTCAGAACAAATTTTGAGAACATACCGTTTAAAGGTAAGAGGTATTTAAAGGCAAATCCTGAGAAAGTTGAATGGTATCGCAAGAAATTCTTTTCAACTACTTCCTTTTCCCCTACCCCCTACACCCTATCCCCTGCACCCTTGAAGCTCGGCATCTTTTGGCAGGGGAGCCCTGAGTTCAGGCGCTCAAAAGACAAGGCAATCCCCTTGCCGTATTTTTATTCCTTTTGCAGGATGCCCGGAGTAAAAGTTTATTCTCTTCAGAAGGGATACGGGATAGAGCAGCTTAACGATTTACCTGAAGGCATAGAGATAGTAAATCTTGGAGAGACCTTTAATGATTTTTCAGACACGGCTGCGGCTATCGAGAATCTGGATCTCATTATCACAATTGACACGGCAGTTGCTCATTTGTCAGGCGCATTAGGTAAAAAGACATGGATACTGCATCCACCTTTTGCCGAGTGGCGCTGGCATTTGGATATGGATTACAGCCCGTGGTATGAGGATGTAAGGCTTTTCAGGCACAAAGAGCTTGGGAAGAAAGACTGGGAAGAGATGATGGAGAGGGTGGTAGGAGAACTACAGGGAGTAGGGTATAGGGAATAGGGGTAGAAACTGACCCTACACCCTGCTCCCTACACCCTAATTAATATGGCAAAGAAGATCAAGATAAAAACAAAGAAGCCGAAACATTCAGATGCAGATGTCCTTTTTGACACTGCGTTGCAATATTACCAGTCCGGCAATCTTCAGCAGGCAGAGATGCTTTGCATGCAGATTTTGGATAAACAACCAAATCATGCTGATGCCTGGCACTTGTTTGGGGTAATTGCCGGTGAATGCGGGCATTATGCGGATTCCATAAGCCATATCAACAGGGCTGTCAGTATTAACCCCGGCATATTTTTTTACTATTTCAATCTGGGGAATGCATATAAAGATAACGGAATGATGGAAGAAGCAATAGAGAATTACAAAAAATCTTCGCGGTTGAAACCTGATTTCACAAATGCGCTCATCAGCCTCGGCATTGCGCTTATGGACAAAGGCATACTGGATGAGGCGATAGAAAATTTCAGGAAGGCGCTTAAACTGAGTCCGGGGAACGCTGATATTTATAACAACCTTGGTTTGGCTCTTGAGCTCAACGGGGATGCGGATACCGCGATAGAATACCTTGAAAGGGCCATTGAATTGCAGCCTGATTCCGCAGAAGCACTTAACAATATAGGGCATCTTCTTGTAAATAAAAGCATGTTTGAAGGCGCAATCGAAAAGTTTGAGAAGGCATTAAGAATAAAGCCCGATTACGCTGAAGCATATAGCAATCTTGGGTATGTTTTTAAATTAAAAGGAAGAATAGATAGGGCAATAGAGAATCTTGAAAAAGCGCTGATATTACAACCGGAATTTGCGCTTGCGCATTTAAACTTGGGGATGGCCCATCTTCTTGCCAAAGAGTTCAGAAAAGGCTGGGAGGAATATGAATGGAGACTGAAAACCATTAAAGTCCAGCCGTTAACAAAGCCTAAATGGGACGGCAGTCTGCTTGAAGGAAAGACCATTCTTGTATGCGCCGAGCAGGGTTACGGCGACGTTTTGCAATTTGTACGGTATCTGCCCAAACTATCTGAAGACTTTGGAGCGAAGAAGGTTTTGTTTATTTCGCAAAAAGGGTTGGAGCAAGTGCTGATGGAAAGCGATCTGAGGGCGGAAATACTTGATGCAGAGACATCAGTTGAAAGTCTTGCATATGATACGAACATCCATCTGTTAAGTCTTCCCCGGATATTCAGGACCAACCTTGAGAACATACCGTTTAAGCAAAAGAGATATTTAAAGGCGAATCCTGAGAAAGTTGAATGGTATCGCAAGAAATTCTTTTCAACTACTTCCTTTTCCCCTACACCCTCTGCCTTTGTTCCTACCCCCTACACCCTATCCCCTGCACCCTTGAAGCTCGGTATCTTCTGGCAGGGCAACCCTGCACTAAAGCCCGACATGCGGAGGTCGATGCCGCTGCATCATTTCTATTCGATCTGCAGGTTGCCGAATGTTGAGACTTACTCATTACAAAAAGGATATGGCATTGAACAATTGAAAGAAGTACCCGAAGACATAAAAATATCTAATCTTGGAGAAACCTTTAATGATTTCTCTGACACCGCAGCAGCTATAGAGAATCTTGATTTAGTGATTACAGTTGATACCGCAATAGGGCATCTGTCTGGAGGATTAGGCAAGAAGACATGGATACTGCTCCCGTCACACGCGGAATGGAGATGGCATCTGGACATGGATTACAGCCCGTGGTATGAAGATGTGAGGTTATTCAGACATAAGGAGCTTGGCAAGAAGGACTGGGAAGAGATGATGGAGAGGGTGGCGGAAGAACTTTCAAGAAAACAGTAGGTAGGGGTACCTGTTTGTCGATAGCTTTCATTTTGTACCTGATGTTTTTTATAATGGTATATGCATTTTTTTTTAGTCTCTCCTTCCCCAGTGTCACTAAATAGTTGTGTCACTATTAGTAATCCGAAGGTTGTCAGGTAAAACTGATGAAGATCGCACTTATCAATCCCAATATAGTCTCTCAGAAAGTTGATTTGTCGGGCAGCGGTATCCCTTACATGCCGATCGGGCTTGCTTACCTGGCCGGGTATTTGAGGGAACAAGGTCATGATGTCAACGTTATTGATGCCTTTGGAGAAGCTTATGACCGGGTACGGAGCGATGGCCCATATTATATTCAGGGGCTTACCCCGGAGGAGATTTTTAATAGAATACCTTCCGGTATTCAAGTTATTTGTTTCTATGCGCACCTCACGGTAATACATAATTCATTGTTGGAAATAATCCGCTTTATAAAGAAACGTCTCCCCGAGTGTCCTGCTGTTGTACTGGAAAATATTAACAAGGTGAACTCATATTCTCTCAGACAAGTATATAGTGACTTTTTTAAGGCTGGGGCAGATTATGTAGTTCTCGGGTACCTCGAAAAACGTACGCAGAGACTCCTCGATGCTATCCTGAAGAACGGGCCGGCAGATAAACATGACGGTGTGATAACACGGAATAATCATGACAGTTTTATGCCTCCACATGATTTTTCAAAAGCGGTAAATCTGGATGAATTGCCTTTTCCTGCCTGGGACCTTTTCCCACTGAATAATTATTGGAAGTTAGGCTACGCCCACGGACCGCTTACTACAGAGAAATATTTGCCTGTGCTTTCATCTCGCGGTTGTGCGTATAATTGCGGCTTTTGTATTATTCCGGAGGTATGTGACCGCAAATGGAAGGGGCGCTCCGCACAAAATCTTGTTGATGAGATAACGTTTTTTGGACGGAAATACGGGGTGACGGAGTTTCACTTCGAGGACGTAAATCCTACTTTAAATAAAGAGAGGACAAAAGAATTTTGTCAGTTGTTGATTGAGCGAAACATCAGGATAACATGGAAGCTGGCCCAGGGGACGAAGCTGGAGTCACTGGATAGTGATACCGTGGATTTAATGGCAAGGGCTGGCTGTAATTATGTATCAATGTCGCCGGAATCCGGTTCACAGCGTGTATTGAAGTTAATGGATAAACCGGTCAATCTTGAACATGCCGTCAACATTTTCAGTTCAATGAAGCAAAAAGGTATTTATACCCAGGCGTGCTTTGTTCTCGGTTACCCCGGTGAGAACGATGCCGATTTACGTGAGACGGCCCGATTAGTGCGGAAGCTGGCAAAGACAGGCGTTGATGAAGTAGGGCTTTTTATTATTACTCCTATGCCTGGATCGAAAATTTACGGGCAGTTCCTGGACAAGTTCCAAAAGCTCAATCAACTGACATTTACTCCCAAATGGAGAAAGGATTACAAAAAGGTATCGGCTTTCAGAAAGAGTATGTATATTCAATATGTATTAATTAAAATGTTGTATCATCCAATAAGGATGCTTGGTTATATCAGGTCTTTATTAACAAAGCGGTTCAGGACTAAAGTCGAAATGACTATCTTCCGTAAGCTAAAGGTAGCATGGCTTGCACACAGCAGCAGGATGGCGTGATAAAGGAATGCGGCTCTAAAGGTATTAATATGAAAGGAAGGGGGTCAGGTGAGCGATAAGAAGAGCATTGTTATAGCAGGAGCAGGAATAGCCGGATTGACATTGGCCTATAAACTGCTGGAGGCTGGTGTTACAACTCCGGTAATTCTTGTAGAAAAGGAAAATAAAGTCGGCGGGCTGGCCCGCAGTTTTACATATCATCATAACTCCGACACATTCGTTTTTGATATCGGTCCCCATCGGTACCATTCCGACGATAAGGCTGTTATGGATTTTGTGCTTAAAATTCTTGGAGATGATCATATAGAGATCGGGAGGGCGAGCAGCGTCTGGATGTATGATCATTATCACAATTGGCCGTTAAGGATTAATACTGTCTTTAAACTTCCTTTCTGGCTGATGTGTAAATCCACCCTTGATATGCTGATAAAAAAGAAAGCAAAATCCGAGAGCTTTGAGGATTTCATAATAGAAAAATACGGCAAAAGTCTTTATATGGTCTTCTTTAAGCCGTATACGGAAAAGTTTCTCAAATATGACTGCTCCCAATTGCATTCCGATTGGGCGAAGACAGGAATTAACAGGGCAGTAATAGACAAACGCGTTAAAGCCGATAGTCTCATAGATGTCGTTCGCTCTACATTGATACCCAAACCTGTCGATACCAAGTTCATATATCCTAAAAGCGGTGGAAATGATGTGTTCTGCCTGTATCTGGAACAGAAGATCAGGGAAATGGGCGGACGAATCTTACTTTCAAGTCAAATTACATCTATCGACGCAAAGGGGAAAGACATTGAAAGCGTAATCGTTAATGATTCAGAAAAGATCGATGTCAAAAACATGTTCTGGTCGGCGCCCATTCCCGTCCTGTTAAATCTTTTGCATTTGGATGACAAGTTGCCCAAGCTTGAATATCTGGGTCTTGTTCTGGCCAATTATCTTATTGACGCGCCACCCGAGCAGATGTTTCAGTGGTGCTATTTTGGGACTGAGAAGTCGCCTGTTTCACGTATTTCCATCCCTACCATGTTCAACCCTTCTCTGACCCCCCAGGGCAAGAGTGGGCTATGCGTCGAGCTGACATGTATGGAAGGAGACGGCATCTGGAAACATCCGGAGCGGATGGATGTTGTAATTGAGGATTTTCTCGTTGATGCCAGGGTCGTGGCCAGGTTCAATGATTTTATAGATGTTAAATTTGAACGCATTCCTAATGCGTATCCTATTTATACCCTCAATTATCCGCGGAAACTCGGTCTGATTTTTAATGCATTGCATAATTTCAGGAACTTGTTGAATTTCGGGCGAACAGGCAGCTTCTGGTATAACAACCAGGACCATTCAATCGCACAGGCCATGGAAATTGCCGATTACTATATGCAGGCCCCGGAGGCTTTTGATCCCGGCAAGTTCAAGTTTGAGCGTGATTTTACTAAATAGTGTTTTTCTTCCGGTAATTAATCTTATGGGCAATATATTCAGGTTTTTCCAGGGAAATGAAAAACAGGACAGTCATTATAAGGAGCTTGTCGAGCGCCGTCTGCCTACCAGATTTATGTTCAGCTGCGGTTATCATGAAAGATTTGATCCGTTTATGCTTGACAGCAAGCCTTTCCTGGTCCCTGTATATGAACGGATATTTTCGCGGTTCTTTCCCGGTAAATCAGGCAGCTTACTCGATGTAGGATGCGGGACCGGGCTTTACTGGCCTGTTCTTGTTAAATATTGCGATAGCATTGTCGGGATAGATTTTTCCAAAGCAATGATATCAGAAGCACAGAGTCTTATCGAAAAAAAAGGCCTTGGGAACGTGGAAGCGAGAGTGCAAAACGGCGAAGCTCTGGACTTCCCGCCAGAAAGTTTTGACGCAATTTTATGCATGGATGTCCTTCATCATATTCCTGATATAAAAAGTGCAGTAGCTGATTTTTGCCGTGTACTGAAACCCGGCGGCCGGGTATTCGCAGTCGAGCCGAATACGTTCAATCCGCTGATTTTTCTTGCGCATCTTATTCCGCCTGAGGAAAGGATTGCGATCAAGCGCAATTATGCCCCGGTCCTGAGCAAACTGTTTTCACCTTACTTCAAAACACTCGATGTGCATTACATTAATTTTGTGGCCAGTGCGGAGTCTGAAGAACAGACGAAGAAGGTGGACCGCATAGGCAGACTGATGTCAGCCGTGCCCTTTCTAAGGCCGTTCTGCCTGAGACAGGCAATTATTTTTGAGAAACGCGCAGGTTCGAATTGTGCATGAGTAAACGGTTTGATGCAATACTGGAATCCGGTAAATTGCCATGGATTATTATCGGCTACGGGATTATCCTGCGCATTGTACAGTATCTTTATAATCCATCGCTTTATATAGATGAAGCTCGGGACATGGTTTCAGGCGTTCTCGGCAGGTCATTTTCGGACATGCTTGGGGCCCCTCCTGAAATATTCATGCCGTCCCCCCCGCTCGCTTTTATGGTAATCGAAAAGCTCGCTGTTCAATTAATGGGAAATAACGAATATGCGCTCAGGCTGTTTCCCCTGATCGCGGGTATTGTTTCCCTGTTCCTCTTCTTTCACGTTGCCGGGAAATATATTAAGCAGGGCGCGCTAATCATTGCATTGCTGCTGTTTGCTACAGTGGAGCCGCTTATTTATTATTCGTCATCAGCAAGACCGTATTCAAGTGATGTCATGTGCACCCTGCTGATTTACATAATAGCTGACCGTCTTTATTCCGGCGGACTGACGGCAATGCGTATATTTACTGCCGGGGTTGCCGGTGCAATAATTATCTGGTTTTCGAGCGCTTCTGTTTTTGTCTTTGCCGGTACCGGTTCAGTAATTGCCGTATCTGCGCTGCTCAAAAAAGACTGGTCCCGGGTAAGGGGTCTTGTGGTTGTCTTCGCCCTGTGGCTTTTGAGTTTTGGTCTTTATTTTTTCATATATTTGAAAAACTTTACCGGTTCCCAGTGGTTTCTGAAGACGTTCGGCGGTGAAGACTGCTTTATGCCTTTTCCCCCGCTGTCCTTTTCTGATCTCAAATGGTATATGAACAGGTTCTTTGAGACCTTCACTGAGACCGCCGGTTTTTTCCTTCCGGGTATTGCAGCGGCGCTTTTTATTATAGGTTGTATGACCGTATTTAAAGAAAGAAAAGAAAGATTTCTTGTCCTGATATCGCCGGCGGTTTTCAGTCTGGCTGCATCGGGTTTCAGTTTATATCCCTTCAGACACCGAATGATATTGTTTCTCGTACCGGCAATTCTGCTTATCATTGCCGAAGGCGCGGAAAAACTTCGCGACAAAGCTTTTATCAGAACTCCTGCAATCGGGAACGTTTTTATTTTCCTGCTGCTGTTCCATCCGTTATTGTCTGCTACTCATCACCTGATACAGCCGATTCTCGTAGAAGAGATCAAACCGGCGCTCGGTTATCTTAGTGAACACAGACAGGAAGGGGACCTTGTATATGTCCATTACCGCGCACATCCTGCATTTGAATATTATGCCGAAAGGTACAATTTCAATTCAAAGAATTATATAGTAGGGGCCTACGCCGGAGACAAGGATGATCTATGGGCCTTTTCACTGGACTACCTTAAGGTATATACGGATGACCTCGATAAGCTTCGAGGTCGCAAGCGGGTCTGGGTGCTTTTTATAGCGACCCCCATACTGCGTAAAGGAATTAATGAAGAAGTATTTTATAATTATTATCTCAGTCTCATCGGAAAGCAAATAGATTCTTATAAAAGCACGGGGGCCTCGGTTTATTTATATGATCTGAGCGGGGAAGCCGATCTTTCATCGGACCGGAACGGTCCTCGGGAAAAAAGGAAATTGCACTGGTATTTCTGACGGCGATTGAATTATGTCCACGGTCAATTTTGCATACGTGTTGCGATCGGTTCAAATGGTTTTGATATTTATAACTTATACTTGTGCGGGGAATGTCTTTGCCAATGAATGTATAAAAGATGACTGTATAAACGGCCATGGTGTTTATTTATGGAACAGCGGTAAAAAGTACGAAGGAGAATGGAAGGACGGGAAAAGACACGGACGCGGGACATTGACTTATGCCGACAAGGCCAGATATGAAGGGGAATGGAAGAACGACAGAATGCATGGTCAGGGATCAAAGGTCTATCCCGACGGTTCTCAGTACATGGGGGAGTGGAAAAACGGCAACAGGGACGGTAACGGGACCATGATATATCATGCTAACAGCAAATATGTCGGACAGTGGAAGAATGGCCTTGAACATGGATATGGGACCGTTTCGTACAAAGGGATGTCACGGGTTTCCAGGTTTGCCGGTGAATGGAATAACGGCGAAAAGAATGGAAAGGGCACTGTTTATTATCCTGAGGGCACTTTGTATATTACTCAGTGGAGAAACAACTCCTGCCTCGGAGAAGGTAAAATCGTCTGTACTGATGGCCGTCAGTTTTTTTTAGCGGAATTTAAAGATAAAAAATTAGGCAGGTTAGGGCCGTGGAGAGAAAAAATGGGTTATTCGCTGGAACAGATCGGGGATTATCTGGATTTTCCTTCTCCTCTTATCGGAGACTGGGAAAATGGGACCTATGAGGTCCCCATAAATGTCTGGTTAAGACTTAAGTGCCTCGAAGGGAAAAACTAATTGCGGAAATATTATACAATTACCTTTCGGGCCGTCATATGCATACCGGGAAACTAAAGCAATTATATATCCTTGGGATTAAGACCCTTATTTTTATAATCCCGTTCCTGCCGCTTTATGTCTCCTCTTCGTCAATATTCCAGTATATAGAAGGCAGGAATTTTGCGTTCAGGATTCTGGTAGAGCTCGCGACCGTATTGTGGCTGGGTCTTGTGGTTATAGACAAAGAATACAGGCCCCGGAATTCACCTCTGCTTTCATCCCTATTAATATTTACACTTATAGTCGGAGTGGCCGATTTGTTCGGAGTCAACCCCTACAAGAGCTTCTGGTCCAACTATGAACGGATGGAAGGTTACCTTACTATCCTTCATCTCCTCTTTTATTTTATGGTGACCTCCAGCATCCTGAAATCCCCAAAAGACCGGACGGCTTTTCTGACTGCTTTTTTTATCGCAGGCGCGGCTGTTGCCCTGTACTCCCTGCATCATAAACTAATACAGGGCTTTCCACACAGAGAATACGGCATTATCGGGCATCCCACATTTCTTGCTTCATATATGCTTCTTGTAATTTTCACGGGATTTCTTTTATTCCTGAATGAGCGAGGGAAGTTTTTAAAAGGCATAATTTTTTCGACCATTGTTTTATTTATATATGTTATTTATCTTACCGCTGCGCGCGGGCCTATATTGGCAGGGTTATCAGGAGTAATATTCTTCAGTCTTTTTTATATCTTTGGGAGACCGAACACTCCCAATGAAAGACTGCACCGGAAGCTGGCCATGTCAGTCGCTGCGCTCTGTGTCCTGTTGCCGGCAGCATTTTTGATTTTTTATGAAACGCCGGACCTGCCCCAAAAATTCGATGAGTTTCAGGAAGCGGCCCCGAGGTTCGCCACTGCTACAATGGACGAATCGATTTCTTCGCGTGTGGCTGCATGGAAGGTTGCATGGGAGGGCATCAAAGAAAGGCCCTTTCTGGGATGGGGGCAGGAGAACTTTATAAGCGTATACGCAACAGGACCTCTCCGCTACGGTCAGAATTTGGGCATGGACAGACCCCATAATATCGTTTTGGAATGGCTGGTCAATGCCGGTATTCCCGGTCTTCTGTCTTATCTGTCGATTTTCGGCGCCGCTTTTTACGTTATAAGAAATGCCCGTCGGAATAATTTGATCGCCAAGGCCGGTGCGGTCACACTTGTTACCGCATTCGTCGTTTATTTTTTGCAGAACCTGTCTATCTTTGACACGATTAATACTTATCTGGTCTTTTTTGGTTTATTGGCATATATCGACAGCTTCAATTACAGGGAACTCAAACTTTCAGAAAGCAGTGTCCCTTCAAAAAGGGCCGGGACCAAATCGGTAATAGTGGTCGTCCTTGCATTAACGCTTTTCTCCGTCACATCTTATTTCATTCATTACAAACCAGCCAGGGAATCATATCTCGCAAACCGGATTGGCTTTGTACTAAAAGAAAAAGGGGATCCAGCAGACCGCTACAGATCATTCCTGCCCGTGCGCAAAGACTTTCTGGAGGCGTTGTCTCTGAAGACCTTTGGAGACGCTGAAGTAATGGCTTTAATGCATGCGCTTGCGGACACTATTTTGAAGTACAGACTCTTTGATATAGAAGGGGCCATACAATTTGTGCAGACGACGGCGAAAGAAATCCCCCTAATAATTGATGCCGATCCCTATAATCTGAACAACTGGATGACTGCAATCAATTTCTATAATGACATCGGCGCATATGAGCCTTCATATATTGCAAAGGCCGAGAAGCTGATAAAGGCATGTATGCGGCTGGGTCCACAGAACCAATGGCCGTATCTGGCGCTTGCCGATAACTTCATTCTTAAAAAGGATTATGATAATGCCGTCCTGACCGTAAAAAAGGTCGTTGATCAGGACCCTCTGAATGATCAACTGCAGATAAGGCTGGCGCTGACGGGTATTTTGGCTTCAAGGGAAGATGTGCTGTATAGCGCGCTGGAGGACCTGGCAAAGATCAGGGCGCCAAAAGCCAGAGACATGGCGTCGGGGGGAAGGCCGGTCTTGACTGAAAAAGAGCTGCTGGTTTTTGAGGCTGCGGCAAAGGAAGCCGGTCTCGACCCTGCCGAATTCAGGGCAACGGTCAAGAAATTATCTGAAAAATAGAGATAGAAAGTTGTCATTGCGAGCAGGTCCCTCGCTTCGTCATTGCGAGGTCGATACGACCGAAGCAATCTCTTTTTATCGCTCGGGATGAACTCCGCAATCTCGTAGTTTCTGATGAGATTGCCACTAACCCTTCGGGTTCTCGCAATGACACAGGTGATTTGAGCGCTTACAGTTCTATGTCTATTTTTCAGAAATTATCAGTAAAAAATTAATTCCTTTTTTGTGATTGACATCTTTTTCGGTTATCAATTATAATTTACCGTCTCTCATCTTATTCCATCAAAACCTTAGGAGGTACCATGAAGTTAATCGGCCACATCAAGAACAAATCCACACTGCTTTTCCTGATTGCAATTGCCGCCTTATGTATCGGTTTTATACTGACAGCCTGCGGCACTGAGCCCCAGACCAAGGTAGCGCTGGTAAACGACGGGGTTTATGGAATCGACTTCAACGCTTCTTCTTTTACCAAAACAGTTCTTTATGCGGCTTCTAAAATGCCCGACCAGGGCGGTAAAATGTTCGACCAGACCGGCGAGTTGACTGTCGAGGCTTGGGTAAAGAGAATAACAAGCGGGACTCTCAAAGGCGGTATTTTGTCCCGATATAGTTCTGGAAACAATGACAGCACAGGAGGAGGAGTGTTGTTGCTTGTAGACAACAATCAGCCCAAATTTATGGTACAGACAACTTTTTATACTTCTACATCGTTGTCATCCGCTGTATCAGGCGCAACTCTCAACGTTGATGAATGGACACATATTGCTGGCGTTGTTGTCAATGAAGATCATTCTGCGGTCCACGCTGAATGTACTGGTGGCTTGGCTAATATAGGACGGGCAGAGACCCCGCACATAGACATTTATATCAATGGCGTCTTTGCGAACTGCGCATCAACGAATTCTTTGTTTGCAGGGAATGACGGAGTATCGGGAGATACATCTGAACATCGTATATGGGTTGGAATGATAACTGATGGCGTAACTTTTAATACGGCCACTCCATGCTATAGTCCAGTTCTATGCTTTGATTCGATCCTAACTAATGCTAAATTCGAAGGTGTAATCGATGAGGTGAGGTTCTGGACAGTCGCAAGATCACAGGCCGATATACAGGAGTGCATGAATCAGGAGCTTGGACTTACAGGGGCATGCAAAGTTGATAACACTAAACTGAAGGCCTATTACCGTATGGATGAGGGCAGCGGACATTCTGTAGCGGATGTGTCCGGATCAGGTCTCTCCGGCAGCCTGATGGATTATGGGAATAACCTTGAAACCGACTGGCCGGGAGCCT
>QZJG01000064.1 GCA_003599275.1 Nitrospiraceae bacterium | reverse complement strand
GTGAAGCAATCCGCTTCTATATTAATCAATATGTTTGAGATTGCTTCGTCACTACCGTTCCTCGCAATGACATTGAAAACCGACTTTTTCAGCAGCCTGCTAATAATAATCTATACACTTGCAACGTCATTCCCGCATGTCGTTAGCGGGAATCCAGGTTCGACAGTTTGTAAATACCATTTTCAAGATTGTTAATAATAACGAAATATATGCCTTCTATGACCACTAAGTTTTAATGGACATCCAATTTCTAATAACTCTTGTTTTGCTCGGTCTCGGCGGCGGTTTTCTGTCCGGTCTTCTCGGTCTGGGGGGCGCGATCTTCATGATCCCCCTGCTTCTTTATGTCCCTCCCCTTCTTGGCGTCGGACATCTCGATATGAAAGAAGTGGCCGCAGTCAGCATGGTGCAGGTCCTTTCGGCCTCGCTCTCAGGATTGATCGTCCATCACAAAAACCGGTTTGTGAGCAAATCACTTCTTTTGTATATGGGCATTTGCAACGCGATCGGAAACCTTGCGGGTTCCATATTTTCAAAACATACCAAAAGTGATTTCCTGTTGGCCATATTCGCTACCATGGCTGTTATCGCATCCATCGTCATGTTTATTCCCAAACGCGAACAGGGAGAAAATATTCCACCCGATGAGCTTCAGTACAGCAAACCTCTGGCGTCAATAACGAGTCTTCTGATCGGCTCTTTCGGAGGAATGGTCGGCGCGCCCGGAGCGTTCATTTACATCCCGGTCATGATATACCTTCTGAATATCCCGACACGTATTGTAATAGGCAGTACGCTGGGAATTGTTCTTCTCGGCGCCGTAACAGGAACTATCGGCAAAATGGCGACAGGACAGATAATCTGGCCCTATGCAATTGCCCTCGTCATCGGGACAGTGCCCGGCGCACAAATCGGCGGAAGGGCAAGCAAAAATGTTAATACAAAATACCTGCGCCTCGCCATTGCCGTGATCATCGCCATTACCGGCATCCGGATGTGGTATCAAATTTTTACAGGCGCTTGACATGATCTCAACTTCGAAACGCTTTTCGTGCTTGACATTCATTCAAAACGTGTTAATCTTTGAATTAGCAAAAAACAAAAACAGGATAAAGGAGGTGAAAGAGAATGAAGGTTTTAAGCACAGCTTTTTTTCTCATATTAGTTTTATGCCTGATCTTCTCGGTTTCCTTTGCAGCAAAACAGCTTCCGGAAGAAAGAGGGAAAACCCTTTTTAATGATCCGAAAGCCTTTGGAGGCAGTGTGTCATGCGCTTCATGCCATCCTGACGGAAAGGGCCTGGAAAAAGCGGGGATGAAGGACAAAAAAGAGTGGACCAACCCTGCAGGCAAATTCAAGAGCCTTGAAGAAGCAATAAATGCATGCATCACAATGGCCAATAAGGGTAAGGCCATTGACGTGAAATCCCAGGAGATGAAAGACATGGTTGCCTATATCAAGTCGCTGGGAAAGGGAATGAAAGGGAAAAGTCCGGGTTATTAACGGCTATTAATCAATCGGGGCACTCTGTGTCCCGATCTTTCTTCTCGCATGCCCTGCCTTTAAATTGAAACAGGAATTTGAGGGTCTTCCTCACCTTGTCTGAAAATATCCTGCCTGAAAAATAATTACCGGCGACTCTCTTATTTATCTCCGCAAGCGTGGGATAGGGATGCACTGAGGACGCAAGCGTTGAAAGTTTTATGTTGGCATTCAGGGCCGCTACCCATTCACTTACAAGCTCTCCCGCGTGAGGACCGAGGATTTGCACGCCGAGCGGCTTGCCGGTTTTATCCAGGACCATCTTGATCAGCCCGGTCTCTTCCCCTTCTGCAATGCCCCTGTCATTTGACCTGAATTCTTCTGTCCAGACGGAATGTTCAATGCCTGCTTCCCGTGCGCGTTTCTCATTCATACCGATGCTTGCAAGCTCCGGGTCGGTGAATGTACACCACGGGAAGTAAGTGTAATCGGTCTTCCTGGGCAAATGAAGGACGGCGTTGCTGAGGACAATACCGCCTTCATAACCTGCGGCATGGGTGAACTGGTATTCTCCGGTAACATCTCCCGCCGCGTATATATGTTTGTGATTGGTCCTCATCCTGCTGTCCACAGCGACACCTTTATTATCGAAACCGAGAGATATGCCCTCAAGCCCGGTCCCCCCGATATTCGGTCTCCTTCCCATTGCAACAAATATGCTCCCGGCACTGAGATACACGGTTTGCCCCTGCCCGTCTTCGATTACAACTTCTCTTCTACCGGCTAAAGCCTTCGTACCGGTCACCTTCGAATTCAGATAAAAGCTTACACCCTCCCGCTCAAGGACATGCATTACCATGTCAGCCATGTCTTTGTCCTCTTTGCTCAGTATCTGACCGCCCCGCTGAACAACGGTAACTCTTGTGCCCAGCCTGCAGAAGGCCTGCGCCATCTCTATCGCTACCGGTCCCGCACCGATGACGATCATGGATTCCGGGAGGCTGTCAAGTGAGAATATTTCCCTGTTCGTCATGTAGGGCGTTTTTTCAATGCCGTCTATCTCAGGTATGCCGGGTGAAGATCCCGTGGCAATGACCCATTTTTTTGCAGAATATGTCCTGCCGTTCATTCTTACGGAATGCTCGTCGGTAAAGTACGGCGCGCCGAATTCCACCTTCACGCCAAGCCTGCAGAACCTCTCTTCAGAATCATGCTGCTGGATGACCTCAATCACCGAGCGGAGCCGTTTCACAACTTCCCTGTAGTCTACGGGTCTTATTTCACCTTCCGGCAAGCCGAACTTTTTTGCATTCTTCATCAGATGATAGACACGGGCTGTCCTGATAAGCGTCTTGCTCGGCACACAGCCGTAGTGCAGGCAGTCGCCTCCGAGGGCCTTTTCTTTTTCAATAAGCAGCGTCCTTGCTCCGAACTGACTTGCGCCAGAGGCAACAGTCAACCCGGCTGCGCCTCCGCCGAGAATGGCTATATCAAAATCATACTTCGTCATAGTCACCTCCCTTCCATACTATCCGTGACTTAGGTTTCATATTTTGTCCGCTTTCCTCGATTTATAAAATGCAAGCGATTTTTTTGCCGCAAGCGGGAACAGTCCGAGAAGCGCAAATGAACCGATTAATCCCGGAGAAAGGACCCCTGAAAGCGATTCTACCTTTGCCAGCTCCTTTCCCGCATTTACATATACGATAGTGCCCGGCAACATGCCGATTTGTGAAACCAGGTAAAAGGTCCGCAACGGCATATTTGTCAGTCCCGCTAAAAGATTAACAAGCCAGAACGGAAAGACCGGGGCCAGTCTGAGAGTGAATAAATAAAACGGCCCGTCCTCTTCAATGCCCCTGTTTACCGTCGCTAATTTGTCGCCGAAGCGCCCCTGGACCCATTCCCTCAGAACAGACCGCGAGACAAAACAGGCCAATGTCGCCCCGATCGTGCTCGCAAAAGACACTATGACAGTTCCTGTTATTAATCCGAATAACGCCCCGCCCGCGAGTGTCATCACTGTCGCGCCCGGCAGGGAAAGCGACGTAACAAGAATATAAACAAGCATGTACCCGGCAATCACTGCAGCGCGGCGCTCGCTGTATAAAATTGAAAACTTATGTCTTGATTCTTTTATATAGTCAAGAGAAAGGTAGTCCCTCAGATTGAAGACATAAAAAATTGCGATCAGGGCGGCAATCACAATAATTACGATTGTCTGTTTAGTGTATTTATAGCCAATGTGTCCCATAGCGGCCCCGTACAGGTCATCTACCATCATTATATCAGGAGTTTTTTCCCGCATTATTTAAAACGTGATACAATTTTTGTATCAAATTATATCCATGAGGTGAGAGCCAATAAAAATATCCGTAATAGTGCCCGTGCTGAATGAGGCAAAGGTCCTTCGCGATACCCTGGGCCGGTTGACGCTGTCCGGCAATGAAGAACTGATCGTAGTAGACGGCGGGAGCGTTGACAGGAGCATGCTCATAGCCTCCGAATTTACGGAAAAAGTTTTTCAGGCAAAGACCGGCAGGGCAAATGTGATGAACTTCGGCGCAAAAAAGGCCGCTGGAGAAATATTGCTGTTTCTTCACGCCGATTGCATTTTGCCTTTTAATGCATTCCATATTATCAGGGAAACATTAAGGAGCGGCCCTATAGCGGCAGGCGCGTTCACTCTCGGCATCGCCCACCCGGGCCTTTGTTTCAGGTTAATCGAATGGGGGACGAACCTCAGGGCATGGCTGACGTCTTTGATCTATGGAGACCAGGGCATGTTCATGCGAAAAGAGACCTTCGATCGCCTCGGGGGTTTTGCGGATATCCCGCTTATGGAAGATATAGAAATTTCCCTGAGATTAAAGAAAACGGGAAAGATAGTTTTTCTTAAACCTTCCATAACGGCCTCGCCGAGACGCTGGCTTAAAGAAGGAATCATATATACAACCCAGCGGGACTGGTTTAACGCGTTCTCGTATACGTTTCTGAAAGTATCTCCGGAAAAACTGGTCCGACGTTACAAGGATGTAAGATGACGAATGAAAACGCCCTGATAATCATCGCAAAATATCCCGAGAAGGGAAATGTAAAAACCAGGCTCGCCGGACATATGCCGGACGTGAAAATTGTCGGGCTGTATAAATATCTTCTTGAAAACACCGTACACAAATTGAGAGCAATCGCGGGCGTGGACACCTTTATCGCATACGCCCCCGGAAACGCAGAAGGCTATTTCAGTCGCTTCGGATTAAACCTTATTTCCCTGCCGGAAGGAGACCTCGGCATGAGAATGTTTCATGCGTTCAAGCAGGTGTTTCATGCAGGCTTTCAGAAAGCGGCCCTCGTCGGCGCTGATATCCCGGACCTTTCGGAGCCGGTAATTCAGAAGGCTTTCGAATTGCTGTCTCATAATGACATCGTGTACGGCCCTGCAGAAGACGGGGGCTATTATCTGGCAGGAATGAGGAAACTCGTTAAGGACATTTTTGAAGACGTGCCGTGGTCGTCCGATCAGACCCTGAAGAAAAGCATCGGGCAGGCAAAGAAAGCCGCCTGTTCCGTGGCATTTACAGAAACGCTTTCCGATATCGATACGATTGAAGACGTGAGAAAGGCAGGTCTTATCTAAAGGGAATGGCAAGAAGCCGCAGCAGCGTGAGCTTCTCCGGGTCTCTGAAATCTGCAAGGCCTATTACCATTCCGGTATGCCCTTTGACCGGCTGCGCGCGGTATGTCCCGAAGAGCCTGTCCCACCACGGGAAGTTGAAGCCGAAGTTGCTGTTGGTCTCTTTAATAATTACAGAATGATGCACGCGGTGCATATCGGGAGTGACAACGAGCAGCCGCAGCACGCGGTCAAAGCCGGAAGGTATGAAGACGTTGCTGTGGTTGAACAGTGAGGTGGCATTAAGCAGGACTTCAAAGACAAGGATTGACCACGGCGGCGGACCGAGCGCCGCCACTGCTGCTATTTTTATGCCCATTGAAAGGAGTATTTCAAAGGGATGAAAACGCACGCCTGTTGTTACATCGATATCGAGGTCCGTGTGGTGCATCCTGTGGACCCTCCAGAAGAGCGGGACGTGATGGAACATGAAATGCTGGAGATAAATGATCAGGTCAAGAACTGCGAGTGTTATTAAACCGGCGGCAGGCCCGGGTATTTCCATCATGTGAAAAATCCCCCACCCTCGCTCAGCGCTCAGTATCGCCATTCCGGTCGCTGCAACCGGAATGGTCCATCGCACGGAAACCGAGTCGATAATCGATATCGAAAGATTGCTGAACCACCGCCGCCCTTTTGAGGTCACTAATTCACGCCTCGGCGTTGTACGCTCCAGTGTCCCCATAGCGGCCAGCACCGTTATGAAAAAACCGAGCCTGATATAGATCTCTTCAGCAGTCGGGAACATATCTAAATACTATCATGAAAAACCGGGACAATTTGTTTAGAATATAAGTCCGGTATTCTAATTTAAGGACATTCAGATAAAATGAAAACCATTTCACTCGGCTACTCCCCCTGCCCTAACGACACATTTATCTTCTACGCGCTGATTCACGGGAAAATCAACACCGGCGATCTGAAATTCAGGGAAGTCCTCCTTGACGTTGAGACATTGAATCGGAAGGCGCTGAATGCAGAACTTGATCTGACAAAAATCTCCTGTCATGCATTCGGGCATCTTCGTGAGAAATACACGCTTCTGAAAGCAGGCGGGGCACTCGGAAGAGGATGCGGACCCCTTGTTGTGACAAAGCATGATTACACAATGGAGAAATTGCAGAATAAAAAAATCGCCATCCCCGGAAAACTGACCACGGCCTTTTTGCTTTTGCAGTTGTACGGGTCTTCCCTTGCCCCTCGGAATCGAGTTCGGCACGAATCTCCGATCGTATCTACTTGCCCCTTGCCCCTCGGAATCGAGTCGTATCGACTTGCCCCTGTCTTTGTCGAGATGCCCTTCGACCGCATTATGAACGCGGTTGCTAATGAGGAAGTCGACGCAGGTCTGATAATCCACGAAAGCAGGTTCACTTATCCTTCATACGGATTGAAAAAGCTTATCGACCTCGGCGACTGGTGGGAAGGAGAAACAGGCCGCCCTATTCCTCTTGGTGGAATTATTGCAAAAAAAGCCCTTGGCAGCACTCTGAATAATACAATCAATACACTGATCAGGCAGAGCGTTGAATATGCCTTCAACCACCGCTCCGAATCAATGGAATACATTAAACAGCACTCGCAGGAGCTTTCAGAGGAAGTCATAAATCAGCACATAAATCTCTATGTGAATGATTACTCGCTCGACCTCGGAGAGGAAGGTGAAAAGGCAGTGCTCGAACTCTTCTCAAGAGCTGAGGAAGCCGGGATAATCCCAAAAACCGGTCAGCCGGTTTTTATTTGATCCCCTCACTCTATCCCTCGCCATTTGGTGAGCCGCTGGGTGAGGCGTTCGGCTTGACCGCCAGGGGTGATGTGGGCGAACCAGGCGTCATCGGCGAGAGCGGCGACAAACTCGTTGCGGCGGGTGGCGAGTTCGGCTGTGATGCGTTTTTCTCCCGCTCGAAAGATAGAGAGGACCAGCAAGCGCCCGTCGGCCAGCGGTTGCCTCCACTCCGGCGGGATGCGCTGCGGTAGTGTGCGGGCGGGGCAAATGATGATGGGTTGAGAACCGCGCAGAAGGATGCGAAGACATTCCTTCTCCACCGGCGAATGAAAGCCGCTGACGACACAGCGACCGGCGTCGCGCCACTTGGCGGCCTGGTCGTAGGCCGTGAGGATGACATGGCCGGGGCAACGGACGGAGCAGAATAGCGCGGTCTTGGGTAACGCGAGCAAATCGAGATTGCCGAGGGCAGAGAGTTGAGCAGGCGCATCGTCACCCAACCGCTCGCGCAGTCGATTCGGATATCGGGTATCGGCGGTGTTTAAGAATGCGGGCTTCACGCGATTGAAGTTCCCGCAGCAGGAGGCACAATCTTGTAAAGACTGTCGAATTCCTTTGGATCACGAAGCTTCTCAACTATGAAATCGACCCAAGCCTGGGTGAACCCGTAGTCGTTGTGCATCTTGTCATAGATGCAATATCTGTAGTCCGTTTGCTCTGGATTTGAGCTTCCGCCAGACGGGCGAGCTTTGTATTTCTTCCAGCAGACCGCATGGACGGTCAGGTTAAATCGATCAACCTGTCTATTGCCCCGCTGAATCTTTGGATTCCCGAGTGCTCCTTGCACCTTTTTCACAACTTCGCCAGCCTTCATGATGTTCAGATTCGCGACTGGAACTTCTTTGAACTTCACCATCGCGCCAAATTGCGATACCTGCTTCCGCTGTTCTTCCGAAAGTTTGTCGTAGTGGATGAACTGGATAGGCAGCGCGTTTTCGCTTTTGTGATTGGCTACCTGAATCAGGAAAGCCTTGAAGGAATACTTTCCGCTGGCTGTGATGTCCTGAGAAATCGTGGAACGGTATTGTTGAATGAACTCCACAACCGGCTTAGTGTCTGGATGATGCATTACCGCCGTTACCAAGCTTTCCGCCGACGGGAACATTTGCAATGAGAACGAAAGGCATTCCCGTAGACAGTATTTCGTGCCGAACTCTTTTTCCAGTATTTCGTCAAAGTTCAGCAGCATGGCCTGACACTCGCCGAAGATGCTCGCGTCGATTTCCGGCATTGAACGGTGCTCAATCTTATTTCGGAGTGGGATGAAGAACTCCAAGTTCTTGCGGACGGGATTGCCGGTGTCGGCTTTGAAATACTGTCGCAGACACTCGTCCAGTTCCCAATATTTGAAATCTCCATCGACGGTCATGTAGCGCCCATTCTCTTTCTTGTAGAATGGCTTAAACTTCCGCTTGAAAAAGACCGCGTGGAGAAGGGAGGTCCACGCGATGACCATGAGACTGATGTAACAGCCCGATTTGAATTTCACGGCGGGCTTATTGTAGACCTCGACGGCGAGCAGCCCTGAATCGCGCGCTTTTTCGAGCGCGCTCTTTGCCTGTCTGGGGAGCCCTCTCATTAGTCCTCGGTTTCGGCAGTACGGCCGAGGCGGTATTTAATGTCATAGTTCAGGATGAAATCCAACTCCTCCGCCGTGAACCCGTAGTGCTTCGCCAGCACCGTGTCGATTTCGTCGAGGATGGGTTTGGATTTACTTGGCCAGAACTCGTCGTATTCCACTGCGCCTCTCATCTCCGAAACTGTGCGTCTGCGAATGGCGTTATGCTTAAGATCACGCATAAGCCGCTGGGCAATTTCAGGGAGCTGCGTGCCGGAACTCTCCTGTGCGCCAGCGAGATCAAAAGGAAATTGAAGCACGAACTCTTTGCCGCAATGGAAGCAGTCGCCCAACACAACAAAGTAGAAGAAGAATGTGGAGCTATTTAGAACGGCCACCGCAGCCTCGGCCCTCTCATTCGGTGTAAACTGGTATGGCTTGTAATCTTCGGATTTTTTAACACCATCGGTTTCGTTGCGAAAGTAGGGAACAGTGTCGAAACATTTCACGAACATTGTGATCACACGATGCACGTAGATTGTTCTGCCGGTTGCTGAGGTGCAGTTCGCCAATGGGGGTTGGCGCAGAAGCTTCTCCATCACGCTTTGGCCCAGTTCTGAACCAAGTTTTGGGAATAGATTCAAATGCCACAGTTTCTGGGGCGCTCTTGTGTAGGTAATGTCTGTAAACAGGGTGGGACGGGCGTCGGCGAACCATTTGAGATACTGACTCGACCATAGAGAAAACTGTGAGCCGCCAACACCCAGTAAAATATCCAACCGAAATTTCACGCCTTCGAAAAGTTTGGACGGATTTGCATCGCCCGAAAAATGGCTTACCCAAGCCTCGCCGAGGCGCGATACGAGAACATCTCGCAATTCATTCATTCGCTCCGTGCAAGACAGACTGAGCGGCACAATCACACCAAGTCTGAATCCTCGCATGCCCAATGCCGCGAATCTTTCCAGCATTGGACAATACAGATTTCCGCACGCTGTTGTTCGAAGATTTCGAATGGCATAATCTCGAATCTTTGACATTTCCACATACGGCGGATTACCGATGATGACATCAAAACCGCCGCTATTGATGATGCCGTAAAACTGGATGAACCAGTGGAACGGCTGATGGGACTTCACCCATTTGGCATAGGCGGCTTTGTCGCTCACCTTCACGCCATATTCACCGGCGAGGTGGCGGTTGAGTTCGTCTTCAAGCGCCTTGAGTCGTTTCTGGAGCTCCAGCTTGTGTTCAGTGGGCACAGAACCGTCACCAGCCAGCATGTATTCTCGAAACTTATCGAACGCCTGCTGAAGATCGGCTGCTTTGATCTCGATTTTCCCCATTGCGTTGTCGAAGTCCAGCGCACTGGTAACGGCGCGCTTGACCTCGTCATAGGTGGCGTAGCCGACAAGCGTATTGCCGGCGCGGATGTTGAAATCAATATCCGGCAGCGGCTCGATGCCAAGGTTGTCTTTCGTGCTGTCCGGCTCGACCTGCGCGGCGAGTTTGAGGAACAGGCGCAATTTACAGATCTCCACCGCCTCTTCCATGATGTCCACGGCGTAGAGGTTATTGAGTATGATGGACTTCAGGACGAAGTAGCGCCGGTTCGGGTGTTCGTCCACACGGGCGAGGACTTCGGTGAATTTCTTGTGATAGTTCGGATGGGCCTTGCGTCCGTTATCTCCCCACTCGGACAGGAACGCTTCCATGCGATCGAGGCAGGCTTCGTAGAGCGGTTCGAGGATGTTGAGCGCGGCAAAGATAAAAGCGCCCGAGCCGCCAGTGGGATCGAGTACGGTGATGGTAGTGATAGCGTTCCACAAGGCCATGAGCAGGTCCGGGCCTTCACAGTTCTGGATGACATCCTGCGCAAACTGGCGGAGATCGAGATTGAGTGTAATGAAGTCGTTGACTTCACGCACTTCACCTGCAGCGAGCTTCCTTCTGACTTCTTCATAACGCTGACGACGGCCGACGACTTCACGCCAGATTTCTGTGGGCAGGGCGTAGTCGCCGGGCGCGGGTTTGTTCCATGCCTTGCGGCGTTCGATCAAGTCTGGTTTGGTGGTGTCAAGGCCGGCGGCGATTTCCGGTGGCAGTTTTTTGTCCGCGCCGTGACGCACGGCAGGATAGATGTAGCGATCAGGATTTTCACGGAGTAAATCCCAAACAGTCGGGCCACCGGGATTTTCAAAGGCCACCTTGCACTTCGCGCGGGCGGCATCGAACAGAAATGGGATAACAGTGCTCTTGCTGATGTATTCAGTGATGTCCTCCTTCGTGTAAAACGCCCCCATCTGTTTCTGGTTGATGTATTTCTCGAAGATATAGCCGAGGACATCGGGATTGATCTCGTCGTCTTTGCGAAGCGGGCGTTCGTCGAGATGCCACTGGTATTGGTCAAAGTAATCGAAGACCCGCTCGAAGGCTTTGTCGGGAATCTGGATGTCCTTACCGTAGCGCTCGGGCTTTTCAAGTTCATGCACGTCGAACAGGCCGCCGTTGAGATAAGGAATATTGCCGAGCAACTTTTCCAAATCCGGCGCGCGGTCCTTGCGGCGTTTGCCGAAGCCTTCGTGGAACAGCCGGAGCAGGAAGTAACGGTAGAAATTATAAAACTTGTCCTTGCCCTGTTCTTTTTTGCAGCGGTCGAGACGGTTGCGAAGGTAATTGTGGTCGCCGTCGAGGAAGCCCTTGCGCTGGATGAAATAGATGAACATCAGGCGGTTGAGCATGACCGAGGCATACCACTCGCGGTCGGCAACTTCAGCGATGCCGTCAATGAACGTGAGAAAGGCTTTCCGGTGGGTGTCGAAGTCGCGGTAGAACGCCTTGGTGACGCGCTCGATGTCGAATGCTGCACGGGCGCGACCGGCTACTGCTACTATGGTCAGGCTCTCTTCTTCTTCAAGGCTGAAGGCGAGAGCCTGAAGCTTTTGAATCAGGGAATCTCCCGGCTGCTTAACATGATATGCATGTTCGCGGCAGGCTGTAGGTTTACCTGCTTCACGCTTTACCCACTGCCAAATCTGAGTGGTCTTTGAATTATCGTTGTAGATGATTAAATGCTCATGGACAGACTTTGCAATTTGCCTCTCTATCTTGCGTCTGACTGCATAGTCAGGGATATTGCCGTTGCTTAGAGAGCTGCACAGAAAGGCCACCATTCCCCGTTTCTCTGCAACCGCAATTAAGTTGAAAACATGACCGTCGATAGATACTTCATGACTATTGCCGCAATGGTCCCAGCCAAGCTCTTCTATAAAGATTGTCCTGAAATCGAATTCCTGCAGAAGATTTCGGACTCTTGTGATGTCAAGGTTCATTTTGTAGTATCTTCCGGGTTACCAATTAACCCTTTTGCATCTGTCTCTTTCAATTCCAGCTTTGGAGCAACGCCCTTTACCCGTTTTGCAACACTCTTGATATGTTCAGCAGGCGGCAGTTCTTCCGGCAGTGTCCCGCCGATACGTCTGATAGCTTCCCTAACCTCTTTGCCTACACCTTCATGAGTCTTGATCGCAGATTGCTGGTCTTTCACTCGATCACGAGCCAGTTTGTCGCGAGCCTGTGTCATACGGAATTGATTTGCCGCAAGTTCCGTTGTGTCCATGCGGTCCATAAGATTTTCTTTTTCAGGGATATTCTTATGTTTCTTAATCGCGTCTCTGCCAAGCCCTCCATACATGCCTTTATATCCGGCATCGTGAAAAACACCGAACATCCTGTCATGTACTCCAGCGTCCCTCGCCGCGCCTGATAACGCCTTGAATTCTTCGGCAGTCTGCTTACGAAGCTCCAGACGTTCGATATCTGCGGCAATTGCATCGGAAACCTCCTGCCTGCGGGCCTGAATGGCGAAGTACTTCTGGGCATTAGCAATTTCAGGTTTGCGCGGATCACCGTTTTGTGCGATAAGGTAGCAGGCAAAGCGGGAAAGATGGTAATCCTGAACTTCTCTTTCACTCTCTGAGCCAAGCTTGACCATTTTGCCAACGCCGGCAAAATGGTTATCAGGTATATTCCCTGATTGTTTGCAGGAAGTTACGGCTCTTTTAATGGCGTCTTCAAAACGCCTCCATTGGCTGTATCCTAAAAGAGGCTGGAGCTCCCGCGCGCTCCAGTGTTCTGCTCCATGCTCATTCACCTTTTTTAAATCTTCAAAAGACTTATTCCCTATTACTGCCAAATCCTTTTTTGCCATATCCCTCCATGTTTTTGCATATTAAATAGTATCCTTTGAGTTATCCATTATTTTTTATATATAACGTTCAAGGCGATTTCTTTAATAAGCCCATTGAACAAATTATCCTCGGTTCCTGTATCTGTTCTTCTTCATGGATTACGCAGAGTCGTCCTTCGTTACGCAAAGTAATTACTATCTGCGAAAGAGTTTCATCAGAAATACCGCTTCTTAACTGCCGGTTGAGTGTGTCTATCGCTGTTTGTCTGAGAGGATAGCGGTAGATTTCATCAATAGCTTTCAGGAGATCCTGTGACTCAAAGAGAGTGCCTTTGACTTCTTCGACATAACGCTTAAGTCTTTCATATGTTCGGAATCTTGCCCCTGACGGCCTTCCTAATTGTCCACCGACAGATTTCTCTTCATCAATTATCAGCTCAACACCTTTTTGCACCAGTTCGTGATGATTGTCAGCGCGGGAGATTGCGGGAGTTTCGGGTAAACACTCCGCAGTCTTTAAAATCTCATATTGAGACTCGGTAACACTCCTGCCTTCTTTATCAATCCAGGCTAATGCGTCATTGCCTTCTGCTGTTTTTAAATAAATGAGGACGCCTTCGGGACACACCCCTGCACCCCTCTCAAGAGGGGAAGATGCCTCCCCTTTGCCAAAGGGGGGAGAGGGTAGATTTAATTCCCCTCTTGAGAGGGGATTAAGGGGTGTGTTGATCGCCTTCGTTGAATAAACAACCTGAGGCAAAGCAGGGATGATCTTTTGTAATTCAGGATTTGCTGTTATAGCATTCTTCCAGATTTGGTAAGCATAGGATGAAAGGTCTACTTCTCCATCAATATCGCCGTCAAGGATGCCGGACTTTTCATTATAAAGGTCAAGTATGATTTGGTCATTACGATCATCTTCAAAAAAAGCCTCATCTGTTCCTACAACCTCTGCATTCTCCTGCAGGCGGGTACGTACTCTTGCGCGCAACCTTATTATGCGTTCTACCCCGTCCGCAGGAAGGAAGGAGTAACAGATAATATTCTCCGCCTTCTGTCCTATACGGTCTACACGGCCAGCTCTCTGTATTAATCTGATAATGGCCCAGGGGAGATCAAAATTTACAATAATAGAGCAGTCCTGAAGGTTCTGTCCTTCGCTGAGGACGTCTGTTGCAATGAGAACGCGCAATTCATCCTCGGGTTTTATCTTATCTCGTTTTTCATTGCTTTCCGGGCTGAACCGCCACGCTATTTCTGTGGGATCATCTGAATCACCAGTAACGCCGCTAAGCTTTGTAACACCTTTATTCTTAAGCTCTGCTTCAAGATAACGGACAGTATCGGCAAACTGGCTGAAAACGATTATCTTGTCTGTCGGATGCTTTTTTGCAATGAGATTATAGAGTGCATCTAATTTTGTGTCCTTTTCCGGTATCCAGTCCCCACATTTGAGAAAAATTCTCATCAATGATTCAATGTCCTTATTAAGGTCAACAGCCAAGTCCTTTAAAAAAAGGCTTGACCTCAACCATCTGAAACGCTTTTTATATTGTGTTTCATAGTCCGTATAGACTTCTGCCGCCCGTTTTTTAAATTCATCCTCTGAACACAACGTTTCATGAGGGCGGGGCAACCCCGCCCCTACGTCGTCATCATCAAATATATCCCCCCTTACGCTTATAT
>QZJG01000003.1 GCA_003599275.1 Nitrospiraceae bacterium | reverse complement strand
AAATCAGCTCTGAATCAATTTGCTATACTGTTTGAAGGGAAAATGCCTTTGGCATGAATATACTACATAAGGCGTTTACACAAAAAACTTGACATGCCCAAAATTCTTGACACTGTCAACTATGAAAAAAAGGTTTTTGATAACTACGTGTTTTCTCTGTTTTTGTTTTTGAGCTCTCTGAAATTGCATCAAGCCCCTTTTGACTAACTTATTAACAAATACTCAATGAGTTATATTCTTTATTGTTTTACCATTAATGCGCTATTTCGGGACTCTGCCAGAAATTAAAAAAAACGTCTCACCAAGGCTATGGTAATCTGTACTTGTTCACTTGTTGTCGAAGATTATCTAATCGATAATCGATGTTCGACTCATTCAGTAAGTATTCGTTTCTAACGAACGATTCAGCGATAATCCTATTTATTACATGAGAATGGTGAGTCAGATCTGCGTAATTATCGAGGCTATGAGTAATATCCTCAATATCCTGGAAGTCATAAATTTCTATATGTTCCATCTGTCTTGTTGCTTCAAAAATATATTTTTTCAAACGAAGCGCGTCATTCATCCACCCTTTTTCCTGAATATCTTTCCATGCCAAAATTGAATAAGGTGGAAAAAATATAATGAATTTGATTTTGGGATTTTGCTGAATATGGGGCAATATATTGCGGCTAAAATTTGTCTCCAATTTGTCGTATGTATAATTTTCATACTTGAAACTTGTATCGAATCTTTCTTTCCTTGCCCGCCATTCGTCCAGTGTAACTTTTTTTGAAAAAACCGCCTCTTTATACCATGAGTACGCTTCATTGAGGTCGGTATTTACATTCCCACCAATATTTGCTGAAAGCACCCTGGTCATCTGGTTCAACAGATTTTTAAAATCAACGAGATATCTGATGTCATTCAATATGCTGTCACTATATAAATAGAATGGGAATTTTGGACGCTCGGTTACCCTGAGTGGATCACCTGCAAATGAAAAAACATCGAGACCATATATAACTGTTTTGACCTTCTTCTGACTTATCGCATACCCCAATAATTGACTGAATTCATGAGCGGTCCCTCCGGCGAAAGGCACTTTTATGGAATCGACTTTCAACAGAGAATCAACTTCTTTTTTAGAAAAGTTTTGGACCATCGAGGTACCGGTTATGATACAGTCATATTTATAGTTTTTGAGCAGTCCGCTGTTCAGATATCTTTGTATATCGTTATCAAAGGTGACCTTGTAGAAACCTGCCTTCCGGAAATGCTGAAATGGATCAACAATGAAATTAACGGAAAGCAGGACTGAAACCATTACAATAGTGAATATAACGATGTTAAGTAAATTTCTCTTGTAAGTCATCACACTGTCAGAAATTAACATAAAGGAAAGTGGAAATCTTTGTTAGGTTTATTATTCCAATAGTCATTAAAACCGCCATCGCCAACTGTACTTTTAATACAGGTTTATATTTCATCGCCAGCTCGTTTGAATTTCTCGCAAGTAACAATAAAAGAATTGACATGAGGGCAAATAACAGGAAATTGTTTCTTGGCACGAAAAAATATATATCCTGTAGTCCTGTCATACCCTTCAGTATGTGCAGCGCGTCATCCCATTTTTTCGCTCTGAAAAAAATCCATGTTATGTTTATGAAATTAAATGTTAAAATCCATGCCAGCGCTTTATTCATTTTATATCCCTTTTGTTGCCAGATTCTGTGAACGGTGATACCAATGCCGTGAAATGCTCCCCAAATGATAAACATCCAGCTTGCGCCATGCCAGAGCCCCCCGATTAAGAATACGATAATGAAGTTCATATAAATTCTGTAACTGCCAACTCTATTACCGCCAAGAGGGATATAAATATGGTCTCTTAAAAATCGTGTGAGAGTTATATGCCATCTTCTCCAGAAATCCTGAATATTTAATGCCTTATAAGGAGAGTTGAAATTCATGGGAAGCCTGATATTAAACATCATCGCTGTTCCTAATGCCATATCGGTATATCCTGAGAAATCAAAATAAATTTGAAATGTGTAGCTCAAACTGGTTATCCATGCTTCCATAAATGATAGCGCTACGGCATTGTTAAACCCATGATCTGCCCATTCCATAAAATAATCAGCGATCAACACTTTCTTAACTAATCCAAGAGCAAACAGAAAAAGGCCCAGAGACAGGTTCTTATAACTTAATAATTTTGAACGCATGTTCTTAAATTGCGGCATTATTTCTTTATGGTGGACAATGGGACCGGCTATTATGCGAGGGAAAAAAGTGATAAAAATAATGTAATCAATCAGGCTGGATTCATAAACTTCACTTTTATATGTATCGACAAGATAAGCGATCTGCGCAAATGTGTAGAAACTTATTCCCAGGGGCAGGGCCAGATGAAGTAAATCATGATTTGTACTTAACAGCGCATTTACGTTTGAAAGAAAAAAATCAGTATATTTAAAATAGCCGAGAAACGCAACATTGACAACAATACCTGCAGTTAACCATAATTTTTTAAACAATTCATGCAGGCAGGAAGCTATAGCAATACCTAATCCATAATTAATAAGTACTGACATGAGAATCAAAGGCACGTACTGAAAACTCCAGAAAGAATAAAAAAGGAGGCTTATGAACATAAGCCACAGCCTGCCAGCGACAATCAGTTTCCTGTGGTTTAAATAGAAGTAAATAATCAATGTGATCGGCAGGAACAGAAGAATAAATTCAAAGGAATTAAAACTGATCGGATGAAGGCATCTTAGAATAGATAAAATCTTTTCCATAAGTTGTTAAATGACATTTCAATGCTGACTAATGCAATAATGCAGTTGACGGGGCCATTACCCTGCTTTTCAAGTAATTACCGATAACAGGAGAACCGGCCAGCGCATCACTTACTCTTTTAGCCATTAATATATTCCCCTGATCGTTGAAGTGTATGGTATCGGCAAAGTAAGTATCATTTCCCGGGATATCGAATTCTTTCTCTACAAGTATTACACCTGTTTTTTGTGCCATCTCCCGAATTATCTTATTGTACTCCTCATATCCCTCCAGAAGTTCAGTGTGGGTTATAAAAGGCAGATAGTAAGACATTAATAACATATTGCGAAATTGTTCTTCATCCGGTTGTTCACGTCTGAGTTTATATGATTGAGTTATAACTACAACTATGCTTGCAGTCTTTTGACTTTCTTCAATCAGGGTTTGCAGCCTGTTCCTGAAATTAACCGACAACTTTTCCGGATCGTATCCAAATTCAACTTTGTTTCTATAGAGCTCATATGATTTTCTTTTGTTGATAAAAAGCTTGGTAGTTTTTTTAAAATTCCTCCAGAGCAAAAAATAATCTAATATGCTTTTCTTGCTTAACTGGGAATCGCTAATTCCTCTCTTCCTGGCTAATTCCCTTAAATCGGAAAGAAGGTCATTGGTTGAATGATAAATAATGATTATATCAGGATTTAATTGTTTTACCTTGTGTTTCAGCATGACGAGTGAATCTTTTGTAGTATGGCCCAATACGCCGGCATTGACATAATCGAATTTAAGATTTGGGTTTTCTTCCTGAAGCTTTTTCCAAACTAAATAAGGCCATGTGGCATCGTCATTGCTCGCTTCAGAACAAAAAGTTGTAGAACCACCCAGAAACGCCAGCCGTATAACAGAAGCAGGTTTAGGGTTTGCAAATTCCGGACCTCTGAAACCCAACGAATTTATCTTAACATTTCTGAAAACTGCATTCGGTATGGGAACGGCTATGCAGGTTTTGGGAGCTAATGTTATGATATCATCCACAGTCGGTTCTTTTCCTGTTATTAACCGTTTAAGACGCAAGAATCCTTCAGCCATTATTATTAAGGTCGTTATTGAAAACAGCACAAAAATAAATGTTAAAACAATTTTTTTTCTGTGACTAAGATAATTCATCTCCGTCACCCCCGGTTATTCTTGCCATATTTATGATTGCAGACTTCGACATGCCTACCCCCAATAAGACTTAATAAAACGGATTGTTATCAACAGTGTAACTTAGTTTTTTCATTTTAGCTTATTGTTAAAAAGAATAGCAAAAAAATTATATAAATGTCTTTCTTTCCCGGAGAGGCAAACTTTTGATTGTCAACCTGAATTTACCACCTCGGTTTTGCAAGGATTTCAAGGACTCACAGGTACAGTATTTTGCCTTATTTGGACAACCCCGAGGAAGGAAAATCTGTTATACTTTTTCCGTGAACTTTGATGAATTGGTAAATATTGTGGCAAAACTGCGTGGTCCTGGGGGATGTCCCTGGGACAGGGAGCAGACCAGAGACAGCCTTAAACCGTTTCTTGTGGAAGAGTTTTATGAGCTGATAGATGCTCTCGATGAAAACGATCATGAAGGCATCAGGGAGGAAATGGGCGATCTCCTTTTTCAGATATTGTTTCAAAGCCAGTTGTCAAAGGAAGAAGGTCTTTTTGACATCCATGACGTTGTGGACGGCATCGCCCGCAAGATGGTCAACAGACATCCCCACGTATTCGGCGACAGGAAGTTAAAATCATCGCAGGAAGTCATGGAGCATTGGCAGGAGCATAAAAAAAAGGAGGGGAAGAACTACGAATCCGTAATCGACGGCGTACCCAGGGCGCTGCCCGCTCTGTTGCGTGCCCGGAAGCTCCAGATTAAGGCGACCAAGGTCGGCTTTGACTGGGAAAGGATCGAAGATGTATTTGACAAGCTTGATGAAGAGATCGCGGAACTCAAAGAGGCTTTGGGCAAAAAGGACCGGAAAGAAATCGAGAGCGAATTAGGCGATATTTTTTTTGTGCTCGTAAGGATTGCGAATTTCGTGAATGTAAATCCCGAAGATGCGCTCAGGAATACGATTGGAAAATTTACCGGCCGGTTTATTTACATGGAAAAAGCCGCAAGGCGTGAAGGGAAACAACTCTCCGATATGACGCTTGCCGAAATGGAAGTTCTCTGGAATAAGGCCAAGAAAGAGCGCGGATAAGCCCTGCATTACAGACTGCCCAGTTGCACGGTGCCAAGCCCCTTAAGCTCCACTGCGAATATTATCTGATATTCATCGGGTTTTCTGTTATAGGAAACCGCCAGCGCCCAGCATTGCCTTGTATAGGTGGTCTTAAAAGTAAGCTCCTGGATTCCGTTCCCATTGAGGTCATACCACAGCCGCGCCATCAGATCGACGGGGAGCGGTTTATTGTAGAGCGTTACCGGTTTATTAAGGCCGGCTTCAAATGTCATCTGGTCGAGTTCTGAAGCGCGTCTGTAGTTTTCTCCAAGGGTCAAATAGCCTTTTGGTCCCCTAAATGTCAGGGAGGCGACGGTCTCGGTCAACTGTCCGTCATAGACATTATAAGAGGAGTTCAGATGGAGGTCTGCATTATCGCTTGACAGGACGGCCTCTGCCAGTACAGGCGAGAAGTTTTCATCTACGTCAAGGAGACTGTAGCTTTGAGAGAGTCTGAACCTTGATTCCAGGTTCAGTGAAGTTGACCCTGAAAGCCTGTTGGTAAAGGAATAATTGATGCTGCTTGTCTTCGGGATTGTATCGATTGAGTCGAAGAAGGGGATGTCCTCGTCATCGGAAGACGGGATGTATTCATATTCCACGGACGGCTCAATAAGGTGAACAAATGCCGGGTATGTCTTGAGCAGCCTGGTTGTAAATGTGGTGCTGAGGTCATAGAGAAACCTGTTTTGGCTGACCGTCGGGTTGTCAAGAAAATAGGCTGTATCGCGAAGCCCTATTTTTTGCGTGATATTGACGGCCCTGCCGAAGCTCAGATAAAGATTCGGATTGATATCGTACCGTTGGCCCTTTTGCCCGTCTTTCCTCCAGAAGTTGACGCCTGTGAACGAGGCGTTGAAAGAAAAAGGGCCTCCGGACATTGTGTTGACGATGAAGCCGGCTTCGGGGAGACTTTGCGGTATCTCATTGGATTTGCCTTCGAGGCTTTGTCTGGCCTGCGCTAAAAAATAGGTCCTGCCTGCGTCAAATGGTTTCGATATATGGAGGTCTGATTCAAGATATTTCTGCAGCCTTTCTTCCGATGCAAATCCAAAGGGGCTGGATTCCCAGGATGACAACCCGAAGCGGCCGAAAGACGTCGAGTCGAGGGTCTCGTAATAATCGGATTCACTCACCGCATGAAGCTTGAGATAGCCGGAAATATCATGCGGCAGCTTTTGGTTATGATAGGTTTTGAATTCATACAGGTCTCTGTCCGGATTGTTGTCTCTTACATGGTATGCCCAGAATTCACCGTTAGTTTCGGGACCCAGTATATAACGGTAATCCAGTCCCTCTGCCAGGCCTTTTTCCGAATAATAATCCAGATAGACTGAGGCATCCTGATTATCTTCTATTGCCCAGAAAAAGCCCTGTTTATAGTAACGTCCCCTTGTGCTGCTGTAACCGAAGGACGGGAAAAGAAATCCCGTCTGACGCTGCCTGATAAGGGGCGCAAAAAAATACGGCGTGTAAAGGACAGGGGTGTTTTTAATATAGAACTTTGTATGCCAGGCGCTTAAACTGTCGTGTTGAGTGACCGTTATGTCTTTGCCCGAGATGTGCCATGCCGGTATTTCCGCATCGCAGGTGGTAAATGCGGCTTTGTCTATGGAAAATGTCGTATCTCCGACTTTCTTTATGTTTTCGCCATGTATGAATGCGTTTTGTCTTTTGTAGAAGATATCGCCGTTACGGAGGACGCCGAGTTTTGTCCTTACATTCATTTCGATTTTGTCGGCCCTTATGACTGCTTCCGTATCTTCATAAGCAACATTCCCTGTGGCTACGGCATCCCCCGTGGCGTTGTTAAGGGTTATTTCATCGGCCCTCAATGTGGCCCCTTCAAAAACTATCCTGACGTCTCCCTTCGCTATATATGTATTGGTTTGAGAGAGATGTTCAAGCCGGTCTGCGGAAATGTCCGCCTCCCCTTCGGCAAACGAAGAAGTTAAGGAAGAAAAAAAAGAACTGAAAAGTAAAAAGAGGATGACACAAACTTTCGCATTTTGACGTGCGAACATGTTTCTTCCATGTCTTCTTCCGCTTCTCATTTTGCTTCCTCACCTCTCACCTGTTCTCTTAAAGCCGTCAAGACTCCCTTACTTCCCGTCAGTTCTTTCACCTCTCCAGTTGTGTAAAAGGAGCCGGTCACAAGAATGATGTTGTCATTGCGGCAGTTCTTTTTTGCGATGTCCAGCGCCTCGCCCACAGTGGCGGCTGTTATTACCATTGCGGAAGTGTCCGCGTCCGATTCCTTAACGGCCAGCAGGTTTTTCTCAAGCTTTTCAAGGGAGGCCGCCCGCTCATATCCGGGTCTTGTGAGAACCACAAGATCTGATATCAGGACAAGGGGCCTTAAAACTCCAAAGATGTCCTTGTCGTCCATTATCCCGGCAATAAGGATGATCTTTTTATCGGGAAAAATTTCCTTGACCGAAGCGGCCAATGAGCCGGCGGCTTCAGGGTTATGCGCCCCGTCAATGACAACAGGGGGAGATCCCGATATCCATTCCAGCCTGCCTTCGAGATTTATATTGCTCAAGCCTTTTTTTATTGATTCGTCCGAAACAGGGTGACCTTTATCTCGCAGAATCTCGCAGGCGCGCACTGCAGTGCAGGCGTTGTAGAGTTGATATCTTCCGGCAAGTGACATTGTGAGGTCGCTGAAATTTCCGTACCCCGCATAGTTGAAGGTTATCCGCCTTTCGTCCATCTGCAGCAGCGAGCCCCTGAAATCCCTGTTGTAGACGTGAAGCTCTGCCCCGCGGCTTTCCGCTATGTCCGACAACTGTTTTACAACTTCGGGCCTTCCGGAAGATGTTATTACAGGAATTCCCGGTTTGATTATCCCCGCCTTTTCAAAGGTGATATCGGAAATGCCGCTGCCTAAAAATTCGCAGTGATCGAGGCTTATGTTTGTAATGATGCTTACGTCCGGACTGATAATGTTTGTTGCGTCAAGCCTTCCTCCCATGCCGGTTTCCACTACCGCCCAGTCGATGCTGTTTTGAGCAAAGTAACTGAATGCCATTGCAGTGACAACCTCAAAAAACGTGGGATTAAGCTCCGTACCGGCTATCAGATCATGGAGCATGGAGGCTGTCTCTATTACATCTCTTTCCGTTATCGGCTGATTATCGATCCGTATCCTTTCGGTGAAACTTACGAGATGCGGAGAGGTAAAAAGGCCGACCTTGAAACCGCTCTCATGAAGGATGGAGGCAATTGCCGCAGCCGTCGAACCCTTTCCGTTAGTCCCGGCGATATGAATTGAACGAAAGGAACGGTGGGGACTGCCCAGTCTGTCCATCAGTTCTTTAATATTTGAAAGGCCGAGTTTTATGCCGTGCTTCTGCAGGCGGTAGAGATAATTTACGGTAGAATCGTATTTGTTGAAATCAGCGGTCATCCCGGTTTTCCGCTATCTTTGTCATTTAACTTACTCCCCGGCCGTCAATGATAAAAGTTTAACAACGATCTGCTTCATTTCTTTTCTGCTGACAATCATGTCGATCATTCCGTGCTGGAGCAAAAATTCCGCTGTTTGAAAGTTTTCAGGCAGTTGCTGTTTTATGGTCTGCTCAATGACCCTTGGTCCCGCGAAACCGATCAGGCTTTTGGGCTCGGCAATGATTATATCTCCCAGCATTGCAAAACTCGCCGATACCCCTCCGAAGGTCGGATCAGCGAGTATGGAAATGTAAGGCATCCTCGTTTCTTTTAACCTTGACAGCGAAGCGGAAGTCTTTGCCATTTGCATAAGGGATATTATTCCCTCATGCATCCTTGCGCCGCCGGATGAAGATACTGAAATAAGAGGCATCTCCTCTTCGGTCGCTTTTTCAGCGGCCAGTACAAATTTTTCTCCTACAACAGAGCCCATGCTGCCGCCCATGAATTCAAAATCAAGGACTATAAGGACGACTTTATGACCGCCTATCGATGCACTGCCGGTGATTGCCGCATCACTGTTGTCCGTCTTTTTACGGTAGTCGCCGAGCCGTTCTCTGTACGTTATCTGGTCTTTGAAATTCAGGGGGTCTTTTGATCTCAGGTTCTGCCCCGTTTCTATAAAACTGTCCTGGTCTGCAAGAAGCGAGATACGCTCTTTTGCTGATATCCGGAAATGATAGTTGCATTTCGGGCATACCTTAAGATTTTTATCCACCTCCTTGCGGTAGATAATTTCCTTGCAGGAATTGCACTTTACCCAAAGACCTTCGGGGACTTTGACCTTTTTCGAGATCGCGGGCTGTTCTTTTTTCTTAAACCAGGCCATAAAAAGAGTTGTTTAGGGATTAAGGGTCAGTGATTGGTTCATATCGCTTCTTTGATATTCCGAACAAATTCCCCGACATCCTTTCCTTCAGCAATTAAACGCACAATTGCGCTTCCGACGATTACACCGTCTGCAAGCTTCGACACAGCGGCTGCTTCTTCAGGTGTTGAAATTCCAAAACCTACTGCAACCGGCTTGTTTGTGCTGCCTTTTACAGATTCCAGCGTGTCCTTCATCGGACCGCCTATCGAAAGTCTTGCGCCAGTAATGCCGGTGATGGATACGTAATAAATAAAGCCGGTCGAGACCTTTACCACCTTTTTAATCCTCTCCTGTGTGCTCGTCGGAGCAAGGAGGAAGATGGTATCGAGTTTGCTGCGCCGGGCAGCGGATATGAAATCATCCGCTTCGTCGGGGATCAGGTCAGGGATTATAAGTCCGTCAACGCCTGCGTCTGCAGCTTCTTTGGCAAAAGCCTCGATGCCGAATTTGAACACGGGGTTATAGTATGTCATGAGAATCAGGGGGACCTGCGAGGTTTGCCGTATTTTCTTTACAAAATCAAGCACTTTTCTGAGAGTTACTCCTTGTTGCAAGGCCCGTTCAGAGGCCCTCTGTATGGTAGGGCCGTCCGCAAGCGGGTCACTGAAAGGGACGCCTAATTCAATAATGTCCGCACCTGCTGATTCAAGGTCGGCAATAAGCTTCGAGGTGACATCGAGCGATGGGTCTCCCGTCATTATGTATGGAATGAGGGCCTTTCTGCCGGACTTCTTTAATTGTTTAAATGTCTGTTCGATCCTGCTCATTTTCGTCTCTGTTCTTTGTTCTGTGCTCAGAGGTTTACAGCTCTATCCCCTTGATCCTTGCCACTTCCTGCACGTCTTTGTCGCCTCTGCCCGAGAGGTTTACAATGATGATGGAATCTTTCGGCATGGTCGGAGCGATTTTTACCGCCTCTGCTATTGCATGGGCGGACTCAAGGGCCGGGATGATCCCTTCTTTTCTGCTAAGGAGCTCAAACGCTGCCAGGGCTTCATCGTCAGTCGCATAAGTGTATTCGATCTTTTTCATGTCCCTGAGATAGCTGTGCTCCGGCCCTACCGATGCGTAATCAAGTCCCGCCGATACTGAATGTGTGCCTAACACGTTGCCGTCATCATTCTGCAGTAAATAGCTCTTGCAGCCCTGAAATATCCCGAGGGAGCCGCCTGCAAAACGCGCCGCATGTTCGCCTGATTCGATTCCATGTCCGCCGGCTTCTACTCCGATCATCCTGATATTGTCCCTGAGGAATGCAAAAAATAAACCTATTGAATTGCTGCCGCCGCCGACACATGCGATTAAACAGTCCGGCAGCTTCTTTTCGGCCCTGAGTATCTGCTTACGTGCCTCATGGCCGATCACCGACTGGAAATCCCTTACCATGACAGGGTAGGGGTGTGGTCCAAATACCGTTCCAAGAATATAGTGGGTATTGCGTACATTGGTTGTCCAGTCTCTCAGGGCTTCATTTATTGCGTCCTTCAGCGTTCTTGAGCCGATGCTGACCTCCGTAACCTTTGCTCCAAGAAGCCGCATCCTGAAAACATTCAATGACTGGCGCCTTATGTCTTCGCTGCCCATGTATATCTCGCATTCAAGACCGACAAGTGCGGCGCCGGTGGCTGTGGCCACGCCGTGCTGTCCGGCCCCGGTCTCTGCAATCAACCTGCTCTTCCCCATTTTCTTTGCCAACAGCGCCTGGGCGATTGCATTATTGATCTTGTGCGCGCCTGTGTGGCAAAGGTCTTCCCTTTTGAGATATATTTTTGCGCCGCCGAGTTTTTCCGTGAGATTTCCCGCAAAGTAAAGCGCAGTCGGTCTTCCAATGAAGTCTTTTTGAAGCGAACTCAATTCTTTCAGAAACGCCCTGTCTTTGCTGTATTTTTTATAGGCAGCATTGAGTTCAAGCAGGGCGGGCATAAGGGTCTCGGGCACAAACCTGCCCCCATAAGCGCCGAAATGTCCTTTGCTGTCCGGGACCTTTTTATTCATGAAATATCTATCATCCTTCACATAGTCAAATTAGCAAAACAATATTATATCACAGCGCCAGGAGATAGCAACATAAACCGGGGTCGGGCCGGGAACTTAATAAATTTCTTCAAAGATATTTCATGAACAAAGAGGAGAGCCGCTCTAAAATTTTTTCGTATAGAGGACGCGCCGACCACAGGTTGCGCTCTATTTTAACCGAATTATCAAGGTCGCCATGGAAAGCTTCTGTCATTTTTTTTCCGAAGGCGACGTCCAGGATTCCCACATTGCTTTCCTCATTCCTTCTAAGTGACTGCAGATCGAGATTCGTAGAGCCTATTATGCTCCAGCACCCGTCAAACACGGCGGTTTTTGCGTGAAGTATTGCGCCCTGATAATTATAAATCTCAGCCCCTGACCTTAATAATCTGGTATAGAAATTCCTTCCGGCATAATGGGCCGCGAGGACGTCGCTCTTTCCGGGGAGAAGCAGCTTGAGATCAACGCCCCTTCGGGCCGCGCTCAACAGCGCACGCAGTATCCTCCTGCTTGGGATAAAGTAAGCTGTTGTCAGCAATATACGTTCTCTTGCGTTTTTGATGCTGTCGAGGAGTAATTTCCTCATTTTCCTTCTTGCCTTCCTCGAATTAACGAATATGGGGATCACGGGAAGACCTTCGGTGGCCTGATGGTGATGGGCATGCATCGTGATTAAATCGCCTTTCCATGTCCTCCAGCTTTTATTGAAAATGCCCTGCAGGATGGACGCGATAGGCCCTTCGAGATATATGACTACGTCACGCCAGATCTCCCGCCTTCTTTTAAAATATCCGTGGTACTCGTCTGCGATATTGAACCCTCCCATAAACGCCTTTTTGCCGTCGATGACCAAAAGCTTTTTGTGGTTACGATATAAATAACTTCTTGGAGATGACCATTTAAACGGGTGGGACACCCTGACTTTTATGCCTTCTTTTTTTAAGTCGGACCAGAAGCGCCTTGATGTAAGAAAGGAACCAAAATGATCGTACAATAAATAAATGTCTATTCCCTGTCTCGCTTTTTCCTTCAGCAACCCTGACAGTTTTTGGCCTGTGTCGTCATCCTTGAAGATATAAAATTCGATACAGACAATTTTTTCCGCAGACGATACTGCGTCAAGGATCGATTGAAAGGCTTCCCGTCCGCTTTTCAAGAGTTGTACCCTGTTGTTTTCTGAAAAAGGCAGGCCTAATATGTGTTCTATTTCGGACTTTTTGGCGGTTGTTTCGTCGGAGAGGGATGCCATGACAGCCACAGACTCGTTCATAGGGAATATTTCAAAGACGCATTTCTTGCTTTTTCAATAAACGATCTTAATTTCTTATGGTCCTTTATCCCTTTACTGCTTTCAACGCCTGATGAGACATCGACACCGTACGGCTGTACTATTTTTATCGCATCATCTATGTTCTCGGATGTAAGCCCGCCTGCAAGAATAATTTTGCCTAATCTTTTGGCCTCAACTGCGATCTCCCAGTTGAAAATCCGCCCTGTGCCCCCCAGTGCATGCGGAGAATATGTATCAAGGAGAAAAGCGGAGACACTGTATCCTCGCAGAGACTCAAGGTCGGTCAAATCTCTCACACGGACGGCCTTTATTGTTTTGATGCACAATTGACATGCCTCCGGCGGCTCAGAGCCATGCAACTGAACAGTATGAAGCCTCGCGTCTCTTGCAATTTTTTCCAGCTTCCCTTTGTGTTCGTCGACGAACACGCCGATAGTTGTTATAAAGGGAGGCAGTTCGGACACTATGCTTTTCACTGTTTCAAGTGTTACCGCTCTCGGACTATTGGTATAAAATACAAAACCGAGCGCATCAGCGCCGAACTCTACAGCAGCAAGGGCGTCTTTTAAATTTGTAATCCCGCAGATTTTAACTTTGACCATTGATCGTATTTTAGCACAATAATGTGATATATTAACTAATTAAGCTGGACATTACTTTCGCGTCTTTATGAAGTAGTTCAAGAAAATTAGTAAATTTGCAAATTGCCGTTTGTTTGATGCAATTATTATAGAATTACTTTATAATTAAAGATTCTTATAAATTCGCGTGATAAATAAAAGTTGTTTATTCATAATAATAAAAGGATTTTTAATAACTTTCTTGCCTTGTTTTATGCCTGCGGATGTTTTTGCCTTTCCTTATCAGGGAATTGACCTAAAGATTAACAGTTCTATAGCCGAAACATATGATGACAATATAAATTTTTCCAAAAATGAAAAAGAGGAGGATTTTATTACGGAATTGTTGCTTGGAATAGACGCAAGATATGAGGGGAAAAGAAGATTTCTTAACTTGGGAGGGAATATCAATCAACGGTTTCACTTCAGGTTCCCTGATATCAAAAGCTCTTCTGAAAATATACGTCTCAATTTTCGTAACGAATTTTCGGAATATGATACCCTGCAGTTAAATTATAATTATTCTCATTCCCAGGCGCCTGAAAGCTTTGAAGATGAATTCGGCAGAGTTGAAACCAGACGGAGTTCTTATAAAAATGCTTTTGACGCAATATATTATAAACAATTTAGTGAACGCCTTAACTCCAGTTTTAGATATATATATAGCTTGAGCATAGTTCCGGAAGAGACGTCAAGCGATTCTTCCCTTAACGGGATAGGGCTTAATTTGAACTACCTTCATAATGCTTCATCAACCCTTTACATTTCATATGACTTTTCAGACATAAAGTATAAAGGTGGAGGAAATATTTCTTTTCAAATATTAGCTGCGGGCTTTAAGAAGTATATTACAAGGCAGCTTTTTCTTGATGGACGGGTCGGCATTGATATTGTAGATCCGGACATCGGACAAGGATATATCACAGAAAGCTATGATGTTTCACTTACCGATGAGATAGATAGAAATACGGTGATGAAACTTTCGTTTCAACGGAGTGACGAGGCAACTTCAGAGAGAGAGGATATATTCAGGAACTGGCAGTTAACAGGAAATGTCACGAGAGAATTTACCGATAAGGTAGCTGGCTCAATAGAAGTCTTTTATGGAAAAGGTAAATATGTTACATTGAGTGAGGGATCCACTTTTTTAGGTGCAAGTACAAACTTTGCATATAACGTAACTGAACGTTTAAGTGGAAAAGCAGGCTACAGGTATTCAAACCGGGATTCGACCATTGATACGGAATATACAAGAAATACGGCATCAATAGGTTTATCTTATATCTTTTGATTATTGGGAGGATATTAATGAGAGATAGATATTTTTTATGTGTTTTGGTTGCATTTTTATTTATATCCTCTACTTTGCTTGGAGCTGAAACTTTGGACGATAATTTGTCTAAAAACTTATCTAAGTTGGGTTCTAATGATGTTATCGAAATAAAGGTGCTTGACCATCCGAATCTGAGCACAACTGCTACAGTATCTGCTGATGGATCAATTACCTTCCCTTATATCGGAACTGTTCATGTAAAGGGCATGACCTTATCACAGGTTGAAGAAGAAATTACAAAAAAACTGAGTGAAGGGTATGTGAAATATCCGGTTGTTACCATCTCACTTTTAAGGTCTCTCAGCACGAAAATATTTGTATATGGGGAATTGCGGATGAGAGGAGAACTGCCATATGAAAACGGTATGACTGTATTGAGGGCCTTATCCGCTGCAGGCGGAGTAACAGAGGAGGGTAACTATGGGATGATAAAGCTCAAACGGAAGGAAAAAGGGAAATACGTTGAAAAATATATAGGGACTATACGGGAGATTGAGAATACCGAAAAAGGGAATCATCTTATGCAAGTTGACGACATCCTGATAGTGGAGCGCAGCAAGACATTTTATATATACGGCGAGGTAGGGAGGACCGGGCAGATAGCGCTTGAGATGGACATGACGGTAACGAGGGCCATATCGGCAGCAGGAGGTATAAAAAATGATGGGTTGTACGGCAAGGTGAAGCTGAGAAGGAAACAGGAAGGCGGATCATACAGGGATGTGGAGATAGACCTTAAGGGTATGATAGAG
>QZJG01000050.1 GCA_003599275.1 Nitrospiraceae bacterium | reverse complement strand
GTTTTCAGTGTCATTGCGAGGAACGTTAGTGACGAAGCAATCTTAAACATCCTGATTAATATAGAAGCGGATTGCTTCACTTCGTTCGCAATGACAGCCAAAATACTTTTCAGCAGCCTGTTTGTAAAAACTTACTAATAATATTTGCATCTGTTTTGCTCTCACCCGAAGGGTGAAATATTTTTTAAAGCGCCTGCTGTTGGCTGTGGCTCAACTGCTTTTTCCAGGGTTTATTTGCCGCTGAACCGGTTCCGCCAGAAGCGCCGCGACACCATAGTCCTTAACAGGCCCTTGACCGATCCAAGCCCGTAGGGGATATGCAGGGACGCAAAGACTACAGGCATGAGCAACGCGTAGCGAAAATCCAGTCTTTCGACTGCTATGGCCCCCGAGAAATAGAGATTTGCCAGAAAGTAGGGGACGCCTATCATATAAAAAAGCCAGAGAAAAGGCATCGAATAAAAAGACAGCGCCGCTGATCCGAACAGTCCGGCCACAAAAAAAACCGGTATGATGTGGCGCAGGGAAACCGGCATGGCGTCGGTGTATATAAACGGGACTATGGCCCATACGCCGTTCCTGAAATTATGCCTGACAAAAGACTTGAAATCCGACCTCGCGTGATAATAGCTTATGATTTCCGGGACCAGAAGTATCCGGCCCCCTTCCCTTTTCAGTCTCTTGTTGAATTCCATGTCCTGGCTGCATACAAGCTCCTCATTGAAGAGGCCGATCCTTTCGAATATCTCTCTCCTGTAACATCCGCCGAATACGGTATCGACCCATTTAGGCCCTTTCGCGCCGGTCCTGAATGCGGAGTTCCCTACTCCGAACCTGTGAGACAGCGCTGTGACAATAGCCTTGCCGACAACAGTGTTGTCCCTCGGGAGCGTTATCATCGTCCCGCCCACGTTGTCGGCGTCATACTCGTTCAGATAGCGGACACACTTTGATATATAGTCCCTTTCATATCTCGCATGGGCGTCCATCCTGACTATTATCTCTCCCTTTGCGTGCCTTATCCCGGTGTTCAGCGCACAGGGTGTGATCCTTTTGGGGTTGTCCAGAAGTTTTATAAAAGGGCTTCTCTGAATGCAGCGTCTTATTATGTCCCGCGTTGCGTCCCCGCTCATCCCGTCAATGACGAGGACCTCCAGATTGTCCTTCGGATAGTCGCTTGCCGCTATTGAATCGAGGCAACCCTCGATGAACTTCTCTTCATTGCGACAGGGAATGATTACTGATACCGGTGGATAATTCATGCTATGTCATTGCTGTCCGGGAAAGGCTGAATGCAGAACAAACACAAGGACGACACCTCCCGAAAAGACTTTAACAGGCTGCTGAAAAAGCCTGTTGGCTGTCATTGCGAACAAAGTGAAGCAATCCGCTTCTGTATTAATCAATATGTTTGAGATTGCTTCGTCACTACCGTTCCTCGCAATGACATTGAAAACCGACTTTTTCAGCAGCATGTTAGAGTTTTGATATGAGAGTCCATAGTTGAGAAAAACGGGAATTGCATTTTTACCGAAAATTAAATGCTCCATCGATTCATTGTGTTTGTTCGGTGTTCAGCCTTTCTTTAAAATTTATATTCCGGACAAGTAGCTATGAAGTCGTTTAAAGATGCTTTCTTATAATCTTCTCGTAGGTTTTTTTCATCTCCGGACGGTCTGCGAGGCGGACCACAGTGACCGTTTTGCCCTGCGGAGTTTTGGGGATCTCGGGCACTTCAACTATCTCCAGGGCGAATTTCCCGACCCTCTCGAGTATATCGCCGCGGACCGCTGCTGCATGCACCGGCCGGTAATCTTTCCCCGGACGGACAAGCAGATACGCATGACCGGGGCTGTCCTGCAACACCTGTGCTGAGTGTATCGTCGGACTGCGCCTGAATGCGGCGAGCCTGCCGATCTTCCTGCCGTCAACCGTTATGACGTAATCGTCAACCCGGCCCTCGAGACCGGTGATTATCGGATTAGGGTTCCCGCACCGGCAAGACTGCTCCTCGGCCCACGCTGCGTGGTCCCCGATCCTGTAGCGGACAAGAGGCATAGCTTCATTCAGAAGCCCTGTGGCGACTATCTCCCCCACTTCTCCCCGCTCACAGGCTGTCCCGTCTTCGCGCAGTATCTCGACAATCCCGACGAGCGGGACAACATGCATATTGCCGTGCACGCATTCCATGGCAAGGGCGACCTTTTCGGTCTGGCCGTAATTGTTGAAGCACTTGCACATAAAAAATTTCTCTATAGATTCCCTCATGCCATGCGTCAGCGTATCTCCGCTCACGATCACCGCTTTCAACCTGTAAGGGGGTATGCCTGCCTCGAGCGCGTCATCGGCAAGCGCCGCGATCGCCGAGCCGAAACCCGTCATCCATTCGCATCCATAGGTCCTCAGGGCATTAACGTATTCGGCGGCCGTCCTTTTTGATATGTGGTAACTCGAAAAATACAGTTGTTTCCAGTGCCTGTTAAAGCGCCAGTACGGAGGGTTCGCGTTGTCCCCGCGTTTGATGGGACGCCCCCCCATCATCGCGCGGGGCATTTCCTGCGACACACCCGCCACGTTCCTGACCATTACCTCGGCAATGGCCCAGAATTGCTGGACCATTTGCCCGGGCAGATAAATCTTCAGCGACGTCCCGGTGGTCCCGCTCGTAGGCTCGACCCTGAGAGATTTTATATTTGTCCCTTCAGCCAGGAACTCGCGTTCGTTTCTTCTGAGCGACTGTTTTTCGAGGACAGGCAGCAGATGAAGGTCTTTTATCGAGCGGACATCCGTCCATCTCACGTCCATGAAGCTCTTCCGGTAATAAGGCACGCTGCCTGCCGCTTTTTTAATGACGCACCGGAGCCGCTCGCTCCTCCATTCATCCACGAAGGAAGGGGGCCAGCTTTTCCAGTCATTCAGCAGGCTTTTCCATTTTTTATAAACCGGCCCGTAATAGACATTCTCAAGATGCCTTGCATAAATACTGAGAAGGGTCTCCTGCATGCGTACCGGCAGACACCAGTATAATTCCATCTTCCAGTCATATATCATCTAAGCAGCGCCTCTTTCCAGAAAATCTTTTGTTGCGTCGCTGAAACGTATCAGTTCCGCCCCTGATTGTTTGAGAATTTTCCTGAACTCATTGCTTGATAATGCGCTCAACTCGACTTCTCTCTCATCAGCGTATCCTTCGAGCGCCTCATCCCCGTCACCCCGGTAGCCGGGATGCACGGCGAACTCCAGGACGCCTTCCGGTAAATCGCCGAAAACCTCAGCAAGATACCTTATGCCGTCGTGATATTGAAGTCCCGGCTTCAGCAGTGAATCTTTTTTGTCGGTGACCCGGAACCCGCTCTTTTTCCATAGATATTTTTGATAAGGCAGGTACAGTGAGATCGCCAGTTTTCTGGGATGAAGGAGGCGGCTGATATCGAACTTTCTCGGCGTATATGTGCGGACAGCGGGAATCCCGTATTCCCCGGCGATTTTTTTTGCGGCCTCCATGAAAAAGGGGTATTTCAGAATTGACTCATGGGAATTGATATGATCGGGCCGGACCCCCATATCAACGAGCCTGACAACCTGCGATGTCATCTCAAGCTCAACCTCTTCTGCGGACAATTGCCCGCGCCTCATCCTCTCCAGCAGGCCCGGCAATTTCAGAAACCTGCCGCTGCCGTTTACGAGCGACCGTACCATGGCGCGGTCGCTCAGCGGGCTGCCGACTGTAAGATTGATGTGGACACCGGTACCGGCCGGGCCGTTTTTTAATTCACGCAGGTCTTTGCAATCAGGCATGTTCGCCATCGCCGACGCGCTTGTTACTACCCCCGCGCTGATCAATTCAATGATCGCCCGGTTGACCCCCATTGAGATCCCGAAATCATCGGCGTTTATTATCACCTTCCGCTTTTTTACAAAACGGGTCTCCCCCGGATGTCCTCTGTCTGCCCCTGCAGCGGTAATGAGTTTGCTCATTTCAGAAGCTCCGCGTAAAGACCGAGCATTTTTTTCTCCTCAATGCCCCAGTTGAATTTCTCAAAAACGAGCCTGCGTCCCTTTTTCCCCATTTCAGCCGCCGCTGCGGGGCCGTCAAGCAGCGTTTTTATCGCCCTCACGTATTCATCGGCATTGCCGGGCTCGACTGCGATGGCGCAATGCTCTCCCTTTATAAACTGTCGGGACGGCGGCAAATCGGACAAAACCACGGGCATTCCGAAGCCCATGAACTCAAACAGCTTAAGAGGAATATTTTTCATAAATTTCTTATACGGCGGCAGGGGAATGATCCCTATTTTTGCATTGCTCAAATAATCGCATATGCCGAGATAGTCTATGAACGGCAAAAAAGTGAAATTATTTTCCAGCCTTCTTTTCTTTACTTCACGCCCGGCCCATTCAGCGGGAGAACCTTCGCTCATGGCGATGCCCCATACGTTCTTTACATTTTCCGCGTTCAATTTTTCGGCAATCCTCATCATCATTTCAAAGTGATACGCCGGCAAAGAGCCGTGATAAAACAGGTCGAACTTCTTCTCGTGCCAGGGGATGCTGTTTTCATTTTTGAAAAAATCGAGCGTGGGAAAATTAAAAATCACCTCGTTCTTCCTGTGCCGGAAATCTTTTGCAACATAATTGTCATTAGGGACAATGGCGTCAAAAAATCCGGCGGTCGTATGTTCGGTCAGATATACCAGAAAGGAGAGTATCTTCCTGAATATTCCGGGTATGTAAGCTTTCAGCAGCATATATTCCGGATTTGCCTCATGAATGTCATAAACTATTTTTTTCCGGGTCATTATTTTTAAAAGGACCGCCCATGGGATAAAATCCAGGTCGTGGAAATGGTATACGTCCGCTTTTTCCTTCAGGGCTTTAATAAAGACCTGGCAATTGGTCAGCAGGAACCGTGTCAATCTCCCTGAGGGACATTTAAATTTTATCAACCTGATACCCTGTACTGTTTCGTCCTTATGAAAAAAACCCATAACGGACGTGTCATATCCAGCGTTCAGCGCCGACCGGCCCTGCTTGTAAAATGACCGGGGATCCAGGGTGTTGACTTTGTGTATGATACAAACCTTCTTTTTACGCATGTTCAAGCCAACCTTTCAGCAGGCCGCTGAAAAGTGTCATTGCGAGGAACGTTAGTGACGAAGCAATCTCAACCATATTGATTAATTTAAAAGCGGATTGCTTCACTTCATTCGCAATGACAGCCGAAATACTTTTTCAGCAACCTGTTAGAAGATACTTTCTAATGAACGGACCTTTGATGCCGGATAATATATAAGCCGTTTCACAAGTTTTTTGACCTTGCGGTTCATTATCTCCCTGTTAAATCCCCTGCATTGTGCCAGGTTTCTTACCCTTCTCAAAGAACTGCCCCTTTTGGGGTAGACCCTGCCGAGACATATAAGCCTCCCGAAACTCCAGGGCACAAGTATCGGCTCGGAAGTAAACAGAAACCGGACCCCGGACTGCCAGGCGGAAAGCTGTGTATTGAAATCCATTTCCCCTCCGGGTATTGAAGCCGTGACCACCGGCGACTGAATAATGTCCGAGAGTATTTCGGTGCTGGTCTTCCATTCATTCAGCATCGTTTCGAGCCTCAGGGAACAGAATATATCGGGATGAGTATGGCCGTGCGAGCCGATGATATGGCCGCGTCCGTACAGCTCGGAGATGTCCTGCTTAGACAGGAAAGTCCTTGTGTCTATTAAAGAGGTGGTCACAAAAAAATGTCCCTTCCATCCCCTTTTTTCGAGCCTGTCGGCTATATGCAGCGCGGACTTCCCGCCGTCGTCGAATGTGAGCAGCAGGGACCTGCCGTCGGAACCGAAATCGACTTCATTGACAATCGTCGGACTGACAGGCGACATCGCTATCTGTTCAAGATTTTCATCGAACTCCCGTGTCCCGTGTTTGTAAGGAAGCGCGGTTTTTCGCTGAAAACCCGAAATGGTCGGGTCATCAGTCACCTCATGATACAGAAAGGTAACGACCCGGGCCGGCAATTTCTCCTGTTTGACCATATCTATTGTCTCCTCTACTCCCTGTAAAGGGCGCGAAACCCTTTCCTCCTGACCAGAGCATATTGTTTATACAATTCCCTGGCCGCCCTGACCAGGACGGTATTGCTCCTGCAGAATTTATAATAAGTGGAAAATTCCGCACCGAAGGATTGTTTAAACCTGGCGATTGAAGGATACTCTGCGATATTTGCGCCGTATAAATCATAGTACGGTATTTTTTTCTCTATCAGCGACCTGATGAAATTCCAGTGTATAAAATTATTGGGACCGAATCTGTTATATTCCGGGAAAGAGGCCCCGGCCCAGAAATATGCCTTCGCAGATGAATAAGTAAAGATGGCGCCGGCCATATATTCGTTATCTTTTGAATAGGCAGACGCTACGCACAGGTTGTCCGGGTAGAGACTGCTCCACATGTTCTCAAGGACCTCTTTCGTATACGGAGACGAATATCCTCTTTTCGAAAATACCTGCCCGCAAGCGGAAAGAAATTTATCGACCCAGCCGGGGTCCTTCTCATAAACTATCCTCAGTCCGCTGTTCTCCGCCTTCTTTATGGCCTGTTTGCATCCCGATTTGAGCCCGGCCCACATATTCTTTTCATCAAACTCTATCCGGAGGATGAGCGTTGTTTTCTCCTCAGCCTCAAAGCCGATGCCCTTAAGATAAGGCAACAGGCTTTGCTCAACGCCGGGGTCGTCAAACGCGAGCTCATTATAGGAATAAATCCTGAAGTGCCCCTCCAGTAATTCGACAAACTCCTTTTCCTGCATTTCGGGATAAGCCGTAAAAACCGGTCCCATGTATGAAGTACCGGTCCCCTGTATCGGAGATCCTAATACCCTGAAGGGGCCTTTCCTCGCCGTCACAAAGGGGAAATAACCTATGCGCCTGTCCCCCTCCCGGATTTCGCATATCTCGCAGGCATAATTATATGAGCCCGCGATAAACCTGAGCCACTTCAGCGAATGGAAAAGATGCTTTTCCGTGAAGGAACCATATTCCTGCAGGACATTTTCATCTTCGAGATTTAAAGGTCTCAGTTCCATTTTCCGGTCACTCGGAAACTGCGCCGGTGACCGATACGGGTGAATCCGGTCCCGTCCGCCGCTCCGGCACAAGATTTTGCAGCTTGAGATACAGATGGTCCACGTTCTTCTTCACATCAAATTTATCGAGTATCAATTTCCTGGCGTTTTCGACGCATTTGCCTCTCAGTCTATTGTCGTCGATCATTTTTATCATTGCGTCCGTAAGCTTCCCGACATTCGCGGAAGGCACAGAGAGGCCGGTAACTCCGTTTTCAAGAATCTCCGGAATGCCGCCGACATCGGTAGTCACTACCGGCAGGCCCGCAGCCATCGCCTCCATCACCACATTCGGCAGCCCTTCTGTCCGGGTGGGGAGCACAAAGAGGTGAGAAACCCGTATATAGTGCGCAATCTCCTCATATGAGACCATGCCTTTGAAATGGACCCTGTTCAGGAGGTCTGCCTCTCTGAAAATTGCTTCCAGTTCATTCCTGTCGAATTCCTCTCCGATGAGGAGCAAATCGATATCAGGGTATATCTTTGAAATGGTTATGAAGGCATCGGCAAGCTCGTAGACCCCTTTTTCGCGCGTTAGCCTTCCGATAAAAAGCAGGTATCTCCTCCCTGCGTCCAATTGTAATTTTTTTATCAGGACGTCCCTCTCCGGGAGGTCCTGGAAATTGGATACGTCAATCCCTTTATAAAAAGTCTGGACCGGGAATGAGCTGCCGAACAATTCCCTCAAGCGGTCCTCAAGGTCTCTGCTCTCGGTGAAAATGATATCGCTGTTTTCGACGCATTTTCGGGAGAGGTAATAATTCAGCCTGTTATGGGTCGTAAAAAAATTGACGTCGTCGCCGATGGCCCAGAAGCCTGCGGGAAGATTGAACATCCCGGCCAACCCCACAGCCGCTATCCCTTCAGGCAGCATGTTGTAACCCAATATCAGGTCAGGTCTTCTCTTTTTAATCATACCGCTCAATGAAACGAACAGGGAATATTGCATCAGCAGGCTGTTAATGCCTTCATAGCTTGTCCCGCGCAGCGCGGGCACATGAGGCCTTATGATCTTCATCCCGTTCTCCGTGGAAATCATGGGATCGATATACCACTTGTTCCAGCTTTTTTTGATCCTTGTCAGGAATTTAGGGATATAGACCCTCGGGGTGATGATTGTCAGGTCCTCCACCCTTGAAGCCAGCTCCCTCATCAGGTTGGCGAAAAACAATGCCGATACAGGATGACGCCTGCAGGGAAACATCTGTGTTATGACAAGAATTCTCATTCTCTCACTCCCTCATCTTCAATACCCTTGCGGGCACACCGCCTGCAATCGCATACGGAGGCACGTCCCTTGCCACTACCGCGCCTGCGCCTATGATCGCGTTTTTCCCTATCCGCACTCCCGGCAGGATTATGGCCCTGTAGCCTATCCAGACATTGTCTTCTATCAAAACGGGTTTCCTGACAAAACCATCGTATGATTCCCTTGTATATTTGTGGTTCTGGGTCAGGATGATCACGTCCGGCCCCATCATTACATTCCTGCCTATCTTCGTACCCGGGTTGACCCTGCAATTTTCCCCAAGACCTGAATTGTCGCCCAATGCAAGGTCATGACTGAACCTTGCGCGGTTCTGGATATTTACATTTCTGCCGCATTCCCTGATGATCCCCTTTCCCAGGACATATCTGATCCATTTGGTCCATCTGAAGATGAACGGGTCGGAATTCGGCAGCCATCTGGGGCCCATGTTATACAGCACATAACAGAAGCCTGCCAGCGCTTTTCTCATCAGCATATCTTCTCCAGGACGTCCCTGTCGTAGTCATAGCAGGTACATCTTATTTTTTTGGCGCAGTGACTGATATCGAGAAAATCATATCTTATGCCGCCGGACCTTTGAACAATCTCATCGTGGTATGTATGGTTCAGGAGAATGACCTTAAAGGGCCGGGCGTATCTGTTGCGGTTGATGAACCGTAAATAGTATTCATAAGAAAACGGATTGAACAGGAAAGCCACATCGCAATCATGCGGAAGAGAGACGGTCGTCGCGTCACCGTGTATAATCTCGGCGTTACTTTGACGCCTGTTGTAAAATACCGCCTGCCTGGCCAGATAATCGATTATCTCGATCCCGTATATCCTGCACGCAAAATTTTTTGAAAAGTAGTTGACCGCCCTTCCATAGCCGCAGCCCACATCCAGTATCCCGGCCGGCGGCTTTTCTTTCCCTTTAAGGTATTTCACCACTTCCCGCAGTATGTGTATGTGCGTCGGATGCGACAGGTATATACCCGCGCTTTTGGGATCAATAAATGAGAATTTGGGTATGTACTGCCCTCCATTAAAGAGGTCATACAGAGAATTGGCCGTATGGTGACAGGCCCTGCATAATATCTTGCGCAATTTAAAAACTCTCCACTTCCCGGGCCCCGGTCCTCACAACCTGATCTGAATGCCTTTTGTATTTTATGTTCCCGTACATCAGTATCATCATCCAGAGAAGCCAGAAAGATTTACGGAACATCGGGTCCAGGAAAAAGCTTGTCACGAGGGTCCCCCAGAAAGAGGCGCTGATCATTATATCTTCAGAATTTTTTCCGAGTTTCACGGATATCATCCTGTAATGTTTTACAATCATTACCGCCAGCAGGGCAAAACCTGCAACTCCCAATTCTACAAAGGTCCCCAAATACAAGTTATGGGCGCCCATTTCATGCCCCCTGAACGAAGGTGAATATATGTAAAATTCCGAAAAGGCCTTGACACAATTGCTCATACCGGCCCCGAACAACCAATATTTTTCCAGCGCCTTCCAGACGACATATAATACATCCACCCGCCCGGCCCCCCCGGTCTCAATGCCTTCATTTATTCTCGCGAAAAACATATCGGGAATGAACTGGAGAAGAACAACAGCAACGGCAATGATGCCGGTTGTGAAAACTATTTTCCGGTCTGTCGCCATTAAATATACGGCCAGGACGGACAATACCCCGATCATCCCCCCCCTTGAACCCGTAACAATAACGCCGAAAATTATCACCCCAAGGGTCACCAGGAACAAAGCCTGCAGCGCCTTCTCCTTCCGGTTCAACATCATGTGGATGCAAACCGCAACGGGCATGATAAGCGTATATGCAAAATAGTTAGGGTCTGAAATACGGTCGCCCACAACCATGGAGACCCTCGATGTGTCATAAAAGAAGCTGCCGGTCATAAAATTGTAAATTACGTAAATGGCCGCCAGGAAGCCGCCTGCAAAGATACACCATTCCAGGGTCTCAAACTCGCTTTTCCTGAGCCGGTACGAGCCCGCGACCAGATACATCAATAACAGTCCTGCCGCAGTAGGCAGGAGGGAGATGACGAGGGCCGGGTCAATGGCCCATACTGCAGACAACAGACCGAACAAAACCAGCAATACGCTCCAGAGTGCGGCGCTGCCGGGTCTCGCAAGTTTGTCCTCGAAAATAATCTTCAGTGTCAGCGTCAAGATTGTCATTATTCCTAAAAACCTCGTCAACGTCGCCCCATGTCCGCTCTCCGTAGTGGAAAGGACTTCGTCAAAGGGAATTAAAAAGGCATAGACCCCGAAAGGGAAAATAAACGGTTTTTCCATGCAGAAATAAAGCACAAGCGGAGCAAGAGCGACGCCTAAATAGATCAGATTGGCGCCGGCCAGAGCGACCCCGGTCACAATCGCAAAGAACAAAACAATGGAGCTCCATACAGCCCAGCTCGCCCGGTGTCCCCTTTTGATCTTCCATGCCTCGGGAACTTTCATTTCCCTGTCACACCGTTCAGGATATCCGAATACTGCCGGGTAACGGTCCTGTATGAAAAATCCCCGACATTACCGTTGCTCCGGCACGCGACTGCGCCGGACCTCTCAAACTCCCCGTAATATTCCAGCAGCATGTTTTTTAAAATATCAGCATCTCCGGCGAACCTGCCCGCGCGGGTCTTCGCCAGAAGGTCTCCCACCAGACCGCCGGTCCCGCCCAGTGCGATTATGGGCCTCCGCACCCCTAAATACTCAAATACCTTGGCTGGATAAACACCTTCTTCCCTGTTGTCCCTGTCAAGCAGGAGGAGCAGAAGCTGGGACTCTCTCTGTCTTTCCAGCGCCTCTTCCCTCGGCAAAACACCATAGCATCGGACCACATTCTCCAGCCCGTATTTTTTGATCTTTGCATCGAGCCATTCTTCTGCAGGGCCGCAAAATCTTATTCTCAGCAATTCACTGTTTATCCTGTTTTCCCTGAGCAGCCGGGCCACGGCCTCAAACAGCGGCGAAGGGTCCCTTCTACCCCCGTAAAATTGCCCGGTGTAAGTAATCGTAAATTCATCCGTAAGCTTTGCCGGTATCGCCGGGAATTCATCGGCGTCGTATCCGTTGGTCACGCAAAATATTTTCTTGCCGCTGTGGAGCGTTCCGAGCTCGTCCGCAAAGCTCTCCGTCACGGTCACCATCGCATCGGCGCGGGCCAGTGTCTTCATCTCCAGCCGTCTCTCAAGCATCTTTATCAGACCGGACTTTTTGTAAAAATGATTTTGCGTCCACAGGTCCCGAAAATCGGCTATCCACGGGACGTTGAACTTCCGTTTCAGCTCCCCTGCTATCAAATGCGACGCCGAGGGATAATATGTGCTGATAATTGCGTCAACCCTTTCTCTACCCAGCAGCTCGCCCGCAGCCCGGACCGCAGGGCCGTACCATCCTTTAATGTCATCCGGATAGTGCATTACCTCGTCGATAATTTTATTGGCCCTGTTCTTCCATGCTGAGTGATTGGGACCGGTTGAAACCAGACCCATCTGTGCCCTGAGGCCTTTCCCGGTATTTAATCCCAGCCCCGCTTTCAACGAACCTATAAAATTGCCGCACCCGGTCTCGATGACCCTCATCGCTTCAGGCGCCTTCCCCGGAAGCTTTGCTGTCAATACAACAGGCCCCCAGCCGAATTCCGGAAGGTACTTACTCAACCTGTAAGGTCTTTGAGAGCCTATCCCCGGTCGCGGAGGATAAAAATAAGATATTATCAAGACCTTTTTCATTCTAATCCCTGACAGGCTGCATTTAAAATCAGGTCTGCCCTATTATCAACTCGTAAGCGTATTTGAATTTATTCGAAAAGCCCGGTTGTTCCAGCAACCGGCCGTACGCATTTTTCATGCTCCTGATTTCAGTGTATTCAAAAAAACCGCTTATGATCAGGCCGCCGAAAAATAACGCCGTGAGGAAAAGCCGGTAAAGGACGTCGGCCATAACGTTCGAAGGATGGAGGAGCGTCGATGAGACGCTGACCGCCAGGAATATCAGAGATATCTTCAGCAGCCTCGGCATATCGAAGGGTATGAAATATACCTTCTGGCTGAGACGATAGCAAAGGAAATTGAGCAGCAGATTCGATGCAAAAGAAACATATGCCGCCCCCATCATTCCGTATACCGGAATCAGCGTCAGGTTCAATGCAATATTAGCGGCAGCCGAAAGGCCCACGAACAATGAGATATACTTTGTTTTCTTTAACATGTAAATACCGAAGCCGGATATGAGGAGCATGCCGCTGCCGACATTGGCGCAAACCAGTGGGAAGATCACTTTGTGCGTGTCCCAGAATTCCCTGCCCGCTATGATTTTAATGACCGGGGGAGACCAGATTATCAGCCCCGCCCCTGTAAAACAGAGGAGCAGATAAAAATATGTCGTTATAATCCTGAACGTCTCCCTGGCGTCGTCCCTGGCCGCGACCTGAAAAGACATCGCCCCCCAGACCTTCTGGAAAGGGAACACGATGAGCATGGGCAGCACACTTGCAAAGCGGGTCCCTAACGAATACAGGCCGAGTTCATGAGTAGAGCTGAACTTCTGGAGAAGGAACCGGTCCGACATCTGCAGCATCCAGTAGAACAATGACGAAAAGATCAGCGGAAAGCCGAAAGCCAACAGGTCCTTCAGGACGCCGCCGGATATTTTCAGGACAAGATGTTTTTTTATCATGAGAAAAGTGGCGACCACCATCACGGAGCTGCTGATGGCATTGCCCATCAAAATCCCTTTGACTCCCATCCTGAGGACCGTGACAAAATAAATATTCAGTGCGAGCTGGAGGAAGAAATGCACGAGGGAAAGGGTTATGAATTTGACCGATTCCATCTTCGCCCTGAAGACCTGGTAAGGGACCAGCATTATTATCTCGAAGCAGAGGGACACTGCTGTGATCTTTACCAATATCTCCGAAGTGCCGCTGCCGAAAATAAAGGCATTGTATTCGCCGGAGAAAAGATACAGGGAGGCGCTCACGGCAAATGCGGACAGCAGAATATACAGATAAGAAGTGCTGATCAGGTCGTTTGCCGAAGCGTTCAGCTCTTTTTCAATAAATACATAAGACCTGAAGAAGGCCGAACCTATACCCTGTGCGGCAATTACAAGCAGGACGCTTATAGTGGTCCTCAACAATTCAAGCTGCCCGTAATCGGCAGGCGTAAGAAACCTTGTATATACGGGGAGAAGCATGAAGCCGATCATCCCCTTCAGGGAATCTCCGAACCCGAAGATCAGGGAATGCCTGCCTAATTGTTTTATCTGACTTTTCAAAGGTAACTGCCCATATCGGTATGCCTCAATTCAGTCTGACAGGACTTGCACCTGCCGGTCCCCACGCTCTCATTATTTCTCATTGTTTATGCGTCTCCTTTTTTTATGACGGCACTGTCCGTGGTCCCGCCTCATACCGGGACAACCCCGGCATCGACGTTGGTCCCTCTGACGGCCCGGCATATCTCATCGATATAGACGGGGTTCATGACGACAATAATTTCAGGTTTATATTCCGAAAGGAATTCCGGCGGCACTATTTCCTGCCCTGTGCCGGGTATGTATTTGCCGTGCTTGTGGGGATTGATATCGACCACATACCTGCTCTCGTCTTTGACCCCGAGCGTATTTAAAAATGTAACGCCCTTGGAGCCCCCTCCCCAGATCACCAGGCGTTTTTCCGCACGCCCGATCCTGCCGATTTCATTCTTCCATGCCTCGACCCTGCTCCGATACCTTGCAGAGAACGCCCCCGCATAGCGCGAGATCCTTCTGCGGTAATCACCATAATCGGTTGCGCCGTCAACCATCGTTACCGGCCCGGCTTCGATGCAGAGGAACTGGCCTTCAAAGGATTCACTTATATCAAGAATTCTGAACCCGCAGGAGGTAAACAGATAGGCCAGAGAGGGCTCAGTGAAGTATGAGCAATGCTCGTAAATCAGGTCCCATATACTGAGGTCTTTCAGCGTAAAAAGCGCATTCGGGACTTCAAAGAACACCTTTATGCCGAGCCTCCCGCCAATGGCCCCACGCAGACCGGTCAAAAAATCCCTCGGATACTGAATGTGCTCCAGGACGTGCCGGCAGCAAATGAGATCAGCCTTGCAGTCCGCGTAGCGGTCGGAATAAAAATCCTGGACGAAGGTCAGCCCCTCCGGGACCGGCCCTCCTGTTCTGTCCCTGTCGTAGCTCGGATCAAAGCCGACACCGCGATTGCCGCCGAGCTCGCACAACAGCCTCAGGAAATCGCCCTTCCCGCATCCTATCTCCAATATGTCCATGTCATGCAGATCATAACGGTCTATAAGGCGTCCGGCCAGCGATCCGGCGTATTCCTGGAAGCGCGGGGAGAAATGAAGGGAGTTTTCATAGTCCTGGTCGTATTTCATCAAGCCGGGATCAAACGCGAGATTAAAGATATGACCGCAGAAACGGCAATGCGCCAGCCTGATATCTCCCCTCGGGGCCTTGACCGCCCCGTCCTGAGTAGGCCACAGCATGCTGCAATGGACAGGCAACCGTGCTATATCGATGAATACCGATATGTCCGTGCGGCAGCAGACCGGGCATATATGTTTTTCAGCATCAGACTTATTTTTCATAATCTAATTTCTTAATTCCATGCTACTGTGACACAATGTTTAAAAAATAATCGACCAGCGCGGTATACGCAGGCGCATAGCTGCCCGCATTGCCGGCAAATATGCCTGCCTCTTTTACATTTATTGCATGGGTGAAACTCACATTGGTCGTCCAGGTTATACCGTCATATGAATAGTACTGCGTCCATTGGTCCCCCACTCTCCTGACTTTTATGTACAGTGGCGCCCCCCCGGATATCTGCCTGTTCGCCTTAACAACCGGGTATCCGTTTGTGAACGCCGCTGAAAAAATCATCACCCCCCAACCATTGCTGTAGGAATCAAACCGCAAAAAGTTGCCGCCCCCTCCATCTGCGATTATCCCCTGGATCTGATACGCCCTGCTTACGCCCGAATCGAACTTTACCTCG
>QZJG01000061.1 GCA_003599275.1 Nitrospiraceae bacterium | reverse complement strand
CAAGGCAGTTGAACAGAGCATCCGTAACCAGAATGATGAGTATATTCCCAAACTGTTTATCTATACTCAGTTTCTCATGGGTATCAATAAGAATGCGGCGATGTATGCAACAGCAGGGACTTCAAAGAAGTTCTGGAGTATCTGGCGGGAGCTTCCGGACAAACAAGAGGATGTTACAGCTTGTGTGAATAAACCTCTTACATCAGTTGTAAAGGACAGGCTTTTTTCAGGGGACTTTGCAGTGGCCCGAAAGTATTTCGAAGATTTAGAGTCAGAGGGCGGAAGGCAGGTTACTGAGCAGGATAATTCTATTTATAGCCTTTGCAGACCGGAGCGGCTTCTTGAACTGGCATACAAATTTACCATATTTGACGGGGGCATTAAAAAAATCGCTCGTTACCAGCAGTATTTTGTAGTAAAGTCCACGCTGGAGAGGGTAAAGCATTTTGATGCTGACGGGCGACGGCAGGGAGGTATTATCTGGCATACCCAGGGATCGGGAAAGTCTCTCACAATGATATGGCTTGCACGAAACCTTGCCCTTGATGCCGACATCCCTGATCCGCGCATTGTGCTTGTTACAGACCGAGTTGACCTCGACAAGCAGCTTGGCAATACCTTTGCTGCCTGCGGGCTTGATCCTAAGCGTGCCAGGACCGGCCGTGACCTGCTTGATCTGCTTTCTGAAAAGAAAGCGGGAATTGTGACTACACTGATCCACAAGTTTGACAAGGCCCTCAACATTAAAAAAATTCAGGAAAAGTCCACAGAGATATTTATGCTGGTTGATGAAAGTCATCGCACGAACTTCGGCTCCTTTGCGGCCCGTATGCGGCAGATGTTTCCAAAGGGGTGTTATCTCGGATTCACGGGGACGCCGCTTTTAAAGAAGGAGAAAAACAATTTCGTAAAGTTCGGGGGCCTGATCGAACCTCATTATTCCATTCAACAGGCAGTTCATGACAATGCAGTGGTACCGCTTCTTTATGAAGGGCGTCATGTGGAGATGGTCCAGAACAAGGCAGCCATTGATCTATGGTTTGAACGTCATACTCAGGGCCTGTCCGATTCACAGAAGGCAGACCTGAAAAGGAAATATGCCCGGGCCGAGATGCTGAACAAGGCTGAACAGGTCATTTACATGAGGGCCTTTGATATCAGCGAGCATTATCGTTCCACATGGCAGGATACGCCCTTTAAGGCCCAGCTTGTGGCGCCGGACAAGAAGTCGGCCTTGAAATATTATGAATACCTCAATGACATCGGATATGTGACATCGGAAATAATTATTTCTCCGCCGGACACCAGGGAGGGATATGAAGAAGTGGAAGAAGGCCCTTCAGAAGAGGTAGTTAAATTCTGGCAGAAGATGATGAAACGGTATGGCTCAGAGGAAGAATATAATAAACAGATAGTCAACCAGTTCCTGTATGGCGATGATCCGGAGATTCTCATTGTCGTGTCCAAGCTCCTTACCGGCTTTGATGCGCCGCGAAATGTAGTCATATATCTTGGCCGTCCCTTAAAAGAACATACCCTCCTGCAGGCCATAGCCCGTGTAAACAGGCTTTATCCTGAAAAGGAGTTTGGTTATATTGTTGATTATGTAAGCATCCTCGGCGAACTTGATCAGGCATTGACCATGTATGCAGAGGCAGGCCTTACTGGCTTTGATGAAGAAGACCTGGAAGGCACGCTTGCCTCTGTGCAGGAGGAAGTGGCGAAGCTGTCGCAGCTTTATTCTGATCTGTGGGACATTTTTAAAGAAGTTAAGAACCAGTATGATGAGGAAGCTTACGAGTTGTTGCTGGGCGATAATGCGTTGCGGGAAGAATTTTACCACCGCCTTGCGGAGTACAGCAAGGCGCTCTTTATGGCCCTTTCTACAGAGCAGTTTATTATGAACACGCCTGATGACAAACTTAAGCAGTATAAGAACGACCTTAAGCGGTTCCAGAACCTTAAGGCGTCAGTCAAGCTTCGCTATCAGGAGTCAATTGACTATCGTGATTACGAGGCAAAGATTAAAAAGCTGCTTGATACCCATATTCAGGCCAATGAGGTCTATCAGATAAACGAACCCGTTAATATATTTGATGACGCGGCATTTAATCAGGTCAAGGAAGAGCAGGCTGTTTATGGCGCCGATACAACGGCTTCCAGAGCTGACTTAATTGCACATGCTACAAAGAAGGTGGCTACCGAAAAAATGGAGGAAGATCCTGCATTTTATGAGAAATTTTCAAAGCTGATTCAGCAGGCTATTGATGAGTTCAGATCCCAGAGGATTTCGGACCTTGAGTATCTGAACAGGGTGTCGGACTACCGGGATAAAGTGGTTACAAGACGGCATGAAGATGTGCCTGATAAACTTGAAGGCAATGAAAATGCCCAGGCTTTATACGGTAATCTGAAACCCCTGTTCGAAGCTACAGTTGAAGACTTAGCGGTTTGTGAAGAAGTTGCAGTTGATTTCGTGCTTGAACTCCTGAGAATTCTTGATAAGCATAAAAAGGTTCATTTCTGGGAGGATGACGATGAGCAGAAGCTGACTATAAATGATATAGATGACTTTCTCTATGATGAAATTAGAAGCAATAGAGGGATTGCTCTGTCAACTGAACAGATGGATGAAATCATAGAGCGGTCAATGACACTTGCACGGAACAGGAAGCTCATATGAGCACTAATTACAGCAGCAGCCTCAAGTACGGCAGGGATCACATTGCATTCGAAGTAATCTACACCAAGCGGAAGACAATGGAGATAGCCGTTCATCCGGATGCAATAGTGATTGTGAAGGCTCCAACAGGAACTGCTGTAAACAAAATAGCCGCCAGACTGGCCAAGCGTGCGCGGTGGATCAGAAAACAGCTCAACTATTTTCAGCAGTTTATACCGTGCACCCCGCCCCGACAATATGCCGGCGGTGAATCACATTTATACCTCGGAAGGCAGTACCGGTTGAAGATAAGAAAAGCGAAAAAAAGTGATGTGAAGCTGAAAGGCGCATATTTTGAGATATCAACTCCTGATCACAAAAGCAGAGAAACTGTTAAGGGTCTTATCGATCAATGGTATAAGGAACATGCGCTGAGAATCTTTACGCAACGTCTTGAGATATGCTTTGAAAAGGCAAAGGGTTTAAAAGTGCCGCTTCCAAACATCCAATTAAGAAAAATGTCCAAACGATGGGGCAGCTGCGGCACGGCCGGTTATATATTGTTAAATACGGAGCTGATCAAAGCTCCCTTATATTGTATTGATTATGTAATAATGCATGAGCTCTGTCACTTAAAAGATCACACTCATAGCCATAAATATTACAGGCTTCTGGCGAAGTTTATGCCTGATTGGCAGAGGAGGAAAGAAAGGCTGGAAAGCGCTGCAGTATGAGGCATAATGAAGAACGACAGAAAATCCCTGTGGCGCTTCGGCTATTATATTGAGGTGATGAAACGTCTTGCCGTCATAATCGCTCTGGTGTTTCTCGCGTCCTGCGCCTCCACCCCACGGCGGGACTATGAACCAGGACCGGGTGCGAGATACGTTACCGCCTCATGGTACGGTCAGGATTTTCACGGAAGGCCTACTTCATCCGGCGAGAGATACGACATGTACGGTCTGACATGCGCTCACAAGACCCTCGATTTCGGGACAAAACTGCGCGTTACAAATCCCGATACTGAGAGATCAGTTGAAGTAATTGTCAATGACAGGGGGCCTTTTATTTCCGGCAGGGATTTGGATCTTTCTTACGGCGCGGCGCGGGAAATCGGTATTGCCAATAAAGGAGTCGGGCCCGTAAAGATAGAATATCTTGGACGTGACATGCGCTATGCGAAGAGATTGCCTTTTGAACCGGTTACATCATCCGGTCTGACCATTCAGGTTGGCGCATTTGTTGAACCGTCAAATGCAGAGCGGCTTAAAAAAGGACTCGAATTTAAATACAGCAGGGTTTACATAACCACTGTATTTGTCAACGGACAAAAATACTTCAGGGTCAGAATAGGTGAATTCGACAATTACGACAATGCCTATTCCGTGGCGGCAAAACTTGCCGATGAAGGGTACAGCACATTGATTGTTTCTTATAATTAGACAAAGTACTTGCCTGTCCTTGCGAGAACCCGAAGGGTCCGTGGCAATCGCATTATAAAACAAGATTGCTTCGGCTTCACCTCGCAATGACAACTGAATAGAACCAAATGGACACTCGCGCAATACATAAATTATGGCCGCTCCTGAAAAGGCAGGCGACGTCCCTCGATGTCCCCTGGCTTGAAAACATGGTGCAGCAATCATTCAGGGACAGAGACCCGTTTAAAGTCCTCATCTCCTGCATACTGAGCTTGCGCACACAGGACAGGACAACGGGCGCAGCTTCCGAAAGGCTTTTCAATCTGGCCCCGGATGTGAAAACCATGTCGCGCCTTTCCGTAAAGACAATTGAGAAGACAATTTATCCGGTAGGTTTTTATAAAGTTAAGGCGGGGAGGATCAAAGAACTGTGCAACGTGCTGATTAAGGAATACCATGCAAAGGTACCTGATGATCTCGATGAGCTATTGAAACTGAAAGGGGTCGGCAGAAAGATCGCTAACCTCGTTATCACCCTCGGTTATCAGAAACCGGGGATATGCGTCGATACCCATGTGCACAGGATAACAAACAGATGGGGATACGTAAAAACAAAAACCCCGGAGCAAACCGAATTCGCACTCCGTGGAAAACTTCCCCCAAAATACTGGCCCGAAATAAACGGCCTCCTCGTCGCCTTCGGCCAGGGTATCTGCAGACCGATTTCACCATTATGCAGCAAATGCGATATTAACAGATATTGCGAAAAGGCCGGGGTGACGGCGCACAGGTAAGAAGACCTGGTCAAGTCTGGGTGACCCGGCTGTTTGGAAAAGATGCTTCGGCAGCAGGAAGTTCGATGATCACATTTGTGAATTCCCCTTCCGTGCTTTCGAGCGTCAAAACGCCGCCGTGGTTCCTGATTATCCCATGGCTGATACTCAGGCCGAGCCCGGTCCCCATGCCCTCGGGCTTCGTGGAAACAAAAGGCGACATCACCTTGTCGATCAGGGCTGAAGATATACCGGTGCCGCTGTCATGAAATATGACCCTGACATATCCCTTCCCGCCCTTATCCACTTTTTCACCGCTGATCTCTATCGTCTTGCGCTCATTATCGGACCGGCATTTCTGATCAAGGGCGTACCGTGCGTTGCTTATGATATTCATAAAGACCTGCTGGATCTGCTGCGGGTTGGCGATTATCCCGGGAAGGTCATGCGGGATGTCCACTTTCAGATGAATGCCGTCTTCCTTCATCCGGACCTCGGTCAGGGTGAGAGATTCCGACAATATTTCAGTAATGCCGACGGTCCTCCTTTCATCTCTTTTCTCGCGGGCAAAAGAGAGAAGGCCGCTTACTATTGCAGCGATGCGATTGCCCTCCCTGATGATCCTGCCCGCAATATCGTTCTCCCTCGTCTCCTTTGCCAGTTTGTTTGACAATATCTGCGCATAATTGATGATGCCGTTTATAGGGTTGTTGATCTCATGCGCAACACCTGCTGCTAATTCCCCTATGGACGCTAATTGCGCGGACCGCACCGCCTCTGACTGCAAATTTATATTCTCGGTGATATCGCAGGTAACAACAATGACCTTTTCCACGTGACCGTTTTCGTTTTTGATGGGGAAAGACCGCGAGTCAAATGTTCTGCCGCCGGTGGAGCTCACACGGTTCTCGGCATTCCCGGTATTAAAGCTCCTGATTGCGTTGCAACCCTCGCAGGGACCTGAATTGTCATGCCACAATTCGTAACAGTAACGGCCCGTCGGGGTCTGAATCTCACTGCGACATGAAAGAGAAGCGCTTTTATTGGCCCACAATATCTTCAGATCGGGAGACACAAGAAACAAAACGTCAGGGATAGCATCAAGCAGCGTATGGAATTCCTGTGAGATCTCCCTGTATTGCGCCCTGCTCTCCTGAAGGTCCTTCACATGCTGTTTCAGGGACCCGATCTTGGCGGTAAGCTGCCCGGCCATTTCATTGAAGGCGCGGGACAGGACGCCGAGCTCATCGTCGGTGGTCAATTCGGTACGGCGGGACAGGTCGCCACCGCTGATTGCAGCCGCTGTATCAGCAAGTGTCTTGAGTGGCGCTACAATCTGTCTCCTGACGAACAGTCCGAACGAAACTACCCCCGCCAGAGCCACGACAAAAAGCATTCCCATGACCAGCAATATCCTCTGGGTCAGACGAAACGCCTCTGAGAAAGGCCTTTCAGTCACGATATACAGTTTCCGGTTGCCTAAAGTTATTTCAGCGGCAGCAACGACGACTCTTCCACCGGTCACGCCTTTATAGATGCCGTCCTGCTCTGGCAGACGGAATCGTGTTCCTTTCAACACCAGTGAAGGGTCTTTGTGGGCTATAACTATGCCTTCACGGTCGATAATATATGCATTGCCGTTGTCACCGAAATTCATCTTCGCTACAAAATCCCTTATACCTTTCAGACGGACTTTGGCAAGCAGCACACCGTCCGCAAGTCCGCTCCTGACGTCGGGTATCGGTATCCCCATTGTAATGAAAGGCTCCCCTGTTTTCCTGTCCGTAGAGAAGGGGCCGTAATAAACCCTGCCGCTCCTCACCGGTATTAGAAATTCGTCCGCAAGGGACCTTTCTCCGAGGTCGTTATAGGTTGAGATTGAGACACGCGAAACATATGCCAGCTCCTTCCCTTTGCGGTCAAGCAGGACCAGGTCATCGAAAACATCGCCAAACTCCATGTTCCTGTGTGAGCGTATTACGGAAAGGACATTAAACTGCCGGCCGCGGTCCTGCTCCATTATTCTTACGGTCTTCATCGGAAGTGCTATGACGTCTTCCAGCCCGTGGAAATAATTCACGATCTGTTTTGCCACTACCTCCGACACCTCCCGCTGCATGCCCAGGGTCTGCTCGCGCTGGATGACATAGCTCAGATACGGTAAAATTATGCTCAGCAGCACCACAGGACCTGCGGCAAGCAAAATGAAGGCCGCGCTTAAATGTCTGCTGATGCCGCCCTTTATTGCATTGCAGAGCATAACTCCTCCGGTCAACGGACTATATAACTGGCCTGCTGTAATATTTCAGAAGGGATTTCAACACCGACCGCGTGTGCCGTCCTCAAATTGACGCCCAGGAAAAAGTCACTCGTTTCCACTGGAATATCTCCCGGGGCCGTGCCGTTTAAAATGGCCCGTCCAATACGGCTTGCCTGCCGTCCGGTCAAAAAGGGGTCCTGCCCGTAAGAAAGCATCACCCCGGAATTATACTGAGATGTTCCTGAGGACAAGGGGAGTTTGTGCCTGATCGCGGCCTCCACAAAGATATTGGTATGAGAAACGAGAAAGTGCGAATTGAGGAGCCAGACAGCATCATCATTATCCGGTATGTCGGCCAATACCGACCTCAGGTTTTCAAGGGTCCGAACTTCGACAACGTCAAGGTCGATGCCGAGTTTTTTAGCGGCCTTTTCCAGATCTGTCAGGCACTGCCCGGCTGACTTGTCGGCAGGCACGAATGGCACGAGAATCCGCCTTGTGCCCGAAGCAATGGCCTTGTGCAGCTCAAGGGCCTTTTCAGTGCTGCCTCCAACCTGGACGCCGGTAAGATTCCCGCCCGGATGAGTCAGGCTTTTCACCAGGCCGCTCTCAAGCGGAAAGAACACCGGTGCGAAGACCACCGGGATTTTCGTGCCGTTGACCGCCCTGGCTGCCTTCTGTGCAACAGGCGTCGTTACAGCCAGGACCAGATCGACATGCCTTCCTGCCAATTCCTGAAGAGCGGCATCCACCCGGTTGATATTAAGAACACCTTTATAAAGGTAAACTATGTCCTTGCCTTCCTTGAATCCGGCTTCGGTCATACCGGCCTTGAAGCCGTCGATAACAGACTCAAGGCCCGGATTGATATTGACTACCCCTACGGTGTAGACTTTTGTCCTTACAGTCAATGCCAGGACTGCCAATACGGCGACCACCGCCATAGAGGATGCAAGAACCGCCGCTAACTTATACGCAGCTTTGACCTTCACGAATCTCCCATGGCCGGCGTGTGACGCAGAAGATGAAGAAGAATGAGTATGACACTTACAGGTATGTGAACAAGCGAAGAGTTGGTCCCGAATGCCGCCGACATGCTGCCTGGATTGTCTTTTCCCATATTAGTCCCCCCCAAAGGGTCAAACATAATGAATGCATCCGGTCAAGCAACTAAATTGTAGCCAAAAAAATAATTGCAGTCAAGAAATTTTTTCTACATCGATGTTGAGATTGCCGTCCCCGCCTTCAGCTATACCAGGGGCACTTTGCCTTTTAATATGATTTCCGTTATATCAGGGTCAAACTGTGTGCCGGCATTCTCCCTCAGCTCATTCATGACCTTATCGATCGAGAGGGCGCCCCTGTAGGGCCTGGCGGACATCATCGCGTCCACGGCATCGGCTATAATCACTATCCTTGCGAACAGGGGGATCTTTTCGCCTCTGATGCCTTCAGGGTAGCCTGTGCCGTCGAATCTTTCATGATGGTAGAGGATTACTGGCATCGCGTCTTCAAGAAATGGAACGGACTGAACAATGCGGATGCCTATCGCCGGGTGCTTTTTTATCTCAGTATATTCCGCAGGCGTAAGACGCCCGTTCTTTTTAAGGATGTTCTCATCAATGCCGATCTTGCCGATATCATGGATGGAAGCCGCGTGCTCTATTTCTTTGATGGCCTCCTTCGGCACACCCACGGCCATTGCCAGAGAAGATGATAATTGAGCAACGCGGTTTGAATGGTTGTAGGTATAATGGTCTTTGGCATCTATCGTAAGGATCAACGCCTGGACCGTGCCTTCATAGCACATCATTACGTTGGTCCTCGCCTCGTTTATCTGCTTCTCAAGAAAAGAGGTCCTGTCACGCAATATTTCTCTTTCAATCTTCAGGCCCGCGCTGGAACGTCTCCTTGCGAGTCCTTTTTCTATGACAGTCATAATGTCGTCCTTGTCAAAAGGCTTCAGCAGATAATCGAACGCGCCAAAGCGTATAGCGTCCCTCGCCGTCTCAAGGCTGGCATATGCGGTAAGCAAAACCACCTCGGTGTCGGGGTGTCTCTTTTTTATCTCCTGCAGCGCCGTGATGCCGTCCATCCTCGGCATCTTTATGTCCATCACCACCAGATCAACAGGGCAGTCCGCTATCATGTCGAGACCCTCAAGCGCCCCCGCGGCGGTGGAAACCGCATACCTGTCTTTCAATACCATTCGTATGGATTCTCTCGGGGCAAGGTCATCATCAATGATAAGGATTTTCTCTTTACTGTCCAGCAACGGAACCTCCTTTAAATGGGACTGAAGCGCCTCGTCTGTCGTCGAGAACGGGCAGTCTGATAACGAAGGCGTTTGCCCCACCCTCGTTTTTTATATCGAGATTCCCGTTGTGCCCTTCAATGATCTTATGGCTTATCGGCACGTTCAATTCCGTTTCGAGATTATTGATATCAAGCAACGGCTTTAATAAATTCCGTCTTACTTCTTCCACCCTGCAGCCCCCCTCATATACAATCGATATCTCCACGAATAAAGCATCCCGCGCCGCGATGGCATTCATTTCAATGGCTGTACCGTCAGGCGTCATGTCGACGATGCTTTGCACAAGGTAATAGATCGCCTTTATCAGTTGTCTCCTGTCGGCGCTGACATAGAAGGAACCGTCCATAAGCTTTCTGGAAATCCTGTGGGTCCGGGGCAGGTTCTTTGAGACGTTGTCAACGGCGCAGGCAATAAGGTCATTAATGTCTTCCCTGTTGAAATTGTAATTCTGAGTGCTCGAAAAAGTCACGAGCTTGTCGATCAGCCTGTCCAGCCTGTGGATAGACTGGCTCACGGTCGAGATATAAAAATTGTGAAGGTCGTCATCGGTCTGTTTTTCATTCAGAAGCTGTATATATGTCTGTATGGAAGTTAAAGGGTTCCTCACCTCATGTGCAATCTTCGCCATAAGGTCGTTTACCGCCCGCAGCTTCTCGGCCATCCCGCGTTGTTCTTCCAGTTTTCTGGAATCGGAGAGATCGGAAAATATAATCCCCGCGCCTGCGGGGTTCCGGTGCTCATCAAGGAGCCGGTAGCTGTTTATCCCGACAGGCAACCCCGAAGGCTGCAATGTCGCCTCGTGCCTGCGGTAAGCATTCCCCGTCACCATCGTCTCATATAAAATATCTCCCAGGGGAGACGGCAACGCACTCAGGGCACCCCCGATTATTTTGGAAGGATCGAGATCCAGTATCTCAGAGGCCTGCTGGTTGAAAACGGTAATTTTCTCGTCTCTGTCGACCGCGATCATCCCGCTGCTCATGCTCGAAAGGATGTTCTTCGTGAACTCCTTCTGGTACCACATGTGATGATAAAGGTCTATGTCTTTCACGGCAGCCGCAAGATAACTGCACAAAAGGTATATTATCTCCAGCTCTTCCTTGTAAAAAGGCTCTTCGGTCACCTTGCTGTCGATATTGAATATCCCGATAAGCCGCCCGTTGTGTATCATCGGAAATGAGACGGAGCATCGCAGCAGGTCCATTTCATTCCTTATATTGATTGATTCGGTATCGAAGAAATTGACGGGCTTGTTCATTATCCTGCCGGTCCTGGCAAGCCGGCTGGCAAGTGCGCCGTCCTTCCTGAGCTGCAGGTGGTCCGCAAGATGCGGATCAAGTCCGTGGTGCGCCTTAACATTGAAAACGTCTTTTTCTCTCAGCATAATGGACATCCTGCTTACGCGTGCGATCTCCAGGACTGAATCGACAAAATGATCGAAGAGCTTCCTCATGTCAAAACTTGCGGTCAGCATTTTCGCAAAATTGACTACGACCTTTTCAGGCACATATCTTCCGCCCGGGGACTGGTCGCAACGTCCCGGTAATGTTTCCGCATCGGGCCTGACGCCGGGGTTCGTCTGAAGCGGTGAAAGAGGGTCGTGCGACTGCTTCAGCAACCTCAATTCGTTCCTGAACCTCTGTCTTTCGAGCGCCCGCTCGACTATTGCAGGAAGTTCGGCCATTATCGAGTCGTCATCGACTGACCCGAATACGCTGGGAGGAAGCTGTTCTTTGGTGCGCCTGTCAAGCCGCTGTGGCGTAATGATCACCACCCTGTCACTATCAAGCCTGTTCAGGAAATCTCCAAGAGCGGACAGTTTGTGGGAGGATATGTCTATTAAAAGAAGACCGAGGGGGATGTTGCCGTATAAATCCTCAAGCTCTTCTATCGTCTTTAGGGGATAAACCGTGTAGTTCTTTAGAGCGCCCTTTACATGAGGGACAACAATATCGTCTCTGCTGCTCAGCAACGCCAAAAGTTCCAACTTTATCCTCTTTCCGTGGTGTCTTGACCACCGCCCTGGCGGACCTGCCTGAGGCGGGAGGGTCTTCTCTTTTATTCAGATGCTGAAAGCTCAGCATGGTGCTTCGTTCTCTATGGCTGCAAGAAAATCAGAACTTTAAAAATCTTTTTTTATTATAAACATATTCAACCGTTCTGTACAGGTAAAGAAACGGTAAAAACAGTGCCTTTCGACAACCTGCTCCTGACATGTATCTTCCCGTTGTGGTCCTCTATTATTCTTTTGCTTATAGCAAGCCCCAAACCTACCCCCATTTCCTTGGTAGTGACAAAGGGATCGAATATTTTGGAAAGGTCTTCGGAATGGATGCCTTCTCCCGTATCTTCGACTGATATGTCGGCATGGCCGTCCTTCAGTTTTATATGGACCTTCAATGTGCCCTCCCCATACATGGCCTGGCAACCGTTGATCATTATGTTTGTAAAGGCCTGTTTTAATTTCCCCGCATCGCCTGCCATATTAATTTCATCACCGTTATATTTTTTTTCTATAACGATCCCGGATTTCTCAAAATCGAGTTTACCCTTCACATAATCGACTATCTCATCAACAAGCTCCATAAGGTCAAAATTGTTCATGCGGGTGGATTTCTTTTTGCTCGAAAAATCCAGAAGGTCGCTTATGAGTCCGTCTATCTTTTCTATCTCGCCGACCACGATTTTTGAAAACGTGTCCCTGAATTCCCTGTCGTTATATTTTTCGGGCATCAACTGGGCAAAGGTCTTAAGAGATGTGAGGGGGTTCCTTATTTCATGCGCAAAGGTCGCCGACATCATGCCTATTGACGCGAGTCTTTCGGAATTGACCCTTTCCCGGTAAAACCCGGCATTTTTTACGGCAATGGCGGTCTGGAGAGAAATGGTCCTGAGCAAATCCATATCTTCCCTGGTAAACATGTTCCCTGACGACTTACCGCCGAGCACCATTAAAAGCTTAAGTTTGTGATCAACAAATACCGGGACCGTCACTTCCCCCTCAAAAAGCGCAAGGTCCTTTTTAATACTTTCAATTTCTTCTGCGCCATGTCCCTTTTTAAGTTCATTCTTAATTATAATGTCATCGGATTTACCGTAGAATTTAACTATACCGGACCGGTTGTCTATCTTAAGACTCTCTTTATTATCGTTACGTTTTGCGCCCGTCTTTTTGTCTTTGTGTCTTTTGCCCCGTTTATAAACAACCTCGTACCCTCTGCCCGGCGCAGCAGCCAGGAGGTAAATTCTATCCAGACCCATCGCCTCATATGTAACTCCGCCTATGAAGTTAAATATGCTGTTATGGTCAAATCTCGAGGCAAGACCGGAACTGACCTGCCGGATAGTCGCGTAGTAGTCATAAGTTCTTCTGTCTCTTTTTTTCAATCTCTCAAACCAAAACTTTTCATGTTATGTTCTCTTCGATGCCGGCTTTGCGGCCGGACGCAATTCTCTCTAAGTCATAACGAAAACATATATTCTGACAGGGCAATACTGATACCTTGAGTTTGTTAATCAGATTTAATGAGATGATGCAAGCGATTCCAGAATGGAACGAATCAGTGTTTAATTTTCCAGGGAGAACCAACGGGATATTCTCTCCTTAAATAAGTAATATGATTGATAGCAAAAACTTACAAAACCGAACAGGCAAAGTGTAAAGAAAGCTGCAAATGTTATATTTTTTAACAGATCACCATCTAAAAAAGCAAGTAAAATAATGATATCTTACTGATAATGCGATTTTAAAAACGCTTATGTTTATTTTTCAATCCTTCACTTTTCCTCAAGATTATATTATTATTGATTAATATTCATCGAAGGAGAATAAAAAAACATGACGGATGGAAAAGCAATGAAATGCAGAAATTGTAACGGCAGTCTCCATTTAAAAGTTGGATGAAAATCTGTTCAATTACGCTGCATGGAATGCAGCAGAACATACTCCATAGAAGAATACATAGACGAAATAGATGCGGGCATATGGGAAAAACTGTCTAACCGTTCCTGCGACAGGACATAGGCAAGCCCGGAATTTTTTAATTTAACGGGTTGACAATTAAAAGCATTATAAATTATCATTTCATGTTCTATTAATTTTTCCTAATAATAAAGAGGGATTATGAAGACCTTATTTGCAAAGAAGACGGACGTTGTCAAGAAATGGCATTTAATTGATGCCGACGGGATGATTGTTGGAAGACTTGCCACAAAGGTTGCTGACATATTGAGAGGTAAAAACAAACCGATTTTTACGCCTCACGTCGATACAGGTGATTTTGTCGTCATTGTGAATGCCGGCAAAGTGCGTTTCACGGGCAACAAGCTTGAAAAAAAGGCCTACTATCACCATTCAGGCTACCCGGGGGGAATCAAAAAGGAGACCGCGAAAGATCTTATGAAATCTTCCCCTGAGACGATAATCATGTCGGCGGTGCGCGGAATGCTGCCCAAAAACAAACTCGGAAGAGAGCAGTTCAAGAAATTAAAAGTGTACAGAGGCGCTGAGCACCCTCACAATGCCCAAAGCCCCGAGACATTGAATTTAAACCAAAACAAGGAGTCTTAAATATATGGCGGAACTTCAATATAATGCAACCGGCAGAAGAAAATCATCCATAGCCCAGGTTTTTATAAAGCCGGGCACGGGTAATATTACCATCAATAAAAAGCCTCTGAATGACTACTTCCCCTATGAAACCATGAAGATGGTCATACAGCAGCCTTTAAATGTTGCAGCCGTAAACGGCAAGTATGACATCAATATCAGGGTAAAAGGCGGCGGCGTAAGCGGACAGGCCTCCGCTATCAGGCACGGCATAGCGAGAGCACTTTTATCCGTCAACTCGGACTTCAGGGGAAAGCTGAAGAAGGAAGGGTTGCTGACAAGAGACCCCAGAGTGGTTGAAAGGAAAAAATACGGACAGAAGGGTGCAAGAAGACGCTTCCAGTTCTCAAAGAGATAAATCCCGGTTTAATGGGCAGAGGTCAAAAAACCCTGACATGTTAAATGTTGCCATATTAGGAGGAAGCGGCTATACCGGTTCCGAACTCCTTAGGCTGCTGCTGTTCCATCCAAATGTAAAAGTGACCGCCGTTACCTCGGAAAGATCATCCGGGTCTTTAATTTCCGACATTTTCCCCGGTTTCAGAAATACCGATATTAAATTTGAGCCGCTGGATTTAAAAACGTTAGCTAAAAAGGCCGACCTTTTTTTCCTCTGCCTTCCTCACAAGACCTCACAGGAGACCGTTGCCTTTCTCCATAATGCCGGTAAAAAGGTCATAGACCTTTCCGCCGACTACCGGATAAGAAGTGCGAAGATTTACGAAAAATGGTATAACACACCCCACTCCTACCCGTCCTTATTGAAAAAAGCTGTTTACGGGTTGCCGGAGCTTTACAGAGAAACAATCAGGAAATCCCCGATTGTTGCAAACCCGGGTTGCTACCCGATGAGTGCCATACTCGGACTTGCACCGATTCTTCGTGAGAGCTTTGTTGATATTGACTCAATTATCATTGATTCAAAATCCGGCACTTCCGGAGCAGGCAGAAGCCCGTCGCAGCCATTCATGTTTTGTGAGGTGAACGAGTCCGTCAAAGCATATGCGGTCGCAAGTCACCGTCATACACCGGAGATAGAACAGGAATTAAGTCAGGTTTCCGGCAAAAGGATAAAGATAATCTTTACGCCTCATCTCATTCCCATGGACAGAGGCATGCTCAGCACAATTTACGTACGACTGAAAAAGAAGGTAAATCTTACAGGCGTACAAAAGCTCTATCGGGATTTTTATCGGAATGAACCATTCGTCAGAGTCATGAAAAACGGCGCATACCCAGCGACAAAAAATGTAAAAGGCAGCAATTTTTGTGACCTCTCCATCTTTCTTGACAAGCGCACCGCTAAAGGACAAATGCTGATAATAGTAAGCGCTATCGACAACCTTATAAAAGGAGCATCGGGGACGGCTGTGCAAAATATGAATATTATGTACGGCTTTGAAGAGACCACCGGGCTTACGGCCTCACCCCCATCTCCATAATGAGACAGTCCCGCAATATCAAACCCCTTACTGTCCCGGGATTCAGATTCGCGGGCATGTCTTCCGGAATCAAGAAATCAGGGGCAAACGATCTTGCCATAATATTTTCAGAAAGTCCGGCTGTCGCTGCAGGTGTTTTTACGACGAACAGGATCAAGGCGGCCCCGGTAAGACTGGCCATGAAACGCATACCTTCAAAAAAAGGACAGGCAATAATAGTCAACAGCGGAAACGCAAATGCCTG
>QZJG01000008.1 GCA_003599275.1 Nitrospiraceae bacterium | reverse complement strand
CGAAGTGAGGATTCGCCAGCACGTTTACCCATGGAGCGGGGGTCACCTGTCCGTGTGTTGTCGTTATGACGTACTCCCGCCCGTCAGGGGTGAATCCGCCCAGTCCGTTGAAGAATGACAGATCGTGGCGGGGTAACGCAACGACCGCCAGTGGTTCGGAACGGTGGGTCCGGGTCGGAGTAAGGAGCGGCACTGTTGCTTCCGCAGGACGGCTGCGGTTGATCTGGTCAGCTAATGACCCGCGACTGTCGGTGATGATGGCTCGTGCAACTGTTTGGAACAGAATACGGTCTTCGTTGGATATCTGGTCTGCCGGCCTGACAAAAATGCCGCCAGGCCGATCGATGATGTTGACTTCTACGCCCGCGGCAATGATTCCCATGATCTGGTCATGCAGAAGCTGCCGGTAACCGGCGTGATCTTCGTTCCAGATCACAAGGTCCACCATCAGTCCTTTCAGACGCCAGTACGCGTGGGCCTGTACGAGCTGTCGCACCAGGTTGATATTGGCAATATTTTCAATCTGCAGCAGTACAATCGGCAAATCGCCTGAGATGGCGTAGCCCCAGAGACCGGATTGTCCCTGATGATTTTTGATGAGGACGCCTGGGTCGGCCCGCAGGGAGGAATTCGCATATATTATCGACCCGGCAAGACGCCCGTATAGTTGGGCGTCAGCCTCTGACGCATTGAACTGCCGCAGAAGCACCTGGCCGTGTGTCCATGACAGATCAAAGACGCGGTCCGCGAGACGACGGTCCTGATATTTCTGCACAAGGTTTAATGCCGCATCACGGGTTTCGCCGATGCCGGTGACAATATCTATCGTTATCGATTCTTCCGGATCCATCGTTATCCGATACCGGATAGCGACAATCGGATCGAGTACGGAACCCTCACTGCCCGAGAGCGCCCCAGTAAAAAAACCGGCTGCCCCGCTCATCGCTTGAGGATCGGCGACCGTGTGCCCTCTGCCGATGAACTGCATGCGGTCCGTCTCATAGGAGACTTCTCCGGTCTCCGCCCCGTGCACTGCCATTAAGTGAAACATCCATGTCGCCTGCTCATCGAGAGAGCGGGGACGGCGGGTACAGAGGACCGCCTGCTGCTGTTGAATGATCTCAGTCTGGACAAAGAGATTGCTGAACGCCGGATGCAGCGCGTCAGCGGCAGACGATGCAAGGACCACCTCCGCGTAACTCGTGACCTCAATCGTCCTGCGTATCCGGGCGCGGTTGGTGATGGTGGTCCGGCGCAGTTCAATATCATCCTCAGGTGAAACAGCGATCTCCGTATGTGTGTCAAAGTCGTGGTCCCGGATGCGAAACTCAGCTTTGGCCTCCGAGAAAATAGCTTCGAAATTATTCGGCCGTTTGAGCGTCGGCTGATATGCGGTGGCCCAAAACTCCCCGCTCGCCACGTCGCGGAGGTAACAGAACGTGCCCCAGTTATCGCAGGTGCTGTCTTCGCGCCAGCGAGTCACAGCGAAGTCCTTCCAGCGGCTGTAACCGCCTCCCGCATTCGTGACCATCACGTGGTATCTGCCGTTGGACAACAACTGCACTTCAGGCGCCGGTGTATCCGGGCTGATGAAAACGCGTACCGGGGTCTCCAGGCCGCTGGAAACCGCCTGTATGTCGGAGAGTTCGGAGATGTGCGAATAAAACGCCGTGGCCTTCGGCACCCGTTCCTGCAGCAGCAGCATGGTTGACTGGAAAACCGGGTCTGCCTCGAATCGCTTCTGCATTGGACGGTCCAGGAGCAGATAGGTCAGAGAGAGGAGGCTCATACCCTGGTGATGCGCCATGAAGGACCGGACCAACGTGCTCAATTGCCCGCGTCGTTGACGTGAAGGGGTATAATCAATCGCTTCATAGAAGCCGTATCTCCCTTCGAAACCTTCCGCGGCGAGACGCTGCAGATTCAGACACGCCTCCTCGGGCGAAACCATCAGCGCGAGTGCCGAGGCATAGGGTGCAATGACCACGTCCTCGGCAAGTCCGCGTTTGAGCCCCAGGCCGGGCACACCAAACGCACGGTACTGGTAGTTGAGATGACCGTCGATCATGTTGTAGCCGGATTCCGACATGCCCCAGGGCACGCCGCGCTGCCTCCCATACTCGATCTGTCTCTTCACCGCCGCTTTATAGGTCTGGTCAAGCAGAGTTTGTTCATATGTAGGCATCACCAGAAGCGGCATGAGGTACTCGAACATCGAACCGCTCCACGAAAGGAGAACAGGCTCTCCATCAGCGGTAGTAAGCAGGCGCCCTAAGGCAAACCAGCTTTCCTGTGGCAGTTGTCCTTGCGCAATCGCAACAAAACAGCACAATCTCGCTTCCGAAGCCAGTATATCGTAGTAACTTGAGTCCCTCCTGCGTTCACCAACGTTGTACCCGATAGTCAGCAGATGACATGTTTCATCAAACAGGAAATCATATTCCATACTGGCGAGTTCGCCGGATTGCAGTGCAAGCCGTTCGATAACCGCGATTCTCTCAGAGGCACGCCGGTTCCCAAGTCCTGCCAGTTCGCGCAGCGTCGGGATATCATTAATGCCGTGAACCGCAGGCGGGGCAAGAAGGGTAAGCTCATCGAGAGCATCCCGGCATTGCCGGGCAAAGGCACGCGCCCACCACCCGGCCGGGTTCTCACGGTCGGTATTAATGCCGGCGGCCACTACTGCAGCGGCTTGTTCCAGATGATCAAGGCACAGCCGGGCCGCCGTAAGCGTAGCTGGTGGGGAATTATATGCGAACTCCAAATCCTTCTGAAGTTTAGCGAGACGGGCCGGAACAGCTTCTCCTGTAACGTCTACAAGAATTTTCAGCGTGTCGTTAAGGCCGTCAAACAATCTCTCTCCCAGGATCTTTTGATCTGGAAGCGCGAGCAGGCCCAGCCGCAATGTCATAAGGTGAGCGGCGAGGTTCCCGCTGTCTACCGTTGAAATGTAGAGGGGCGACAGAGGTTTCAGAGATTTCGTGTCATACCAGTTGTAGAAGTGGCCAAGGTGCCGTTCCAAAGCTTCCATTGTGTGGAATGCATTCGCCGTGCGCTTAATGAGCTGTCCCGTTGAAATATAGCCGAAATCGTGCGCTGATAAATTCGCTAACAGCGCAAGGCCCATGTTGGTCGGCGATGTGCGATGTGCTACAACGGCAACCGGATGCTCCTGATAGTTGTCCGGCGGCAGCCAATTATCTTCCGGGTCGACGAATGTCTCGAAAAAGGACCACGTTTTCCGTGAAAGCTTCCGGAGAAAGATAGTCTGTTCATCCGTCAGCCTTGCTTCGTGACGAGCGAGCGGCAGGCTGATCCACCACGCTATAAAGGGGGAGGTAAACCAGAGACATACTATAGGCCCGGCCGCATCTAAAGCGGCGGGATTCGAAAGCGTCAGATAGGTCCCTGCTGTAAGGGCAACAAGGGGAGCGGCCCACATCGTTCGGCAAACCGCACCGAGATTTCCTGCGGTGCTGTTATTGCGGCCTTGGCCGCTGTGCGGATTCCACTCCAGAAGCCGTTTACGAGTGATAAGCATTCTCCCGGTCGAACGCACAATCGCATCCAGTGTGAAGAATGCCTCATAGGGGAGACATACGAGAGTAAATGCCGCCTGAGCAAAGTGCCTGCCCGTGGAGCGCACTACGGCGGTGAGGTGCTGGACCAAAAGCACATCGTCCGGTTTCTGAAGCAGGTCCATGATGGAGATAATCAAAGAAGGAGCTATCATTATCCCGAGCACTGTCAAGGTCCAGAACCATGCAGAAGGCAAGACAGTCCAGCCCAGCAGCAGCAGGAGTGTTAATGCCGAAGGCACGAGACTGCGCCGGAGGTTGTCGAATATCTTCCACCGGGACAGCAGTGTGAGCGGGTTTTTTTGAAAGCGGGAATTAAGGCCCGGAACGCCCGGCAGCAGCCATCGTATGATCTGCCAATCCCCGCGGATCCAGCGGTGTGTGCGGCTTACGTCTTCGCTGTAGCGGGATGGATATTCCTCATATAACTGCACATCGCTCAACAGACCTGCCCGCGCATAGCATCCTTCAATCAAATCGTGGCTGAGCATAAGGTCTTCAGGCAGGCGTCCGTTAAGCGCCTGCTCGAATGCGGCGACGTCATAGATACCCTTGCCGATAAATGAGCCTTCATGGAAGAGGTCCTGGTAAATATCAGAGACAACGTGAGTGTAAGGATCAATGCCCGGCTCACTGCCGCACATTCTCGCATACCTCGACCGATTCGTGCCGGGCAGACTCACTGCCACGCGCGGCTGAAGGATGCCGTACCCGGCAACAACCCGCCCTTTGACTTGGTCGTATTGCGCGCGGTTCAGCGGATGTGCCATTGATCCCACAAACTGCCATGCTGAATCGCGCGGCAGTTGCGTATCGGTATCAAGGGTAATAAGATATTTCACATCGGATAAAATTGCAGTTTCACCGGCTATCAGTGAAAAGCGCTCTCCTGAAACACCCTGTGCGCCGGCATGCAAAAAGGAATTTAATTCCGCGATCTTCCCCCGCTTGCGCTCGTAACCCATCCAAATCCGCTCCCGCGGGTTCCACAGGCGCGGACGATGGAAAAGGAAGAACGTATCTCCTTTTGCGCTCCAGTACTTTTTATTCAGATCTGCGATCCTCTTTTGGACGAGCTGAAGCAGCGGCCCGTCTTCCGGCAAGTTCTCTTTGTCCGCGTCCTGATAATCAGTCAACAGGCCGAAGTGCAGATTTTCGTCCCGGTTTGCCAGGAACCTGACTTCCAGCGCCTCGACCAGGTCCTCGATGTTCTGTGCGCTTGTAAGCAGGGTCGGGACTACGGCCAGTGTACGCAATTCCGGCGGGATACCTTTGGAGAAGTCCATTCGCGGCAGCGGATGCGGTGTCACTAACAATGTTGTAATCCAGTTCACCAGCGCAACCGCCAACTGACTTGAGCACAACAGGGAGATGACGCCGATCAGCGTGAGCAGCCAATTATTGAGGCCGCTTGCATACGCCTTTGCCGATAAGCTGCCGGCAAAAATCCCTGTGATCAGCGTGATCGTGCCAAGATAGAGGAGCAAAGGATGGTGTGAGATAAATTTTTGAAAGGCGTCAGAGACAGGCAAGCGAACTTCCGCCCGCTGCTCAAGCTGCGCCAGCCCCTTGTCTATCAGGTAAAAACCTACATGTGACGAGCGGTCATCGAAGCGTTTATTGTTATCTTTAGAGGCTGCGTTTTCACGCGCAAGCCGGATCGCTTCTGTCGCCACATCGCTCTCGGATAGCCGGCTGTTCTTCGCTATCTTCTCTACAACGTGGCGGTAACGGTCACGAGTAAAAAAATCCATCCTGCCGTAAACCCCGTCCGCGTCCTCACGCAGTATCCGATCGACAGCGCTCATCGTCTCGACGAACTCGCGCCAGTCCATAGTACCAAGGAAACGGAGGCTGCCTATGCTGTTGCTTATGGAGACCTGGTCGGCGGCCTGCTGCTGGTTCTCCGACTGCACCAACTGCTCAACCGTCTGGCCGTATTCGGAGAGCCGCTGCTCGATCCAGGTAAGAGGCAATGCAAGAGCAGGGCCCTGCCCCTTCAGCCGGCGCGTAAGTTCCGCAATAAACGAACTCACCATAGGCGGGCCTGACCGTGCCATATCCGCGATCACCAAAATCAGGCTCTTCGGGTCTTTCTCAGCGGTTTCCGTCATCTGGTCTGCCCAATAGTCGGCGAGGTTCCGGTCGATCCTGTCAGAGGCGATCCGGGCTGCGACGCGCCGGAGATTCTCGATAAGCGCCAGGCGCAGCATGATGGGGATGGCCCACAATTCGCCTAACTTAAGGGAGGTGACTGTCTGATAGGCTGCAACAAAACTGCTGAAGCTCTCAGGGTCCACCCGCCCATCGCCGTGCGATATCGTCTCAAGCGCAATGTCATACACACGTGGAAGGCCGGCTGAGGGGCCATTCAGCAACCGGGGCAGTTCCCGGCTGTAACCCTTTGGCAAATGCCTCCTGGCCATGCGGACCTGCTCTTCAATCAGATAGAAGTTGTCGAGCAGCCATTCCCCTGCCGGCGTAATGCCGCGATTGGCCTTGACCGCCTCTGTAATCAGGTGGCGGACTTCAAGCAGGACACCTTCATTCTCAGCCAGCCGTGTCAGTAGCTGCTCCGGGGCATAACCCGGGCCCAACTTATGTGAGCCCGCGAGGACCTTGCCATGCTGCTCCATCTGGCTGGTGCTGAATAACTCCGCCCGCAGCGGCGGCCCGCTTCCGGCATACTCTTTCATAATACTGTTTCCGCTGAAGCTCTCTCTCAAGCGGGACAGGTTTTCAAGAACGCTTCTGCTGCTTATCTTCAAGTTTGAGGTCTCCTACTGAGAAGCAGGGCGTATTGCAGCAATACGCCCCTACTGATTAAACAGAACAGGGGTCCGTATGGTGGCGTCAGGCTGTTTCCCTCTTCAGCAGCCGGTGTTCATGTTGTAATACACACCATTATAGCAGATATGAAGGTTTCATCAACTGAGAATATCAGATATCGGCGATACCCGGGGACACGATTCAGGTGGACAGTGAATGAACAAGCGCCTTGACCTGCTCTTCAATCATCTCTCTCACCTCGCGGAACTCTTTTTCATCCATATCCTTCGGGTCGGGAATACCCCAGTCTTCCCTGCGCTTTGCTCTTACAAAGGGACAGGCGTCTCCGCAGCCCATGGTTATAACGCAGTCATACTCGATATCAGGGATTTCCGAGAGTGATTTTGATCTGTGAACCGACAGGTCATATCCCACCTCTTTCATCGAAGCAATTGCCTTTGGATTAACAATGCCTGAAGGCCTGGAGCCGCTGCTGTATGGCTCGACAACTCCGCTTCCGTGGATCCTGGCAAAGGCCTCTGCAATCTGGCTCCGGCAGGAATTTTCTATACAGACAAAAAGGACTTTCTTCATTTCAATACTCCTTTCACAATCCTATTACTCTTGATTCAAAAATAATACCTCACCCTTAACTCCACCCGGTAATCGTTCTGCTTCTCGCCGTATTCGCTGAGCTGCCTGCCTGCGAGGAATGCTGTCTTGAGCCGCAGTTCAAGATTGGTGATCCCGGTATACAGCAATTCAGGAGAGAGTGAAAAACTCCTGTCGCCGAGGTTCATTATCCATGTAACCGAAGGCGTGAAGTAGAGAATGTCAAAAGGCTCCTTCCGGCTGGCGCGCAAATAGATGTAATCTCTCATTGAATTCGGCCTGCCGTAATTGCCTTCGGTTATGTTTTCTGCCTTTTTCAGCAATGTCTCGCTGCCTGTAGAAACATATGAATCATGGCCTTTGTCGATCAAAGAAAAATAATCTCTCATTTCTCCGGCGGTAAAACCCGTCCCGTTATAATAATATTCAAGAATATAAGTAGCGTCCTTTTCAGTGAGATATCTGACACCTATGAGATAAGTTTCTGCATCGTATTCCTTTTCAAAGATATTCCCATTGCCATCTGTGAATCTCTTCATGAAGTCATTTATAAAGGCGACCTCTCCGTGTATTTCAAAGTTCGTGGTGATGTTCCTCGAAAAATCCGCGCCGTACCTCGTTGTTTTGCTTCCACCTCCGAGGATGATGAGATCAATGTCCGTGTCATACAGAAGAAGGTAGAGCTTCCCTGCAAAGTTGAGGTTGTCGATATCTCCAAAGTCATCATTTACATGGTCATAGACCGGAATTAAGACAGGCGTAAATGAAACGGTTGTCAACGGGCCGCCGAAGCTTTTTATATAATCCGCAGAGGCGACGATAAAGCCTTCAAGTGCGAGTTCAGGGTCATCAGGGTCTTTGGGCCTGTCCACAAAAGCAACCGGGTTCCACGCATAGCCCTTTCCCCATTTCAGGGTCTGTTTTCCCATAGCTATGGTCAGAGACGGTGAAGGCTTTAAAGAGAGATGGCCTTCATAGAGCGTCGTTTCCTGGTCTTCGCCGAGATAAGACTTTTTGTAGTCTGTATTGGTTTTTACAAAAAGGCGGGCAATGCCTTTTTCCAGTCCGCCTTCCAGTTGAAGAGCCGCATTATATTCTTCAATTGCGGAGCCCTCGTCGCGGTTGTAGAACTTCAGCTTATAAAGCGCCGCGTCCCGGTCAAGCCCGAAAAGGACCGGTCTGAATTCCGCATAGCCCCCGATGTGATAGGGCTTTTTCTCTATTTCGGAGATGTCAAAAGAGTATTCTTCGGCATAAAGCTGTAAAGGTAAACAAAGTTGAAGAAACAGCATCGCACTTGGAAGAACTTTCATGTCATTCTGCCTTTCATAATTTTTACCGACAACGCAAGGAATACATTTGATGGAAAAGCTTACTATGCGTTAAAACTTTTTCTGATCTAATTTATGATAACCGCATCCATTAGAGTCCTCTCTATCAATGCCGGAATAATAATATGGTCCCTACTCCTGCCAGGAGCAGAAGCAATTGCCATATGCCTGTCTGTAATCCGGATTTTCGATGGAGAACCGGTATAAGATCAGCAATCGCTATATAAATAAAACTCGCAGCGGACAGTGAAAGTATATACGGGACAACTGCTGCAGATGTTTTCAGATAAAAGTAGGCGATTATTGCGCCGGGAAGGGTGGGGACGGATGAGAGGACATTATAGAGTAACGCCTTCTGTCTTGAGTAACCGCTCTCAAGGAGTATCCCGAAATCGCCGATCTCCTGCGGCAATTCATGCGCGATTACGGCAAGGGACGCGGCGATCCCGAACGGGACGGATGTCAGGAACGCAGCCGCAATAACAACGCCGTCGACAAAGTTATGAAATGCGTCTCCCATAAGAATCAGAGGCCTGCCGTAGTATGTACTTCGCATTTTTCTGTATGGCAATGACGCCAGAGAACAAGTTTTTCAAGGATAAAAAAGAGGATAATACCGGCAAGAACAGTTGCCAGTATCGGCAAAGCCTGAGTGTGTTCAAGCGCATGGGGTATCATTCCGGGAAAGGCAGCGCCAAGCAAAGTGCCGGTGGCGTAGCTGACAAGGACGGGAACGACTGTTTTTCTGACTCCCTCCGGGAACATTAACAGAAGCGCCGCACCACTGACCGATCCGACGCTTCCGATGACGCTGAAAACGATAATCCATAAAATGAGTTTCATTTTTCCTGCCGCCCGGCCTCCTTGCCTGATTCTATCAGGTCGTTCAGAGTCAGCAACTCTGTATTCCTGAGCTCAATTTCAGCACCGGACAGCACATACTGGGGGCCTTTCCCTTCAAAAGCTTCTTTTGTATAAAGAATATCAATCTCTCTTTCTATGAGAAGCTCTGCAAGTTTTATCCCCTTTCCCTTGTCCAGATTCATAAAGGGGTTTTCTATTATTTCATGAGATGACATTTCCGGACCGGAAACACGTATATCCCAGATGCCGATAAATGGAGCGCTGCCAAAATGTTCGGAGATCAAACCTTCTCTGTCCGCAAGCGGCACGGCATGTCTCCGGTAATCCTTCTTCACAGGCTCATAATGTATGCTCACCCTTTCAATAAAGGGGACTTCCTTTCTTATCACACCTTCGATATCATGAGCAAGCTCATGGGCCGCCTTGAGCTTCTTAATGAAAAGTCTGATGTCCAGGTGGACAAAAATAAAACTGCCCGAATTTCTTGCGTGAAGCGCAGTGACCTCTTCAACACCATTATAACCTTTAACAATATTCCTTATTTTCTCCAGCGTCTCTGCATCCACCGCCTCCCTTACAGCCCCTTCGCTAAATTCTGATCGGTCCGTTGCTATGAGTAATTTTTCAAATTTTGATATAGGACAAAGCTGTGCTGAACTCATGAATTCTCCTTTCTTGAATAATTTATCCCATGAGGAATGCGACAATCCCGGACGGGATCGCATAGTTGATGGGGTCCTTCTGTGCGAAGGAGAGGAATACCATCACAGTGAATCCGAGCTTCACCCTATCTCTGAGGCAGGAACTGCCGGTTCACCTCCTCCAGCCTGCCCACACGGGAACTCCGGCTTCATCCCTCAGCTTCAACGTCTCTCCACCCTTTTTAACCTCTGATGCGATAATCGCTGGATTGCCCATCATCGCAACTCTTGATCCCCTGACCTCAACCTTGTCTCCTTTTTCGATTTTTGTATCGAGCCTCTCGATATACCAGTCCGGGCCAAGATGCACGGATATGGACTCCTTCTCTGTTTTCAATGTTACATGGATGCCGTAATGCATCTCTTTTATGGGCGTGATTTTATCAACCGATTCAACGGTGCCGGAAAGCGTTTCAACCGTTGCAGGGTTAAACGTCCTCTGATAAGGCGTTCCCATGCCCCATCCGCCGCTTCCGCGCCAGTCCTTCCATGGCTGGGCAAAGGCCAATGACGTGATTAAAAGCACTCCTGTTACAACTGACAAGTTTATGATTTTCGTTGCTCTCATAATGACCTCCTTCTGAGGAACACCCCGCACAGCATATCCTTTGATCGCTGCACCTCCTTCCTTCCGAGTGTGTTAGAAACAAGAAGGCCTCACGAAGGTCCGGCCTTGCGAGGGTGTATCAATTAATAACTTTTTACTTCTTGTTTTCCTTATATCACTGCGTAGACAGAAAGTCAACAATGCAATGATTCAGGCTCTCATTTTTTTCGGCAGGGTGAAGCTCAATATAATCCGATTCCATCCATTCCGGTCTTGCACTTTGGACAATTACCAGCTATCAATTTATTTTCTGTAATTTCAAAACCATATCTCTTTATAACAGGCTCTCCACAACTATGACAATAGGTGTTTTCGCCGCCTTCTCCGGGGATATTTCCTTCATAGACATATCTTAATCCGGCTTTTATCCCGATGTCTCTGGCTTTTCTGAGGGAGTCGCGAGTGGTGGGAGGGACATCGGGAAGTTTGAATGCCGGATAAAAGGCACTGACATGCCAGGGAATTTTTTCATCCACGCTTTTAATAAACCCGGCTATTCCTTCCAGTTGATTCTCGTCGTCACTGTACCCCGGGATAATCAAGGTTGTAACTTCTATCCATACTCCCAGTTCCTTATAGAGCCTGATATTATCAAGGACAGGCTGGAGTTTTGCGCCGCATACCTTATGATAGAAGTCTTCGCTGAAGCCCTTTAAATCGACATTCGCAGCAGCAAGGAAGGGGGCGATTTCCCTGATGGCCTCAGCGCTCGTATATCCATTGGTAACAAATACGTTCTGAATACCTTCTTTATGCGCAAGCTTTGCCGTGTCATAAGCATATTCAAAAAAGATTGTCGGTTCTGTATAGGTATACGCAATGCTTTTGCAGCCCCTGCTCTTTGCGTCAGCGACGATCTTCTCAGGAGGCAATTCTTCTCCGGTTATTCTCCCTTCCTTTCCTTTCGGCATCTGGGATATGTCCCAGTTCTGACAGTTGAGGCAGCGGAAATTGCAGCCCACAGTAGATATGGAATAAGCCGTGCTTCCCGGATAAAAATTAAAGAAGGGCTTTTTTTCAATGGGGTCAATACCGACGGCCACTGATCTGCCGTATACCAGTGAGTAGAGCTTCCCATCGCGGTTCTCCCGGACACCGCATGTCCCCCGCTTGCCCTCCTTTATCACGCACTGGTGATTACAGAGACGGCACCTGACCTTACCATCAAGATTTTCATAAAACATTGCTTCTTTCATTTGTTCATCTCCTGACTTTTCTGACTTCTTTTACAATATCAGCAGGCTGGCAAACAATATATATACGTTGGGCAGACTATCATCCTTTTTTTATTTAATAAATATCTTCATCGTGCTGAGATCCTTTCTGCTTTGTTTGTAAAGATTTCTTTTATGGCGTCCAGGACCCTCACATTATTCTCAGCAGTAGAGGTTGCAAACCGTAAGAAATTATTCCCAAGACCCTCCTGATGGAGCGGTCTGATATGGATATCTTTTTCACTTAACGCCTTTGTGAATTCATCAGCGCTCATATGGGGAATCTTTCCCAGGAAGAAGTATGTCTCTGTAGGAAACGTCTTAATTCCTAAATCCTGCAGAGATGCCGCAAAATCCATAGTCAATTCTTTCAGCTTTACAACTCTTTCTTGTATCTTGTTCAGGTGTTCCAGGGATGCCATGGCTGCTGCCTCGGCAGTTCTTGCCAATGGATAAGCATCGTTATGGTTATTCAGGTTATCTGCCAGTTCCTTGTCTGCAATGGCATATCCTACCCTGCAGCCCGCCAGGCTGAACGCCTTTGAGAATGTCCTCGTTATAATGACATTCCTGTATTCAAATATCAGGTCCGCTGCAGGTTTTCCGCCGAATTCAATGAATGCCTCGTCAATCAAGAACATGGTATCCGGATGTTTATTGATAAGTGCGATATTATCTTTTATATCAAAGAGACAGTACCTGTAGGATTATTGAGGTTTACGATTACAACAAGGGTCGTACCCTTTGGTATTTCGAGCCTTCTGATATCAAAAAGGAAATCTTCTTTCTCATTTAGAAAGGTATGGGTCTTCCTCTCCGCAATTTCTTCGAAAAGATAGTACGCAGGAGAGATTAAATGTACTTTACGGCCAAAGCGTAAAAATAACTGGCGCAGTATAAGTTCGGAACCGGCGTTTATGTGGATGTTCTCTACAGGGACTTTAACGTAGTCTGATATCTTTTCTTTCAGGTTCCATGAATAGGGGTATAATGGTTGCTGAGGAAGGTCTGTGCTTTGGCCGCTTCTATTGCTTCGTCTATCGGTGGAAGAGGATTCTCACAGAGGGCAAGATTTATCCCCTCAAGAGTAAATCCTCCTTTTTCAAGCCTGCTCTTGTCCATAAGAGCTCCTTTGATGTTCTATAATAAGTTGGAATTATATTTCTTCAACAAGTATCTTCTCCGTCGCCCGGCGCCCAGGACATGGGCAATATTAAAGAGATTTCATTTTCTGCCTCCTCAACAAAAATCCTCTTATTTCTTCACTTAATGATTTACATCATAATGTAAATCTCGTCATCTCCTGTTATCAGATCTTTGTTTTAAAATATTTTCTTTCATGTCTATCATATCCCTCATTTCCTGAAGATTCCGGGACAGCTCCCACCAGCCAAGTTTAAATGCTGCATAATCGGGAGCGCCGGTCATTGCCGACGCGTACCGAATCGAATTTGAATAGAACAGCCATTGTTTCATCCACATCTTTTCGATGGATTCATCAAAAGGGTTTGTCTTGTCTTCTACTCCCTTTTCCCACGCTTCCTGCATTAGTATTGTCGCAGCATGGGTCATTTCATCAGTTTCTTTAATCGTGATATCCAGTTTTGCGAAATGTCCGTTTATCCAGTCGGAACTATGGCATCCGTTACAAACTTTCTTCATCGATTTCTGTCTCTTGTCCTGCTCTTTTTCATCAATAAGATACTTTGATGCCAGTTCTCCTTTAAAGGTCGCCGGCATAGGCAACCCGTCCGTGTTTTTTATTATTGTTGTATTTCCTGATTTGGGCTGGGGATGACTGTAAATGAGACCAAAGAGCCTGACCCACAGCCTGGCGCCGAAATCATGTGTCCTTTCGGCAATAACATCTCCATCGGGTGATACAAGAAGACTGTTATGGCAGGCCGAACAGGCCGGCGCCTTGAAATCCTTCCCGACAGTCCAGGGGACCGCATCAAAGTCCCACTCCTGTTCTTTGGAAGCATAGATATTCCCATGCTTGCTTTCTTTGTATACATTCCACGCAGGCACATCAGGCTCAAGATGGCATTGAGCGCAGGTATAGGGTTTTCTGGCCACCTCTATGGAAAAACCGTGTCTGGGATGGCAGGCGGTGCAGGCGCCGAGACTGCCGTCAGGATTTTCCCGTCCCACTCCCTGGTTCGGCCAGTTCGTCAGGTCCGGGACCTCGATATCTCCAAATTCCGTGGTTATCGTTTTCATCCCTCTGACCTCGACCTTTGTCCCGTGGCAGCCCAGGCAGGTCTCATGGAGGGTGCTGTCAGAAGGCTGTTTGGTCATTATCTTTCCATTCTCAATTTTTTGTACACCCGTTATGGAGTCTACCAACGTATGATAGACAGAATTATCCATCAGGTTCTTAATCGCATGAGCTTTTTTGCTGCCGGAGAATTGATTGAATTCTACAGGATGACAGGTCTTACAATCATTGGGAGTAACAACAACGTTGATCATGAATTCCATATGCTTGAAATTGTCCTTATGGTTTTCGGGATTCCGGCCGTGACACTCATAGCAACCGATGGAGTATTTTGCGAGACTATCAGGAATCGCCTGCGCGGATATCCTCCTCTGTAAGACAGGTTTTTTCAAAGAATGCTCAGGAGTGGTTTTAGAGTGCCTGCTTGAACGCCAGTCCTCAACGATTCCAGGGGTATAGATTTTATGGCATCCGATACATTTTTCTGTCTGCGGACTTATAGCGACCTCTGCTTGTTCAACTATCTTCTGCTCAGACGCTGCCGCTGCCTCTGCACAGGACAAAAATATTAGAGCTAAAATAGACAATGCCGTTATTCTTGTCATTAATTTCATATTCTCTGCCATGGGAATGCCATATTTCCTCATTTTCATCGCCTCCGTTACGTGTTTCCACTTTCAACTAAAATTAAAAAACAAAAAGCCGAGCATACCGGGGACTATTCTTCGGCATCTCGGCCATCCCGCCTTATTTGGGACCCGCCGCTTTCCGCCCCCTTCTTGAGAAGAGTATGGCTTTGTCGGGACTATATGTAGTTTCTATATACCACTTAATTCTTTGCCTGTCATCTATTTTTATCTGAGAGACTCTATATTTGGCATGAAAGTAAGAGTAAAGACCTCGTCTTTAAAGTTCCTTGCCTTGACATTCGCGAATATCATAACGGACTTGTATCCCTTGTAAAGCGGACTGTCTGTCTCGATGACCGAAGGTCTTACCATTCCGCCGCTGAAATCTTTGACCTCTTTAAAGTAAAGGGTCTTTATGAGCATGTTCGCCTCTGTGAGGCATTCAATCTTTGTCGGGAGCTTTTTCCCTTTGTCCGCCCATAGCTTCAGCCTGTCATAGGCTACCGTCTTTGTTTTTGCCTTCAGATAAAGGAGATATTCGCTTCCCTGTTCTTCGACCTTTTCCACATCGTATTCCGCTGCATAATCGAGCTGAAGAATGTCTGCATTGTTGAATACACCTCCTACAACGGACTGGAGACTTGTAATCCTGATGGGCTTGCCCACATTGGGAATATAGAGCCACATATTATCGCCAAGCCTTAACGTGCTCCTGCCTTTCTCACTTGCCGGCGCAAGAAACAGCGATGCGATCTTATCCGCCCCTTTCTTGACGGTAAAAAGGGTGTATTCTTTTTTTCTGCCGTCGGGTTCAATGTTTATGAGTTTTCTGTAAGACTCGTATGATTCCGGGCTGAGGTTCCTGTCCACTTCTTTTAAAAGCTGCGTTCCGTCTATTGCATAGGTGGGCAGCGCAATCATTAATGTAAGGATAAAACAGAATGTCTTAAGCATCCAAACCTCCTGACTTTTAACTCCTAACTCTCTTAACTCTTAACTTTCTTAACTCCTAACTTATACATGTCTCAGCGCCTTTACAGGCTCCATTCGCGAGGCCTTGAACGCGGGCTGGAGGCTGGCGACTACGGAGACGATTATTACTGTTACCGATATGGCGATAATATCGGCAGGGTTTAGATTTGCATGAAGTATTAACCCCTGCTGCTGGCCGAAATTGAAGGTTATTTTCATCATGTTGAGTATAAGGACCAAGACGATACCAACAATGTTACCGATAATCGCGCCTGCGATACCAAGACAGAACCCCTCGATCACGAACATGTTCAATATTTTTCCCGGCAGCGTGCCTATGGCTGCGATTGTCCCTATCTCCCTTATCCTTTCATACACAGCCATGATCATCACATTCATTATGCTTATAAGGACGATGGCTATCAGCATG
>QZJG01000032.1 GCA_003599275.1 Nitrospiraceae bacterium | reverse complement strand
CTGAGCGAAGCGAAGAATCTCGTCTTTACGCTCTGGGTAAACTCCGTGAAGCAATCCGCTTCTATATTAATCAATATGTTTGAGATTGCTTCGTCACTACCGTTCCTCGCAATGACATTGAAAACCGACTTTTTCAGCAACCTGTTAGCAACTCAATATAAAAGCAGGTATGGCAGTCAAATTCTTTTTGCATTGGCGCCATACCTGCTTCTTTGGTTGCTTGACCAGCAACGGCTAACTCTTTCAAGCCTTTCACTTGCGGCATACCTTGCCAGGACCTTGCACCGCAACCTTTTTAAGATTGCCCCAGAAGGCAGCCTCCTGCAAAAGCGCTTTTTTGCTTAAAGGCCTTTTCATCCTGACTCACCTCCTTTGCATAGTAATGTTATGGACCGAAAGTCCATGATCCAATGATAACAGCTTGCAGGATATTGTCAAGCAACGCCTGTGGCGGACGCGGTAAATTTTCCTCTGCAATATGCTTCCCTTATTTGTTAGAATAGGCGGCATCATGCGGCTGGCAATGCAACGTCGATGCAGCCCAAATTTTTCCTGAAAGGTGACGAAGAGATGATATTCAGAAAGAGTTGTTGTTTTGTGCTGACAGTTATTTTATTTTGTTCTTTGATTGCGCTGAGCGCGGGAGCGGTTTCCGCACATGACGAACAGACACCTTCCTTTAAAAAGAAGGAAAAGATATTTGCCCCCTTGATTGCAGATCCGCGCTGGCCGCACTTCTCCATGGCCTATCAGCATTACACACACGACGGAGGGTTCGGCAACATTTTTGCGGCAAGCTTCGGCGAGACCCTCCCTTTATACGAAGACGGCACACCCTCCGGCGGACGCTGGGCGGTAGCGGTCCAGGCCGCGGGATACATAATTCATGACCTGGATACAAATTCGTGGGACCTGGTAAATGAAGATTACAGGGGCGGGCTTGCATTTTTCTACAGGCAGGACGATTTGTCGGGCCTTTTCAGTGTGTATCACAACAGCTCTCATGTCGGTGATGAGTTTTTGCTCCACAATGATGTCAGCAGGGTCAATTTCAGTTATGAAGCAGTGCAGACGAAATTGTCATATGATGCCGCTGATTCTTTGCGCGTATATGGAGGCATCGAGTATTTATTCAGCCCCGACCCAGATGACCTTAAGCGCTGGATGACGCAGATCGGCGTCGAATTCAGCGGGCCCAAAAAATATTTCAACGACCTGATCAGGCCCGTGGCCGGGCTTGATATCAAGAACTGGCAGGAAAATGACTGGCAGGCCGAGATCTCGCTTCGCATGGGCGGGGAGCTTGAGTCCGAAAAAATGTTATGGAGCAGGCTCCATTTTATGCTTGAATACTTCAACGGCCCTTCTCCAAACGGACAGTTCCATGAGGACAATATCGAATACCTGGGACTCGGGACGCATTTTTATTTTTAAACCATGGCTTGCTCCAAATAAAATTTATGAATAATCAATCTGTTCACGTTGCAATATCCAGTTAACGGCCTCCGTTAAACTCCCTGCAACATATGCGGCGGTGGTAGCTTCAGGTTTTTCGGGTGACAGTAAAATCCCGGTTGCGCCGGTTTTATGCGCAAGCAGGACGTCCAGCTCTTTGTCGCCGATTACATAAGACTTCTTTAAATTGACCCTGTGTCTTGACCTCGCTTTAAGCAGCAGCATGAGCTCAGGTTTCCTGCAGGGGCAATGCTCGTCGGGATGATGAGGGCAATAATAAAAATCGTCTATTCCCAATTCCTTCTGCAAAAAGGCATTTGATTCAATCAGGAATTTCTCGCCAACGATTCCTCTTGCGATACCCGACTGGTTTGTAATGCCGATGAGCCTGAATCCGGCGTCCTTTAATTTTTTCATGCTTGCCTTCGCATCGGGAAAGACCACAAGGTCGTCAAAATTGTTAAGGTAATTCTTGTCTTCAATCAGGGTCCCGTCCTTGTCAAGGAAGACGGCTTTATGCAGAGGCAGCGTTTCTCTCAGCGCGTCAAACACTTCATCGGAAGTAATTGCGGACATGCAATCAAGATGTTTTTCAGGGCACTCCCTTTCCATGCATGGAGAACAGGGGAGGTCTTTCGTAATAATTTTGTGCCCCTCTCCGAACGGGCCCGTGGCGGTTTTGTTCGTCGATCCGAATATGGCCACCACCGGCACAAAAAGCGCGGAGGCCATATGCATCGGGCCGGAGTCGTTTGTTATGAAGGCGTCGCATTCCGCTATCAGGGCGGCGAGCTCTCTCAGTGTGGTTTTGCCCGCCATGTTAAGTATGTTAGTTCCATGTTCCGGGTCAAATGTCCCGAGTTTCCCTATTATCTCGTCCGCGATCCCTCTTTCCGCCGCACTTCCGAATATGATCACATTCCCGTTCAACTCATCTATGGTCCTGCGTATCACTTCGGCGAACCTCTCAGGCATCCATCTCTTGGCGGAACCGTATGTTGCTCCGGGGTTAATGCCTACTAAAAGCCGGGGATTGGGGTAAGGGGATTGAGGCAGGGGCGAAGGGCCATTCGCCCTTACGATATTTTTTGCCCATTGACGTTCATCCTCTGTTAGAAAGATGTACGGATGTGCTTCTTTTGCTTCAATGCCTGTTGACTTGAGGAGGTCAAGATAATAATAGACCTGATGCTGTGAAAGGATCTCTTTTGTGACTGGTATTGCCTTTGTTAAAAAGAAGCCCCGAAGGTCTCTGTCGTAGCCGATTCTTTCCGGAATTCCGGCAAGCCATGCGATCAACGCCGCGTCAAAGGCGTTTTGAAGAAGTATCGCGGCATCGAATCTCTTTTTGCGAAGCTCGCGTGCGAGTTTCAGCTTTCCGGCAATGCCTTTAAACCTTTCATCGTAGAGGATAATCTCATCGACGTCGGGATTGCCCTTAAAGATATCCGATACCCACGGCTTGACGAGCAGGCTTAAACGGGCATCGGGATATGCGCGGCGTATGGCCCTGATCGCGGGCGTTGCAAGCACGGCGTCGCCTATCCAGTTCACTCCGCGGACAAGAATTTTTTTGGTTTTCCTCTTGTTATCCTTTATTGTTTTCTTCCTTCTTTTTCTCGTTTTTCTCAGGTTCCTTTTCCGCCTTCAGCGCCTCGGAAAGCTCCTTGAGTCTTTTGGCGACCAGGTAGTTGAAGGTCCCTTCGGGATATGTCCCGTCGGGCTGCAATTCTCCGGCGGGCATTCCTGTGAGGGGCTCTATGCCGTCTTCCACGTTTTCGATCGAATAGAGATGGAATTTACCGTTTGTCACGGCCTCGACGACTTCCTGCTTTAACATAAGATTGTGCATATTGCGCTTCGGTATAATGACGCCGTGCTCCCCGTTTAAACCGTTGAGCTTGCAGACCCCGAAGAACCCTTCTATTTTTTCATTGACTCCGCCGATGGGCTGGACTTCTCCATGCTGGTTCATTGAGCCTGTAATGGCATAAGACTGTTTTACCGGCACGCCCGATATGCTGCTCAGTAGCGCGTAGACTTCGGCGCATGTGGCGCTGTCGCCTTCGATCCCGCCGTACAACTGCTCAAAGGTGAGAGACGCGGTAAGGCTGAGGGAATGTTTCACCGCATATTTTGCGCCGAGATATGCGGTAAGTATTAATATCGCCTTTTCGTGTATCTTACCGCTCAGCTTTGTCTCCCTCTCGATATTTATGATGCCGGCCCTTCCCGCGTAACTTTTGGCAGTGATCCTTGACGGCATGCCGAAGCTGTAATCACCTAAATCCAGCACGGCCAGGCCGTTGACCTGTCCGGTCACTGCGCCCTCCGTATCGATGAGAATAGTCCCTTCTTTTGTTGCCTCGAGTATTTTTTGCTCGACCTTGTTTGAGCGGTATGTCTTTTCCTCTAATGCCTTCTCGACGTCCTCCGCAGTCACGACGCTGTTTTTCTTGAGTCTGGCCCAGTAGTCGGCTTCCCTGAGAATGTCCGCCACCTCGCTGAATTTGGCTGAGAGTTTGCCCTGGTGTTCTGCGAGCCTCGATCCGTATTCAATTACCCTGGCAACGGCATCGCGGTCAAAGGGCTGCAGGCCCCGCTCTTCACACTTTGTCCTGACGAAGCTGGCGTATTTGAGCATGTTCTCCATGTTCCTGTCCATGCGGTTTTCATAATCGGCTTTTACCTTGAAGAGCTCCCTGTATTCTTCATCGAGATTGTAAAGCAGATAATAAAGGTGTGGATTTCCTACGAGTACGATTTTAACATTAAAGGGGACCGGCTCAGGTTTCAGTGTGACTGTCGAGATAAGGCGGTATTGCTCCCAGACGTCTTCGATCTTTATCACCTTGTCCTTTATCGTCCTCTTCAGTGCGTCATAGGAAAAGATATTTTTAAGGAGCTCAAGGGCGTCAACGACAAGATAGCCGCCGTTTGCCAATTGAAGAGAGCCTGCCTTTATCATGGTGAAGTCGGTCATTGCCATGCCGTATTGCAGCTTGTGCTCGACCCTCCCAAATATGTTGTAATAGGTCGGGTTGCTCTCAATAACGACGGGCGCTCCCTTTGAATCGCGGTTGTTGACGAAGACGTTTACGTCAAACCTGATAAAGGAGGGTTCCGCTTTCTGAGGCTTGATAAAAGGCAGCGAAGGGCCCTGTTCCTCCTGGGGTTTGAAATCATCGAGGTGTTCGAGGATATCTTCCTTTACCTCTTCAAGATAGTTCAGGATGTTATCGCTGTCTTTATATTTCTTTTTCAGCTCATCGATCCTGTGACCCACGGAGGAAAGTGTGGCCTTGCGCTCAAGCTGCGTCATCATGTCCTTGATCTTCTTTTCTTCCTCGCGGACTATCCGTATAACGTCATCGAGCTTTTCCTGGAGCTCTTTCCCGATGGCTTCTATTTTTGCTTTCACCTTTGGTTCGAGGTTTTCATATTCCTCTTCAGTAAGGGTTTCGCCGGTCGTCTTTACAGGCAGGAGGACGAGACCGCCTACTGTTTTTCGCAGAGTAAAATCCTTCCCTTTTGCCTCTTCCTCGAGGTCGGAGAAATATTTCTTCTGCTTCTGCTGGAAGTCCTCAAATACCTTGGTGCGCTGCTTTTCATATTCCTTTGATTCGAATATCCTGGGGATCTCCTGCCGCAGCGCAGTGATCATTTCACTCATGTCCTTTTGAAATGCGGCGCCGGTACCGGGGGGGAGGCTGAGGGCGCGCGGCACATCCGGGTTCCTGAAATTGTATACGTAACACCAGTCATTGGGCACCGGCTCGTTTTTGGCCTTTTCCTCAAGTATCGTCCTGATAGTGGTCATCTTTCCCGTGCCGCTTTCGCCGAGGATGTAAATGTTGAATCCGTGACTGTCGATACCGAGTCCGAACTTCAGGGCGCTGAGGGCGCGTTTCTGGCCGATGGTTTCTTTTAAGGGAGAGATTTCATCAGTGGTCTTAAACGGCAGCTCGGATTTTTCACAGCACTTGTAAAGCTCCCCGGTCGTTATTTTTTTTAACATAAACTCCTCCCGTTAAAAATGCAGCTTAGCCCATATTATCCATGAATTATATTTAGAGCAAGCCATGGTTCAAAAACATTTTGAATGCGATATTTTTTTGAATATTGAATTTTGAGTCTTGAATTTAGAGAGTGTATTTATTCTGTTTGCACTAAGGTGTCGCGCAATATTTTTTTTCACCATACTTGCTCCAAGTTTATGAATAATGCAGCTTAATAAAGGATACCAGTATATAAAGCAGGATACAAGATTCCCCGTCGAGATTCAACAAAAAAATTGTCCGGGTTGTTTGATCAGCCCCGGGGATGGTATGTCTTATGGATTTTCTTCAGCCTTTCAGGTGTGACCTTTGTGTATATCTGGGTTGTTGAGATATCTGCATGTCCTAACATTTTCTGGAGCGCGCGCAAATCCGCGCCGCCCTCCAGCAAGTGGCTCGCAAAACAATGCCTGAGGGTGTGGGGGGATATTTCAGCGGACAGGTTTTTTGAGTATTTTTTAATCAACTGCCATAATCTCTGCCTTGTCATGGGCCTTCCACCTTTTGCGAGAAACAGGTAGGTGCTCGTCTTTTTTTTAAGCAGCGCCGGTCTTAATTCCACGATATATCGCCTTACGGTATTGAGCGCTTTTTCATTGGCCGGGACCACCCTTTCTTTGGACCCTTTGCCCATCAGGGTTATAAATCCCGCCTCAAAATTTATATCGCCGATTTTCATATTGACCACTTCACTCGCCCTTAAACCTGATGAGTACATAATTTCGAGAATTGCCCTGTCGCGGAGTGAGAACCTCTCTCCTTCCGGCTTTTGCAGCAGGGTCGAAACTTCCTCTGTGCCGATGGTCTTCGGGATGCGCTTCCATCCTTTGGGAGTTGAAAGGTTCTCCACGGGGTCTTCACTGATGATACCTTCGAGGAGCATGAATTTGCATAGTCCCCTGAGTGCGGAGATACTCCTTGCCAGTGTGGCTGTCTGATTGCCGGCGTCGCGAAGGTGTGTCAGAAATGAATGGAGATCGCTTCGTGTGAAGCCGGTTATCCCTTTCCCGCAGGTTTCAATATAATCCTCGAATTTCCGGAGGTCTCTCTTGTAGGCTTCCAGCGTGTTTGATGAAAGCCCTTTTTCTACCGACAGGTAATTCAGAAATCTTTCCACGTAATCCGCCATTGTTTTAAAGATACAGGATAAGAGATGCAAGATACAAGTTCGACAGTCTCCCCAAATCCCAATATGGGATTTTGTCATTGCGAGAAAAGCGAAGCAATCTTGCTTTATTATGAGGAGATTGCCACGAACCCTTCGGGTTCTCGCAATGACAAGCAATAAAGACATAATAATTCCTATATCGAGATTTGGGGTCTCCATCCATACGAATGGTCACATTTTTTCAGGTGATTTCAAGGTTTTTCTTGTTTGACGGATAAAACGTCTACAAGTTGTGCTTGGGCGATAATTCTTCCACAAAATATAGTGGCTATTTTTTTCTTGACAAGAACCTGCCGTCTTCCTATACTCTTATATGTGGAAACTTGTGGAGGATAGTGGAATATAATGTCAGCTTTTACCGGTAAATATTATTATACGGTTGATCCAAAAGGCAGAATAATCATTCCTTCTCCTTTAAGGAAAATTTTTTCCGATCAGTATAACACAAAACTTTTTGTCACGAATGCGCTTTTCGACCGGTGCCTCCACATTTACCCACAGGAAGAATGGAGCAGGCTCGAAGAGAAAGTCAGGTCTCTCCCGAAGATGGACAAAGACATCAAGCTTTTTAACAGAAAGGTCATCGCATCGGCGACGGAATGCGAGCTCGACAGGCAGGGGAGGATTCTGGTCCCTTCAGCTCTCAGGGAAGACGCTAACATCAACGGGGACATCGTCATTGTCGGGCAGATAGAGAAAATAGAGTTGTGGAACAGGAAAGAGTGGGATGCCGCGGTAGACCTTTCAGGAGTCAGTCAGGAAGCTGTGGAAGGGAAGCTGGCAGGTTACGGCCTTTAAATGAATATAGAACATGTCCCTGTAATGTTGAGGGAGGTTGTAGAGATGCTTGGACCGAAGCGGGATGGAGTTTACGTTGATGCAACGGTAGGACTCGGCGGGCACGCGGAAGGCATTCTCCGTCAAGCTCAGGGGTGTACATTAATAGGAATTGACAGAGACGATAAGGCATTGGATATAGCGAGGGAGAGACTGGGCAAATATGAAAATGTGCATCTTGTAAGAGAGAGTTTTTCAAACATGAAAGCCGTAATCGGCAACCTTGGGTTAAGCAATGTAAACGGCATCCTGCTTGATGCAGGTGTTTCGACGCTGCATCTGAAGTCTGAAGGCAGGGGCTTCAGCTTTTTGAAGGATGAACCTCTGGACATGAGGATGGACCGGAGACAGGACCTGACCGCAGAAGAAGTGGTAAACAGGTATCCGGAGAAGGACCTCGCATCCGTAATATGGCGGTTTGGAGAGGAGAGGTCCAGCCGGAAGATAGCGAAGGCGATAGTCATTGCCCGCAGGAAAAACCCCGTCAGGTCGTGCAGGGAGCTTGCGGACATCATAGAAAAGGCTTTAGGCAGAAGGGGCAGGATCCATCCTGCGACAAGGACCTTTCAGGGGATAAGGATTGAGGTCAACAAAGAACTCGATGAACTCTCGATTGCTGTTGAATCGGGAGCGGAGCTGCTGCAGACGGGCGGAAGGTTCTGCGTGCTTTCTTATCATTCACTCGAGGACAGGATCGTGAAGAATGCTTTTAAGAAACTGGCAAAAGAAGGCCTGTTCAGGATAATAACCAAAAAACCTCTGGCCCCGGGCCGTGAGGAACAAAAATCGAACCCTTCATCAAGGAGCGCCAAGCTCAGGGTCGGGGAGAAAATATGATCAGACGAAGAGCGAATAAAACCAAAAAGGGCAGTCTGATGAAACTCGCTTTTTCCCTCTATTTTGTATTCTGTCTGTTCGCCATCATATGGCTGAAGACCGCTGTTGTTAATCTGGAATATGAACTCGGAGACATTGACAGGCAGAGGACCGATCTCGTGCGCGAGAGAAAGATGGCTGTGGCCCAAAGGGCGAGCGCCTACTCTACGGAAAAGATAGAAAAAGTTGCGCTTAATCATCTCGGCATGACACTTCCCCAAAGGGAGAATGTTTTCTATGTAAAGAAAACGGCGGTTGCAGGCCTTTACAAGGCTTCAATGAAATAAGGCCGTACCATACGCAAAGGGGGCGCATTTGGATTTTGATATCACAGAAGCAATCATAATATTCTGGGACGAAGAACAGGGATGAGGAAAGAGCATAGTCGCAGAGAGAGTGACAGTGCTCAGGTACATAAATGATCAAAAGAAGAACAAGACAGAAAGTTGAAAGCAGGAAGCTTTGGGATGAGGACCTGACAAGGGCGCCTCTTGAGGGCAGCAGGAAAAGGGCGCTGATCATAATCACCGTCATCCTCTTCGGATTCGGGGTGATACTGTTCCGTCTTGTTGACCTCATGGTACTGGACCACGAAAAACTTTCGGAGAGGGCTGCGCAGCAATACATCCGCGAAAAGACGCTGACGCCCCAGAGAGGCGTGATCTGGGACAGGAAGATGAGGGAGATGGCTACTAATATAGAAACGGATTCCTTATATGTTGTGCCTGCGAGGATAAGAGATACACGTAACCTGTCTTCGGCGCTCGCTCCTATAATAAAGGTCTCGGCAGGGGAGCTTGAAGGGGTGATTCACAAGAAGAAAGACAAGGGGTTTGCCTGGCTCGCGAGGCGAATGGACCTGGAGACAAGCCGCAGGCTGGGCGAGTTGCGCGCCCCTTTCAAGGAAGGGGAGATAGGGTTTGTGACGGAGCCCAAGCGTTATTATCCTAAAGGACAAACGGCATCCCATATACTGGGTTTTTCAAATATTGACGACAAGGGGATCGCGGGGGTCGAGCTTGTTTACGATGAGTATTTAAAGGGCGAGGTCAAGAGCGTGTCCGTGGGAATGGACGCAAAAGGGCGGAGCCTTGCCAGCGACATCAAAGAAACGGTCCCGGGGAACAATATCATCCTTACACTCGATGAAGGACTTCAATATATCGTGGAGAGAGAATTAAATGCCGCGATGGAGGAGAGGAAGGCAAAGGCAGCGGTCGCCATAATGATGGACCCTATGACTGGGGAAATACTTGCTCTGGCCAACAGGCCTACATATGATCCCAACTTCCCTGCAGCGGCAGGCGGAGAGGAAAAGCGCAACAGGGCCATAACCGATCTCTATGAGCCCGGCTCTACCATGAAGTCGGTCCTTGCCTCCGCCGCGTTAGAAGAAAAGGCGGTCCGGCCGGGCGATTTGTTTGATGCATCGAGAGGGGCCATAACGGTTGGAGGAAAGACAATCCATGACGTGCACAGGCATGGCGTCCTCAATTTCCAGGAGGTCATCCAGAAATCTTCAAACGTCGGCGCAGTAAAGATAGGTATGAGGCTCGGCGCAGCAAAATACTATGAATATCTGAAAAAATTCGGCTACGGGGAGAAATCCGGCATAGACTTCCCCGGAGAAATAAAGGGGATCCTCAGAAATGTAAAAAACTGGTCGGGCACATCGCTTGCCGCCATGTCGATAGGTCAGGAGATAGGCGTGACCCCTCTGCAGATGCTGAGGGCCTATTCGGCAATAGCAAACGGCGGCGTTTTAATGAAGCCGTATATCGTATCGGAGATAATTTCCCCTGACGGCAAGGTCATCAAAAAGAACTCTCCGAAAGAGGAAAGAAGGGTGATCTCGCAAACCACTTCCGCAACGCTCAGGGGCATCCTGAAGACGGTTGTCGAGGAAGGCGGCACGGCGCAGAAGGCCTCTGTTAAAGGGAATTTTGTGGCAGGCAAAACGGGCACTGCCCAGATATTCGACCCGAAGACGGGGCGTTATTCAAAGAACAGATTTGTAAGCTCGTTTGTGGGTTTCGCACCTGCTGACGACCCAAGGGTGGCGCTTATCGTCGTTATCTATGAGCCGCAGGGCGCCACATACGGCGGGCTTGTTGCGGCCCCCGTATTTAAGAATATAATAGAACATACATTCACGTATCTTGACGTGCCTATGGAAACAGAGGAGAACAGGATTTACCTTGTCAGTAAATGACATTATCAGAACTTTTAGAAGGCCTGAAGATAAAATGGAAAACCGGCCTTTCCGATGTTGTAATTAAAGGGATCGCGTATGACTCGCGGTTCGTAGAAGACGGGTTTTTATTTGTGGCCGTAAGCGGTTTTTCCGCAGACGGCAATGATTACATAAGAGACGCGGTAAACAGGGGGGCTGTTGCCATTGTCTCGGAAAAGGCGGCAGCTGATTTAATAAGTGCTGGACAACTCCCGGCGCAGGGAACTGTTGCGTTCATAGAAGTCTGTGACAGCAGAGGAGCCCTGGCGCTGATTTCCGCTGCGTTTTACGGCAGGCCCTCCAACAGTTTGTCCCTTATAGGAATTACGGGGACCAATGGGAAGACAACGACGAGCTTTATCACAAAGAGCATCCTCGATGCGACCGGTGAAAGGGCAGGTCTTCTCGGGACTATCTGTTATATTACGGGAGGCGAAAGGATGACGGCATCACATACGACTCCGGAGTCCCTGGACCTTCACAGGTGTTTAAACGAGATGGTGCAGAATAAAATGAAATATGCCGTGCTCGAGGTTTCTTCTCATGCGCTGGCGCTGAAGAGGACAGAGGGATGTTCTTTCAGTGCGGCAGCCTTTACCAATTTTACGCAGGACCACCTCGATTTTCACGGCACAATGGAGGAGTACTTCAGGGCCAAGAGCATGCTGTTTAATTATGTCGGGCCGGGAGGCGCTGCGGTATTGAATATGGATGATCCGAAAGTCAGGTCGCTGGCGAAGTCTCTCCGGTGCAATGTCGTCACCTGCGGGCTTGAAGAAGGGGCGATGATCAGGGCGGAGAATATCAGGGACAAGGAACAAGGGACAAGGAGCAAGGGGTTCGGCGGGACATCCTTTGACGTTCAAACCCCGAAAGGGAGCTTTACCGTTGATTCAAAACTCATGGGGCGTTTCAACGTATATAACATCCTTATGTCCATAGGAATAGCTTATTCACTGGGGATTGGTGAAGAGGCGATCATAAAGGGCGTCCGGAACGCAAGGCCTGTTGAAGGCCGCTTTGAAAATATCGATGAGGGACAGGATTTCCTGTGCCTTGTGGATTACGCCCACACTGAAGACGCACTGAGAAAACTTATCTCCGAGGCAAGGCATTTGACGCGGGGCAGGATAATTACGGTATTCGGATGCGGCGGCAACAGGGACAGGACCAAGAGACCTTTGATGGGTACTGCTGCGGCTGAGTTAAGCGATGTTGTAATTGTCACCTCGGACAATCCGCGCAACGAAGACCCCCTGGAAATAATTAAAGACATAGTAGAGGGCATCGGCGGGAAAAATTATACGGTACAGCCTGACAGGGCCGGGGCGATCAACGAAGCGGTTTCTATGGCAAAAGCAGGCGACACCGTTCTCATCGCCGGGAAGGGGCATGAGGAATATCAGGAGATAAAGGGCAAGAGGCATCACTTCAGTGACAGGGAAACTGTGAGAGCGGTCATAAAAAACGCAAAAGGAAAAATGTTAAATTAGTTTTGTCATGGTATCAAATTTAAAGAATATGACGGATTTGACAGTTAATGAAATCATCGAGGCAACGGGAGGAGAACTGCTTGCCGGGGATCCAGGCCCTTTCACAGGGGTCTCGATTGATTCACGGGCCATCGCGGAAGGCGGGCTGTTCTTTGCACTGAGGGGCGAGAGGTTTGACGGCCACGCCTTTATTGAAAAGGCCCTCGTAAAGGGCGCAGGCGCTGTAGTGGATTCCAGGCCCTCTGTCCTTCCGCAAGGCAGGGTAATCATTCTTGTGAAAGATACCCTGAAGGCGCTGCAGGACCTTGCGCATTTTTTGAGGACAAGGCGCGATATCCCGGTAGTGGCGGTCACGGGCAGCAACGGGAAGACAACGACAAAGGAGATGGTGTATTCAGTGCTTTCAAAAAGATACAGGACCCTCAAAAACGAGGGGAACCTGAATAACCATATAGGCCTGCCGCTGAGCCTTACAAGGCTCAGTGCTGAAGATGAAGCGGCGGTACTTGAGATGGGAATGAATGCGCCGGGAGAGATACGGAGGCTGCGGGAGATAGCGGCGCCTACCCACGGCGTGATTACGAATATAGGCTCCGCGCATCTCGGCATGCTCGGCAGCAGGGAGGCCATCAGGGACGCGAAACTCGAAATCCTGCCCGGGCTCAGTGTGGCGATCATTAATGCCGATGACGAGATGCTTGTGCGGGGGGTTGAAAAGGCGGAAGACTTTAAAGGAGAAATCATCTCCTTTTCCATAAACAATGATTCTAATGTGATGGCCAAAGACATCCAGTCTACCGAAAGAGGGAGCAGCTTCATCCTGAAATTCAGGGACATCGGGGAAATTCCCGTCAGCCTGGGCGTTCACGGAATTTTCAATGTATATAATGCCCTCGCGGCTGCGGCTGCGGCCTTTTCATTAGGTTTGCCCGTTGATGTAATAAAGGCCGGGCTTGAAGACTTCAGTGCCTTCTCCATGAGATTTCAGATTGTAAAGACGAAAGGGCTGACAGTGATAAATGATTCATATAACGCAAACCCCTCTTCAATGGAAGAGTCGCTGAAGGAGCTGGTCCGTCTGAGGACCGGAAGGGCCGTTGTCGTATTGGGCGACATGGGCGAGTTGGAGGAGTTTTCAGAAGAGGCCCACAAATCTCTCGGAAGGCTGATATCGGAAATGGGCGCAAACGTCTTCGTGGCGACCGGTGAGATGATGAGTCTTGCAGCAGAAGAAATTAAAAAGGCGGGAGCGGGCAAGGGTCTGGAGGTCTATGCCTTCAGAGATGCGGATGACGTCAGCGGGAATATTATGGATATCCTCAAAGAGGGAGACACTGTTCTGATAAAAGGCTCACGCTCGATGAAGATGGACAGGGTCGCGGGGAGGATTCTGAATGCTGTATAAGCTGCTTTATTATTTCCATGACTACAACAGTTCTTTCAACCTGTTCAGGTATATCACTTTCAGGACCGCCCTCGCGATTATTACTTCCCTGCTCGTTACCTTCATCCTGGCCCCGTATGTCATAGCGAAGCTCAGGAGGCTCAGCATGACACAGTATGTGAGGGACGACGGGCCCCTGACCCATCTCAAAAAGGCCGGCACTCCAACAATGGGAGGTATCCTGATTATCATCTCGGTGCTCGTAAGCATTCTGATGTGGGGAGATTTAAGCAATAAGTTTGTACTGATCATGATCGCAGCAATTGTGGGGTTCGGTCTTATCGGTCTCACGGATGATTACCTGAAAGTAATCAGGAAAAATCCAAAGGGGTTGAGCGGATGGTACAAGTTCGGTTCGCAGGTCCTCCTTGCCCTGCTCATCGGATTTGTGTTCTATTTCGACCCGAATGATATTTACGTTGCCAAATTGAGCATACCCTTTTTCAAGAAATGGCTGATCGATCTTGGCTGGTTTTATATCCCGTTCATCATCCTTGTAATAGTCGGGTCCTCTAATGCGGTGAACCTCACGGACGGCATAGACGGCCTCGCGATAGGACTTGTCGGTGTCGCCTCTCTGGCAAATGCCGTATTCGTTTATATATCGGGACACTCGGGATTTTCACAATACCTGCAGGTCCTTTATCTGCCGGGCGTCGGGGAGCTTACTGTTTTCTGCGGCGCCATGTTCGGGGCCGCACTCGGGTTTCTCTGGTACAACAGCTATCCCGCCGATATTTTTATGGGGGATGTCGGCTCTCTCGGACTGGGCGGCGCGCTCGGGACCCTTGCAGTGATAACAAAACAGGAGATCATATTAGCGGTAGTCGGCGCCATCTTTGTCATAGAGACCTTCTCGGTCATTATACAGGTTGCATCGTTCAAGCTTACAGGCAAGAGGGTTTTCCGAATGGCCCCCATCCATCACCATTTTGAAGTAAAGGGGTGGCCCGAAACAAAGGTGATAATCAGGTTCTGGATAATCGGTATTGTCCTTGCGCTACTGAGCCTTGCGACTTTAAAGGTACGGTGAAAAAGGAAAGGGTGTAGGGTTATAGGGGTTAGGGAGAAGAGAACAACAGATCACAGACTAACAGGTTGCAGAAAAAGTCTGTAATTGTCATTGCGAGGAGCGGTTTTCGCGACGAAGCAATCTGTAATTTACTGATTTACTGAAAAGCGAGATTGCTTCGCTTCGCTCGCAAAGACAGCAAAAATACTTTTTCAGCAGCCTGCTGAAAATATAATGATAGTGGAAGAGAAGATCAACAAATTTAAAGATAAGAACATTGTTGTTGTGGGGCTCGCAAGGAGCGGGGCAGGCGCTGCAAACCTGCTTTCCGCATTGGGAGCAAGGGTCACGGTGACGGACAAAAAATCACGGGAATCACTGAACGACAGCATTAAGAAATTATCGCCCTCTGTAAATGTAATAACGGACGGGAACCCGCCTGAAATATTTGACAGGGCCGATATGGTTGTTTTAAGCCCCGGGGTCCCGCTTGACGCCCCGCTGCTTGATCGTGCAAGGACAAAAGGCATACCGGTAATCGGCGAGCTTGAACTTGCGTACCAGGCGATAAAGACAGAACAAAGAGCAAAGAGCAAAGAGCAAAGAGCAAAGAAAGCAGAGCACGGAAAACTATTAACTCCGCATTTCATAGGCATCACCGGGACAAACGGGAAATCAACGACCACTACGCTTGTTGATCTGATGCTGAAAGAGTCGGGATTCAAAACATTGCTGGGCGGGAATATAGGAAACGCCCTGACAGAGGAAATTTTAAAGGCACACCCCTTGTCCCTTGATTACATCGTCGCAGAGATTTCGAGTTTTCAATTAGAGACGATTGAAGAGTTCAGGCCCAGGATTGCAGCAATTCTCAACATTACCCCTGATCATCTTGACAGATATGAAGGCATGGAGGATTACCTTGACGCAAAGCTGAGGATTTTTGAAAACCAGATGCCGGAGGATTTCCTGGTTCTTAACGCGGATGATGACGTTTTAATGAAATTATATGATTCAAGATTCAAGATTCAAAATTCAAAATCGCCAAGGGTTTTATTCTTCAGCCGCAAGAGAGAGGTTGAAGGCGTTTATTTCAAAGATGGAATGATTTATTTAAATTCATCTTATTTCTCACTTCCCGCTTCTCACTTCCCACTTATATCTCAGAAGGAGATAAAAATCCAGGGTGTCCACAATATTGAAAACGCGATGGCGGCCGCTCTGGTCTCATTGGTTGCGGGATGTTCCCCGGATGCCGTAAGGAACGTGCTTAAGAGTTTTCCCGGCCTCGAACACAGGCTGGAGTTTGCAGGAGAGGTCAGGGGGGTCAAATTCATCAATGACTCAAAGGGGACCAATGTCGGAGCAGTCCTGAAATCGCTGGAGGGTTTCGAAAACGTAATATTGATTATGGGCGGACTGGACAAGGGCAGCGATTTTTCCATCTTGAAAAATCCGGTTGAGCAAAAGGTCAAGGCGCTGGTCCTGATCGGCAAGGCAAAGGAC
>QZJG01000031.1 GCA_003599275.1 Nitrospiraceae bacterium | reverse complement strand
CTGAAACCACTTGCCCACTCCGCTAAGCTTGTCCGTATGACGGCCGAACCCCTGCTTTTCCGGGGATTCGATGGTATAGGTGACCTTATAGTTTCCCGCGCCCATCATCTTTATATTTGCGCCGTAGTGGGGACCGTCTTTTGCGACCATCGGCATAAACTTGCCTGTCTTCGATTCGCCTGTATCAGTATTTTCCAGCCGGTATGCAATCGTAAGGTAGGGTATCCACTCTCCCGCGCCAAAACCGTTCGGGTTTCCCTTGGTTGCATGGATATCCGCTTCGAGATGGATGTCCGCCTGAGACGCGGGCAGGTCCGTGCCCCTCGGTTCCATATCAATGGGTTTGAGATATACGGCGGCGATTACCATTTTGTTGATCTCTTTTTCCTCTCCTGCCGGGTACTCCTTCATCTTTTCCGCGCCTGTCGCAGTCAGTGAAATCCCCGATAACAGTCCTGCTATCATGCAAATTAAAAACAACTTCTTCATTTAACATCCTCCTTTTTATCCATATTCCGGACAATGCCCGGTTGACAGACCCCCTCCCCCTTGACGGGGGAGGGTTAGGGTGGGGGTGATATTGAAAGAGTGCTCACCCTCCCCTTAATCCCCTCCCGTCACCAAAAGTAGGTGCTTTAAGCAAGGGAGGGGAGATGGAATTTCTGGTAACGTTTACTCGTTTACCACCTCCTTCACAGCGCTCTTTTGCCTGAGTATCACTGCAAGTCCCGCCAGTGCAGCTAAAGTGATAAGCATCTGAGGGACCAAAGTCTGAACATAGGGATATACTCCTATAAACGAAATGGTCGGCATCCATGTGATCAGGGAGGGCTCAAAGAGCTTCCCTGAGATAAGCTCCATTACCCCCTTGCCGGCAAAAACAAACGACATGTAATAAAGCAGCGCGCCGGTGCAGATAAAGAACGGCCTTATGGGAAGCCTTACCGCGCCGTAACGCATGCCCAGATAAATCCCCACTAACAGTATGCAGCCGGTCACGAACCCTCCGCCTATTGCCGTAACTCCTGAAGCTCCGGAGCCGGAACCCAGCGCCTGATAGAAAAGGACCGTCTCAGCGCCTTCGCGGTAGACTGCCAGGAAAGACGCAAACCAGAGGGCCGTCAGAGAGCCGGTGGAAAGAGATGAGCTGACCTTTTCTTTGATGTACGATACCCATTTCTGCGCCTCTGCCTTTGAGATCAGCCAGTAGCTGACGCTGAAAAGCACCACTGAGGCCAGAAGCATGGCGACCCCTTCCATCACCTCCTGACTTGCCGCGGAAGTCTTGAAGACCCATTTCACGAGCAGCGCGGTTATGACACTCAGCACAAGCGCGGAAATACAACCGTTGTAAATGACCCTGAGCTTGTCCCTGTGGTCGGTTTTTACGAGATAGGCGATAATGGCGGTTATGATAAGGATGGCCTCAATGCCTTCACGGAGAATGATCATAAGGGAATAGAAGAACAGGGCCATAGGCGAGTCCTTGCCTTTTCCGAGCATGGAAGCCGCCTTTTCGAAATCCCCTTTCATGGCGGCAAGTGAGCCTTCTATCTTTTCGACGGGAATACCCTTTTTCATCTGCCCCACTATCATAGTGAAGTGACCCTCGAGCTCCGCCTTGAAATTAGCGTCCCTCGCGCCGATCTTTGCCTCCATTCCGCTTGCCTCAAAGACATCGAAGTAAGCGTCCTGCAAAGTACCGACGGCGTCTTTTGTTTCGCCGCTCTTATAAAGCGCGACCGCCCTGTCAATCTCCTGAAAGAGATCGGCATTGACCTTTGACCAGTCCTTCTCAGGTAAATCGCTTTCTGCGGATTTCCCGGTCTCTTTACCGGAAACAGCGCCTTCAACAACGGGAAGGCCGGGGAGGTCTTCCCTTAACTGACTGACAAGCATGGATATTTGCTTCCCTACCTCTTCCGGTGAGCTGCCTTGCCGTATCATACTCGCAATGTCCGAGAAGCCGGAATTATTCTCTGAGTCTTTCCCCTGTGAGACATACCGTCTGACAGCGGTCTCGAGAAGGCTGTTCTTGTAATCATCGAACTGGGTCTGAACAACAAGCTCCGCGGCCTTTTGGGAATCTCCCTTCCGGTAAAAATCAAGGGCGCTTCCAAGTCCCGACTCGATATTTCCCACGGCATCAAGCCAGACAGTCTCAACAGGCGCGTCGTGACCGGGGTGTTTCGCCTCATCCGAAGACTCCGCGATCAGCTCATGGCCGCCTTCCAGCTCGGATACTACGGTTTTCAGTTCAGCCATCAAGGCATTTATCCTTTTTTCAACCTCTGCGGCAGGCTCTTTCCCTACGATCATCTTGCGGATGCCTGTGAACTCCTCTTCGAGCTCATAATTTTTACTTGCCGAGATGTTGATGCGGATGGGCCCTTCGAGGTTTTCAAATACCTCAAAATACGCGGCCTGGACCTTTGCTTTGGCGTCCTGAATATTCCCCTTCCTGTAATGATCAAGGGCTTCATTCAGAAAACCGCTTATTTCATTCACCATGCCCTTATAGTCGAGCTTCTCATCGTCCTGCGCAAAAAGCGGTCCAATGGCCATGACCAAAACAACCAAAATCGCGCCGATGGTCTTTATTGCCGTCCTTATCATAATTCCCTCTTTCACCTCCCGTGAGTTAAAGATTTTATCAAAACGACATCCCTCTAAAAAGCTACTCCCAGCCTTGCAAACATTTCCTGATTATTGTCGGTCCTTGTGTCTTCGAGGCTGCTGTGGAGCCGGTAATCCGTATATCTGTACTCAGCGGCCACATATGCCGCCAACCCTTTCTCTTTATCTCTGTAAAAGGGGTATCTTACACCGAGACTATACCTGTTCTTTGCAGACCAGGAAGATGTCTCTTCAGCCAGATCATCGTCGTCAAACCTCTCATATCTGACCGCAAAGTGCAGAGGCTCTTCAAGGACGTGCGCCAGCCTCTCTGCAAACGTCGCTCCTCCTACGTCTTCCCCCCTGTCCCCATTGTTGACTGCGTATGAGGCGGTTACGGAGAAGGCCCCCTCCTTGAACGTCTCATCGAGTCCATCATATATCTCTCTATTGAGCGCCTTCATGTACTCGCCGTCGAACCTGAATCCCTCGATGCCCGGGATGCCCGCAGTGAAACCTAATCCGACCGTATTATTTCTTTCTCCCCTGCCGGGTTCTGAAAGATAGGCTGCAAATAACTGAATATGATCTTCAATGGGAGATATCGAGGCGGACAGGATATAGGAGCCCACATCATCACCGGCCTCGCCTGCCCTTATATCGGTCGAATCATCATTGTCTGTGTCGAACAGGGCCGATCCGGCGAGGTGGTCCATCTGCTCTTCGCCTTTGTAAAGTGAGGCGGACACGTCGAGCCCAACCGGTCCTGTGGCCCCGAGGGTAAGACCGACCCTCTTGGTCTCAAAAGCGTCCTGCGTCATGGGATCGGTTATCAGGTGGTTTTCAAACACGCCGAACGGCTGGGCCTTTTTCCCAATGACAAGGTAAAGCGGGAAGCCCTCTTTCTGAAGAGTAATCGTTGCTTCGTCAACAGTTATCTTTTCGTCTCCCTGATTGACATCGTCTCCTATGAATTCTGAATTAAGGACCGCATTTGCATTTATCCAGTCCGTCAGTCCCGCCTCAATGCCGAGCTCAATCCTTCTCAGATAGAGGTCCGAAGTGGAATCAGAGTCCTTATCGGAAATGTCCCTGGATTCCATCCAGCGGTATTCTCCCTCGAAGAGTCCGGAAAGTTTTATGCGTTTGGCCCATTCGCCGTCCCCTTCTTCCTGCGGTTTGTTATATTCAATAGCTTCAGCTATTTTCGTATTAAGCTGTACCTGTTTCTTCTCTCCTTCGGTCTTCAGTTCTCCTTTAACAGCTTCATATTCCTGTTCAGAGATGACCCCCTTTTTCAACAGGATATTCAGGATATGGTCCGTCTCCCCCGCATATGCAACTGGCGCAAACAACATGCAAACAACAAATACAAAAAATAATCTTCTCATCTCTCCTCCTTGCTTTTTGTTATAAATTGCCTCGACGGCAACAGGGATTCGAGATCCTCTGTCATACGGACGCTCGCAGCGCTCTGAAATCCACGGTTAAGTATTTTTTTGCCTCCTTCGATCATTTGTATAAACCCGCATTTCGGGCATTTGATTTCAACAGCCTTCACAGTGCCCTTCATAAGAAGCCGACGGCATTTCTTGCATCTTATCTCGGTCATTTGACTCTCATAGTGGTCATGTTTGAATTTCTCAACAAAGGCATCCTTCCATGTCTCCCATGCAATCCTCTGAAACAACAGGTATATGCCTTGCAACCGCCTCCTCAATGACCTTGTTTGAATAAGATGAGAGACGGGCGTCTTTCCCTAATACCAGCATATCCATAAACGGAACCAGCGCCATCATCGGCGTAGTCAGTTCATCGTTGTCCTGCAAGTTGAAAAAATGGATATTCCTGATACCTATTCCCTCAAGTTTTTGTGAAATATCAATAAACCCTTTTACGCTGCTTAAGACCATGGCAGACATATCAGACCTCCCTCGCATTATTCTTCAAACAACTAAGACAATCCCTCAATGTGCAGACGCCGCACGAGTGATACATAAAAACGGGAATATTTTTTGCCTTCGCTACATTCATCACCTCCCTTTTTGCCTGATGAGATACCTTGTTTGTAAGGATTACCAATGCGTCCATATTCCTGATCTTTGAACTCAGGCCGGATTCGGACCTGGTGAATACCTTTAAATTAATTCCCATCTTCTCAGCCTCAGTTTTATATTGCCTTTCGAGTCTGTCCATACCGCCTATCAGGGCCACACACATAAAAAACCTCCTTTAAAATCTGCTGCATGATATTGATAATCATTATCATTGGTAAATCAAAAAAAATTTACCCTTTACATTTCCTGCACACGCCGTACATCAACAGCTTATGCCCCTGCAAAGTGAAATCTTCTTTTTTGGCAAGCCGTTCCTGTAATTTTTCTATCTCGGCATCCATGACTTCAATAAAATTTCCGCACTTTACACAGACGAGATGATCATGGTGTTCATGCCGGTAAAAATGCTCGTACCTCACAGGGCCGTCTCCGAATCTGAGTTCGCTGCTTAACCCGCATCCGCAGAGGAGTTTCAGTGTCCTGTATACCGTAGCAATGCCTATCGACGGATTTTTCTTTTTGACCAGAGTATAGAGCTCGTCTACGGTAAGGTGTTTTTCGGTTTTCAGGAAGGTCAGGAGGATATCTTTCCTCTGCCCGCTGTGTTTGAGTCCCTTTTCTCTTACGAAACTGTCAAATACTTTCTGTTCTTCTTCGAATGCCATCTGCAGCGCCTAAATTGATATTGATAATTGTTATCATTATAACCAGAACAGCATACAATTTGTCAAGAGGTCCAAGAAAAAATTATTTCAGAAATTTAGAATCTTCATCCCCGTACCGGCAGAAACTCCCGACTTCATGGCATTCCATACAAAATTCTTCGCCTTCGCAAAAGCCTCCCTGGGGTCGCAATCAAGCGCGAGGCAGGCTGTGATAACCGACGAGAAAACACATCCCGTGCCATGGAATTCCGCTTCAAGCTTATCATTTTCCAGAAACAGGAAATCTTCTCCGTCAAAAAACAGGTCCAGCGCCTTTTTTTCCATGTGACCGCCGGTGATTATCACCGTCTCAACGCCGTGGTCTCTAAGCTTAAGGGCCGCTTCTTTCATACCGTTTTCATCCTCAACCCTAAGACCCGTCAAGACCGAGGCCTCGTAGATGTTAGGGGTAATCACCCTGGCATAGGGGAATAAAACATTTTTGATCGCATCCAGCGTGCCTTCCTGAACGAGAAGGACCCCTGTAGATGAAACCGTCACAGGGTCTATAACAAGATTCCGAAGAGAATATACGCGCATTTTTTCAGCGATGATGCTCACGATTTCAGGAGAATAGAGCATACCCGTCTTCAGGGCGTCAGGTCTGACATCCTCCAAAAGGGTATCAAGCTGTTCAGTGAAAAATTCAGACGGTATCTCCTGAATACCGGAAACGCCTTTCGTATTCTGCGCAGTAAGCACAGAAGGGACGCTTAGCCCGTGAACTCCCATCGCTTTGAATGTCCTTAAATCTGCCTGTAGTCCCGCTCCCCCCGTGGGGTCGGAACCCGCTACTGTAAGGGCCATTTTCATGAAAAAACTATATCAGGTTGTATATCATATTGCAATTATGAAAGAAGGCCAAATCCTAAACCTCCCCCGTCAAGGGGGAGGGACAAGCAGAGAACCCTGGAATAATAGACTATGGAAGAATTACTTGAAGTCGTAAATGAAAAAGGAGAGGTAATCAATACCCTTCCCCGCTCCGTCATTCACGGCGATCCTTCGCTGATGCACAGGGTGGTGCATGTGCTTGTCTTTAATGAAAACGGTGAACTCCTGCTTCAGAAACGTTCCATGAATAAAGACGTGGCCCCGGGCAAATGGGACACGTCAGTGGGCGGACATGTTGATCACGGTGAAACCATTGTCCAGGCAGTCACCCGCGAGACCGGGGAAGAGTTGGGCATCAAAACATGCGAGCTTGAATTCCTGTACACTTACATTCATTCAAATCCATATGAGACCGAACTCGTATTCACCCACTCGTGTGTCTATTCCGGGGGAATAAGTTTCAATAAAGATGAGATCGATGAAGTACGCTACTGGAACACAAACGACATTATGCAGAATCTCGGCAAAGGCATCTTCAGTGATAATTTTGAACATGAGATTGTCACGTATATAAAATTTAAAAGTGGTCCTTCGTAAGCCACCTTGTCGTAATGACATAAAACAGGTAACATTCAGGATGCAGGCGGTCGCGGTCAACATGCAAAAACAGAATTCCATAGAGGTCTCAAGCCTGACGAAAAAATTCGCCGATATAACAGCGGTAGACGATGTCAGCTTTACCGTTGCGGAGGGGGAATTTTTCGGGTTTCTCGGACCCAACGGCGCCGGGAAGACCACGCTCATAAGGATCCTCACTACACTGCTTAAACCCACGAGCGGCAAAGCGGTCGTCTCATGCTGCGACGTCTCGAAGGACCCCGAAAATGTAAGGCGGAGAATAGGCGTTGTTCCGCAGGCCATGACAAGCGACATGGACCTTACGGGATATGAGAATATGGATATATACGGCCGCTTCTACAGCATCCCCAATAAACAGAGGCAGGAGAAAATAAAATACCTTCTCGAAGTTGTAGGACTTGCAAACAGGGCGGGCGACCTTGTAGCGACATATTCAGGCGGGATGAGGAGAAGGCTTGAGATTGCGCGCGCCCTTGTCCATACGCCGGAGATCCTGTTTTTAGATGAGCCCACGCTCGGACTGGACCCGCAGAGCCGGCGCGTTGTATGGGGATTTCTTGAGAAATTCAGGAAGGACATAACCCTCACGGTTTTTCTGACAACGCATTACATGGAAGAGGCGGAAAGCCTCTGCGACAGGGTGGCCATAATAGACGCGGGTAAAATAATCGCCCTGGATTCGCCGGAAAAACTCAAGGCGCAGATCCCCGGCAACGACATAATATTCATAACCCTTGCCGATGCTTCATACATGGATGCGATAAAGGCGGCAATTGAAAAAATCCCCTTCGTGCATAAAGTCCAGGCGCAGGAAGAAGTATTAAGGATCTATGTCGACAGCGGCGCGCAAAACCTCGCTTCACTTTTAGAACACGTAAAAGCCGCCGGCGGCACAGTCGGCTCCGTTGGCATTCACCAGCAAACTCTCGAAGACGTCTTCATCCACTTCACCGGCAAAGGCATACGTGAAGAAGAGGCAAAGAAGGTGAGTTTCCTCATCGGCGCAGGCGTGCCCCGGACACTTGGACGATGAGTTATGAGTTGATGAAAAAGAATTGAAAAATGATAAAACTTCTTGCGGTCATAGAGCGCGACATTAAAAAATTCCTTCGCAATCCGGTAGTCATCATGATGAGCCTGGTAATGCCCCTGCTGTATCTTGTTATCCTCGGCAATTCCTTTCAGGGCAAATTCAGGGGCATCCCCATTGCTGTAGTCAATCAGGATTCAGCCACATATGCAACTCGCATGATCGAAAACCTGAGGGCGATAGAGGCAGGGGCAAAGACCTTTTCCATTTACTATTTAAAAGATCAGGGCGCGGCGGTTGAAGGCGTAAAAAGCGGCATATACAAAGCGGCATTGATAATCCCGCCGGACTTTTCAAGGCGTGTTGTGCTCAACAGGAAACCGGAGCTTGGATTATTCATTGATAACACCGACAATATCTCGGCGGAAGCAGTCAGGAATTCCGTCAACGGGAGCATCCAGGCGGTCAGGCAGGAGTATGTTCCCATAAGAGAGAGGCCGGATGAAATTCACCTGAGAAGCATTGACTTGTACAGTATGGTCGATTACTACCAGTCCCTTGTTCCCGGGGTTGTAATTATGGCGATCTTCATGGGCACAATGACCTCCGGCGTATTCAACATCGTTATGGATAAATTCCTCGGGACCAATGAAAGCTATCTGCTGGCCCCGATATCACGGGGGACCATCGTCCTCGGACTTATCATCAGCGGCCTGATAATTACGACCATAACCGCCCTTGCCGTCTTTGGAATAAGCATGCTGATAACGGGCATCCCTCTTTCAAGAGGCATGGACCAGGGGATAACCATCCTTCTTGTAGTCGTAATGACGACCCTGGCGCTCTTAAGTATGATGTTCGTATTTTTGGGCAGGGCGAACCATCCGAGGGTCGTCGGGATATTCAGCGGCTTTCTGAATGTTATCTTCTTCTTCCCAAGCGGGGCGGTCTATCCCATTGAGAGCTTTCCTGACTGGCTCAAGGCGTTCTCCAGGATAAACCCCGAGGCATACGCGGTGCACGCCCTGAAATCAGTCCTGTTTAAAGACGCGGGTCTCAGGGTTGTAAGCGGTGATATAATATTTCTCCTTGCCTTTACGGCCCTGATGATGGTCCTTGCCATAACGACCTTTAAAAGGACGCTGTAATATCATCACTCATATTCCCTCAATTCCTTTTCCGAAAAGCCGAAGTAGTGACCTACTTCATGGATAAGGGTTTTTCGTATCTCTTCGACAAGCTGCTCTTCATTTGAAGATATGCTTTCGATATTCTTCTGAAAGAGTATTATCCTGTCAGGAAGGGGATAGGGGACATCGAAAAATCTTCCTTTCTCTGTATAAGGCACGCCACTGAAAAGACCTAACAGGGTGCGCTTTTTTGTATTCAGCTTTTTGATATCTTCTTCGCCTGGATAATCTTCGATAATAATCGTGATATTGACAAAATATTTCCTGTATTCCTCCGGCAATGTCTTCAACGCCTCTTCCGCGAGCTTCTCAAAATGTTCCCTGCTTACACTGTACGACATGAGATTATTTTACAGGATGGAGAGGCAAAACAAAAACGGTTTTTCTCCTTATGTCTCGTTGATTTCTACCGTTAAAATCCTTATCCTTAATTATGCATCTTGTTACAATTCCGGGCAGAATAGCAGTGACCATGTTTGTTGATGCAAACAAAGTGGTTAAACTCGGCTGGAGCTTAGGATTGGTTGAGGGGGGACAATGAAAAAAAAACTCGCTTGCCGTATTTGAAGATTACAAAATCCGCAGAGTATATGATTAGGAATCTGAAACATGGTATTTCTCTGTAGTGGATATTGTTCAGGTGCTGATTCAGCAGCCTGATTACAAGACTGCCCGGAAATACTGGAACAAGCTGAAAGAGAGGCTCAAGGCGGAAGGAAGTGAGTCGGTGACAAATTGTCACCAACTGAAAATGGAAGCGGCAGACGGCAAAAAATATCTTACTGATGCCGCTAATTCTGAAACTCTTCTGCGCCTTATATAATCTGTTCCGAGCCCGAAGGCAGAACCGATCAAGCTATGGCTGGCCAGGGTCGGCTATGAACGGATGCAGGACATGGCAGACCCGCAACAAGCTTATTACAACGATGCATCTCACATCTTCTTGAAAGTAAAGAACTTTATATGATGTTTCCAATATTTTGCCCTACAAGGCTAAATATTGGAAATTTATATAAAATGTTTTAGAATCAGGCTGGTAGAGATGGACGATAAGACCATAATAAAAATGTTGGCCCCATACAACCCTTGGTGGACTCATAAGAAGGGGAGCTGGAGGGAAGATATCCCCCCTTTCAAGCGAGTCATCGTAGAAAGAATTCTTTCCGATATTGAGGAACTGCCTCAAATCATTTCGGTCACAGGTCCTCGCCGTGTAGGCAAAACAACAGCACTTCGTCAGGTAATCTGTCATCTTCTTGATATGATGAAATTGTCTCCGGAAAGGATACTTTATTTTTCCTTCGATGATCCGGAGGTATTCGCCTCTCAGGACGTGCAGCGAAAGATGTTTGACAAGCTTGTAGAATATGCTGAAGCAAACCCCTATTGACCTTGCATTAAGAAACGCCGTACTCAAAACATGGCAGGATTACACCTCAGACCCCATGATGATGGGTCTCTATGCCGAAAACCTCGTTGCACGGCAGCTTCTCACATGGACAGAGGCCATAGACATATCGTTTTATCGGGAGAAAAACACAGAAGTAGACTTCATTGTTACACCGCGGAGACAGGTATCTGCCGCTTGAGGTCAAGCACCGGCAGGGCAAAGAAAAGACAACAGGACTTAAGCATTTCATGAAAAAGTACCGGTTGCCGTTTGGTCTGATGGTAACACGGGAAAGACAGGTTCTATTAGAGGATGGAATACTGTGTATTCCATTAAGATATTTTTTGTTAGCGACATGAAACGAACCAAACGTTGATAGGGAAGAAGGTGAGCGTTTGGTTACCGGAACTCCAGTTTGAGAAAATGCCGGGGTGGAAATAGGAGGATCCATGGAAATCAAAATCAACAAAAGCACATTGTCCCTCGTCGAAGGCGACATTACAAAGCAGGACACTGAGGCGATTGTAAATGCCGCGAATAAAACCCTTCGCGGTGGCGGAGGAGTGGACGGCGCGGTCCACAGGGCGGGCGGGCCGAAGATCCTTGAGGAATGCTTAAAGATCGGCAGATGCGAGACAGGAGAGGCTGTGATAACAACCGGAGGCAATCTGAGAGCAAAATATGTGATTCACACGGTCGGGCCTGTTTACAGGGACGGCAACCATAATGAACCCAAGCTGCTTGAAAGCGCATATGAAAACTGCCTCAGGCTTGCCTCGGCAAAAGGGATAAAAAGCATTGCCTTCCCATCGATAAGCACAGGGGCCTACGGATATCCATTGGAAGATGCAGCAAAGATTGCATTGAAAACGGCAATCACATACCTCGGGGAACATTCTGATATTGAACTTATACGCTTTGTTCTGTTCGGGCAAAAAGCGCTTGAGGTTTATGAGAAACAATTAAAGAAGCTGGTTTAGCAGCGCTCAAAATTGATAAGTAAAATAACTGTCATTCCCCGACTTGATCAGGGGGCCACGATGTTCAATGTGCTCCGGATTGTCCGGTCAAACCGGACAATGACTGATAAAGAACAGCTTGCGTGGATCAAATATTGTATTCCGGCCGTTTCATTTCAATATCTCCTGCAAGTTTGCGGTACGCATAAGTATATGCAACCATTGCAACGGGAATCGTTACAAAAAGGCCTATAACAAAGACGATCACCCCTGCCAGATTGATCAGTCCAAGAAGAAGCCATAACAGAAACAGGTCCCATTTAGCCCCTGCCGTTGTCTCTCCGCTTGCCTTGAGCGCCTCTATAGGCCCGAGGCCTTTTTCAAGAATAAAATAGGGAAACATACTGAACCTGATTCCCCATATGACCCCGGGGACAATAAACAGCATAAGCCCTCCGATGATTATGAGAGCATAGACCATCGAGCCCGCAATAAAGGCAGGCAGGCGGTCAAAGGATGAGAGGAGATCATCCATCTGGCCCTTTATCCCGTCGCAGAACTTGAGGCTCACCTTTATCAAACCCATCTGTATGACGAAACCCAAAAACCAGCTCGCCAGATACAGCACGAAGCTTACCAAAGGGAAGGCATTGCGCACGTAGTTGGCGATCATGACCGGGAGGTTCTCTATCAAAAACGCCACGACAAGCAGTCCGGCGAAGAACCGGAAATTGTCCTTCACCGTGCCCCATCCGAATTTAATCGCATCTTCTATGGAAAATTTTTTCCCGCTCACCTGGCTCTCCCCGAATGATTTTACACTCTATCAATATGAAACGCTTATGTCAATCTCCGGCTTGCGCGGTGACCCGTTTAATGATAAAGTTAAAATTAGGGATTCGCCATGAAAAAAATATTGCTTATTGTTATTGCGGTTTCAGCGCTAATAGCTGTCTCTCTGACCATATTGATCAAGACCTTCGTTACTCCCGAAAGAGTCAAGGCGTTTCTCGTCCCCCGCGCAGAAGAGACCCTGGGCCGGAAGATAAGCATCGGCGGGATGAGTATAGGCTTGTTCAAAGGCATAAGTGTGAAAGACCTTGCCCTCAGGGAGGCGGATGAGAAAAGCGATTTTGTCACATGCAGGGACTTTGTCCTCAAATTCAAATTGCTGCCGCTTCTTTCCGGCAGGCTGATTATCGACGAGTTGAAATTTGTGTCTCCGGAGGTCCGTATATTAAGGGATGGCACAGGCAGGTTCAACTTTGAAGACATCGGTAAAAAGGAGAAACCGGGAGAGATAAAAACAGAAAAGCAGGCCGCTGAGGCAGAGGGGCTTCCCGTGTCTTTGACCGTAAATAATGTCTCAATGAAGGATGCGAGGTTTTCCTTTGCCGATCATACAAAAAAGCTGCCTGGCACAAGAGGCACCTTCAACCTTGCCGTCAGTATAAAAAGCATGGGCGGTGCAAGATTGTCTTCCGAAGGAGAGATAGACTTCAAGCTCGAAGAAGCAGTCCTGCAGCCTTCAGGAAAAAAGATAAAAAATATCCAGGCGGCCATGAAATATGCAATGTCGGTGGACCTAAAATCAAAGGACCTCCATATAGAGAGAGGAGAGATGAAAATACAGGGTTTCCCGCTTTCTTTCTCCGGCGATATAAGAAATTTCAGCGAAGCTCCTGAAATCGACATGGCGGTCCTTGTCCCGAAACTCAAACTGCAGGAATTGCAAAAGGAGATTTCAGCTCATGCGGGATTGAAGGGACTTGCTCTTTCAGGCGGCTTTGCTGCTGATTTAAAGCTCAAGGGCCAGATCAGAAAACCGGAAACATTAAAAGCGGACGGCCTCATTACATTGGACAAAGCGGCTGTCTCCTACAAAGATATCGATACTACGCTGAACGGCGCCGTCAAACTTGAAGGACAATCGATCGGAATAAATATCAGTGGCGCCATCGGAAAAAACGAGGCTGATTTAAAGGGCTCTGTCAGCAATATCTTCAGTACACCGGATATAAATCTCAATCTCCATTCAAAGCAGCTCTTCCTCGATGAACTCATCCCTGCAGGAAAGACCACAAGTAAAAAGACACCCGATGAAGGCCGTCCCCCTCAGGCCAGGCCTCTCAGTGAGGCAAGACCTTTAAATCTCAACCTGACCGCCGAAGGTGAAATCAGGATCGGTTCGGCTTCATACAAAGACATCAGGATGAGCGACTTCCATGCAAAATATAAATTCCGGAACAATAAAATCGAGATATCGAAGATGACAGCCGCTGCGGGAAAAGGGAAGATGAATATAAGCAGCGTCGCAGACCTTTCGAAGCCGGGCTATGCCTATAATCTTGCCGGCAATTTAGATTCACTTCATGCGGATGAGATCGTAAATTCCTTTTTCCCGAAGGCAAAAGACACCGTCTTCGGACTGCTCTCCGCAAACCTTAAATTGACCGGTGCGGGCACATTGCCGGAGAGCATCAAAAAGAACCTTGTTGCCGATGGAGATTTCACCATAAAAAACGGAAAAATTACCGCGACCCAACTGACCCGCAGCCTGGCGCTGTTTCTTAATATCAAAGAACTTGAGACTATCGATCTGAAGCAGGCAGACGGCACGATAAGGATAAGAAACGGGGTTGCGCGCCTCGACAGCATCTTTTCTTCCGACGATATCGCGATGGACCCTTCAGGCTATATAGGGCTTAATGAGACCCTCGACCTTGCTTTTGATTTGAAGCTCTCTCCTCGTCTCACCGGAAAGACGATGGGTTCGAATATCGCAAAATATATAAAAGATGAATCCGGCTGGGGCATGATTCCGCTTAAGGTCTCAGGGACTTTTTCAAATCCCGTGTACGCGGTTGATGTCGCAAAGGCCGGGAAGCGTGTTATCAGGAAAGAGGCGGAGAAAGCCATCGAAAAATTATTCAAGAAAGACAAAGGTACGGAAGGGGACAAAACGCCGCGCGAGCAAAAACCTGTTGAGGATTTACTGAAGGAGATTTTAAGGTAAGCGAAGTCCGATTTACGGTATCACCTTGTTCAACGGATACTCGATAATCCCTGAGGCCCCTATCGATTTAAGCTTCGGGATGATGTCCCGCACGGTCCTCTCGTCGATAACGACCTCAAGCGCATACCAGCCCTTGTCCGAAAGAGGGGATATGGTGGGCGAATGCATGGCGGAAAGAAGCGCCATGACCCTCTTCATCGATTTATCGGGCACATTCATCTTGAGGCCCACTTTTTCTTCTGCCGCAAGCGCTCCCTTGAGAAGCATGACGATGTTCTCCATCTTCTGCATCTTCCACCTGTCCTTCCATGCCTTCCTGTTCGCGATGAACCTTGTGCTCGAAACAAGGATGGTCTCCACCACTCTCAAATTATTCGCCCTGAGCGATGAACCCGTTTCCGTCAGTTCAACGATGGCATCGGCAAGATAAGGAGGCTTCACCTCCGTAGCGCCCCATGAAAAGTCCACTTCGGCCCTGACTCCCTGCGATTTGAGATATTTTTTCGTGAAGCTGACAAGCTCGGTCGCGATGCGTTTGCCGTTCAAGTCTTTTACTGTCTTTATCTTCGAGTCCTTCTGGACCGCAATGACCCATTTTACAGGTCTCAGCCCGCCTTTTGCGTAATTCAGCTCGGCAACTTCGTGCACGTCGGCGCCCTGTTCGAGTATCCAGTCCTTTCCTGTGAGCCCGGCGTCAAGAACGCCGTCGTCAACATACCGCGCCATCTCCTGCGCCCTGATCAACAGCGCTTCTATCTCCATATCGTCGAAGACCGGATAATACGAGCGTGAGTCGACAGTTACACTGTACCCCGCTTTTTTAAAGAGCTTCAGCGTAGATTCCTGCAGGCTGCCCTTTGGAAGACCGAGCCGTAAAACTTTTTTCATGGTCGAGCTTTTCTCCTTCATAAATGTGACTAACATTATATAATAACCGTAAATTTTTTAGGTAGGTTCGGTTATCGGTGGACTACCCACTTCCTTCTTAATAACCTTCTTCCGGCTAAAAAGTGTTCCGCCTGTGACAAAAAGAATAGAACTTATCGGCTCGGGCACAACGGGGACATCACCGGCACGCACCTCCTTGCCTAAAGTATAGGCAAAAAGTGTTACCCATGTACCCAGAATAAAGTGTAACCTATGTCCTCGTTCGTTCACTCATGAAGCCCACTTGATCGAGGGCTTACGATGAGATTGAACACAATCCATTAAATATAAGTTGATTAAGTTCTGATATGGAATACCCGACTCAGATGATAACTTTTTAAAATACTCAATAATGTCTACACCCATTCGAATAGTAACTTGTCTTTTCAATCTCTTTGCGTAAGGATTTTTATGTCCCTTCATTTGTGAAAAATCGTACTCTTTCCTCATTTTCTCTCTCCAAAATATATTTTATGTTCCTTCTTCGTAGCCTTTCTCGAAGATATGATTCTAATCTCAGAGCTATCTCTTCGATAGCAGTAAGATACAACCAAAACACGTAAGCGATAACTATAACCTAACATCAGGTATCTTTCTTCATCTTGTGAATGATTAGTATCATAATATTCAAATGCCTTCTCATCGAAAAAAACCGTTTGTGCTTCCTCAAATGATATCCCATGTTTCTTTTGATTAGTTTTATTTTTATGGTCATTCCATGTAAATTTTAAATATGACATGATTACATTGTAAATATATTGTAATTTTTAATCAACGAAATTGCCAATCTAAAATAAGTGTCGTAATTTATAACCGACATATGATATGCGAGATGCCCAACGAGTCTGTAGAATAAGTCCTTTCTTCAAAAATCACCTAAATTTCGGGGGTCTCTTAACCCTTCGATGGTCAGCGATTGTTCAATGCAGCGCATTCT
>QZJG01000067.1 GCA_003599275.1 Nitrospiraceae bacterium | reverse complement strand
GAACAGGATCAAGGCGGCCCCGGTAAGACTGGCCATGAAACGCATACCTTCAAAAAAAGGACAGGCAATAATAGTCAACAGCGGAAACGCAAATGCCTGTACAGGAGAGCAAGGATACAGGGACGCAAAACAGATGGTCGCATGGACAGCAAGAGAAATCGGTATCCCCGCTGAACTTGTTTATGTATCATCCACCGGAGTTATCGGCAGACCTCTGCCTATGGATAAAATAAAAGATGCCTTGCCGGAATTAGTCAAAAAGCTTTCTCCTTCATCCTTAACGCAGGTTGCCTCCGCGATAATGACGACGGATACCTTTGCAAAAATATCATCAAGAAAAATAAATATCGGCGGCAGGACAGGAACTATAGCCGGCATCGCGAAGGGCGCCGGCATGATATGCCCTAACATGGCCACCATGCTGTGCTTCATATTAACCGATATTGCTATTGCACCCGATGCCCTTGATGCGGCCCTCAGGGAAGCCGTCAGAAAATCGTTTAACCGGATAACGGTTGACAATGACATGAGCACAAATGATACCGCGATGATCCTTGCAAACGGCAGGCTGCAAAATACACCGATCACAAAAAAGTCTCCATCATACGCGAAATTCACTGAGGTGCTGAGTGATGTAACATATGAGCTCGCAGGGATGATTGTCCGGGACGGCGAAGGCGCTACAAAATTTGTCGAGATTATAGTCAATGGGGCCAGGAGCGAACCCGATGCCGAGAAGGTCGCTACCTCAGTGGCAAAATCAATGCTTGTAAAAACCGCGATATACGGCCAGGACCCGAACTGGGGGAGGATCATTGCAGCGGCAGGATATTCGGGCGTGAAAATAGATGAGAAAAAGATCGACATATATATTAACAGGATAAAAATGGTAAACAGAGGGACCGGGACCGGCAAAGAAGATTCTGCCAGGAAAATACTTGCAAACAAGAACATAATCATCACTATCAATCTGGGGGCAGGGACAAAAAGCGCCAGGGCGCTTACCTGCGATTTGACAGAAAAATATATCGGGATTAACGCTCATTACACAACTTGACACAAGTTTCGCACTTCGCTATTGTAAGGGTTAGAAAAAGCTGACAGCAAACGGAGGAGTAAACATGAAGAAAATGAATATCGCCATTATCGCCTCTTTGTTATTCTTCTTTTCTTATGCTTATGCAGAGGATGCAGCATCTGAAGAATACACTGTCCGGAAAAACGATACCCTATGGGACATATCTAACACCAAATTACAGGACCCTTTCCTGTGGCCCAAGCTCTGGAATATCAATCCTCAGATTAACAACCCCGATCTTATACGTCCCGGGGACAAAATAAAAATTCCATCAAGGGAAGAAGTAGAAAAGGAGGCTGCAAAAGCAACACAGCCAACCACTTCTGAAAAGAAAAAACCCGGGACGGCACTTAAAAAACAGGAAGCCGTCAGAGCGGAAGGCAAATCTGCTTTTGAATTCCCTGCTGAAGAAGCCCCCAAATATATCGTTAGCAAAAATCTGTTCATCGCAAGCGGCTGGATATCTGAAACATCCCCGGGCATAGGTGAAATATCGGCAACGCCTTCCGGCAGGAAAATTATCGCTGTAAATGATGAGGTTTATCTCAGCTTTTCAACAGAAAAAATATTATCGCACCTGGGGCTCAAAGATAAGCCGTCTTTAATGGTCGCACAAAATGAAAAATCAAAGAACCGTTTTTTTGTAATCAAGGACGTCAAAACAGTCAAGCACCCTGAAACCGGAAAAAGGCTGGGACGCTTGATACGGATTGCGGGCATCCTGCAGGTTATCGGGATGGACGACAGCAAAACCAGGGCCAAAATCATCAGCTCCTTTGAAGATATTCATATTGGCGACGGACTGTTGCCTTACCAGGAGATGGAGCCGCCTCTTATCCCGACTTTTGTCAGAACTCCCGAAGTAGAAGGTTATGTTGTTGAGTCGTTTTCAAGCTCTCAAATGTCCGTAGAAGGCAGCATTATCTTTCTCGATAAAGGTCGAAACGACGGACTTGAGGCAGGAGATGTTTTTTCAGTCTTTTCCATGACGGCGGAATCACCTGTTAAAAGGGTCATAGGTAAGATACAAATCATATCCCTGCAGCCTGCAACGTCTGCCGCCATTATAACGGAGAGCAGCCAGGAGATACTTATCGGGGCAAAGTGGGGGCAGGAGTAAGGTTAATTTATTAAAAGGTTACAGCAAGAAGGGAGCAGGAAAATTCCTGCTCCCTTCTTTATTTTTATTGGAAAATTGGAATCGCTACGAACTGACCAGTGCCTTGAGGGCCTTAAGTCTGCTTGGATGTTTCAGCTTCCTTAAAGCCTTTGCCTCGATCTGTCTTACTCTTTCCCTTGTTATCGTAAGATGCCTTCCCACTTCTTCAAGGGTATGGTCTCTGTCAACGCCGATACCAAATCTCATCCTTATGACTTTTTCCTCTTTGGGCGTCAAAGTACCGAGCACCTTTTTTATGTACCCTGATATCTCTTTATTTTCGGCATCAGTGTAAGGCGACGGACTATTTTTGTCACCGATAAAATCTTCCAGTTCCGTGTCTTCATCCCCCACAGGCGTTTGCAAGGCAATAGGGTCCTGGATCGCCCTGAAGACTTCTTCCACCTTTCTTGTAGGTACAGAAAGTCTTTTGGCAATCTCGTCGTCGGTAGGTTCTCTGCCAAGCTCCTGGGTAAGTTCTCTCGACGCCTTTGTCACCCTGTTATAAAATTCCATCATGTGGACAGGCACCCTGATCGTCTTTGTCTGGTCTATAAGCGCCCTTGTGATCGCCTGCCTTATCCACCATGTCGCATATGTGCTGAACTTAAAGCCTTTTTCGTGTTTAAATTTGTCAACAGCCTTCATCAAGCCGATGTTCCCTTCCTGAATGAGATCAAGAAGCGGTAACCCCCTGCCGACATAGTTTTTTGCGATGTTGACCACCAATCTTAAATTTCTTGTAATAAGCTCATTTTTGGCCTCAAGCACAAAAGCCTGTGCCTTGCTTATTCTTTCCCATTTGTTCAGCAAATCTTCAATCCTGGTCCCGACTTCGCCCTCGATTTTCCTGAATGCAAGCTGGACCCGATTTACGAGGTCCTCCATTACAGCCAATTTGATTGTATTAACCTTTTTCTTGTCCTTTTCGTTCTTGACGAGATTCTTGAGAGACTTAAGGGAACCGCCATATGGGTACAATTCACGCGTTAAGGTCTTTGCCTTTCGTACCAAAACCTCAAGCCTGCTTAAGGTCATATCCATTATCTGCAAGGCCTTCTCATCTTCTTCCAGCATCTCATCTTCGCTCACAAAAGTGCTTTCAATTCTTTTAGTTATAGGGAGCGGATGAATAATTTCTGCAATGATGGCCTTGCCTTCTTCCAGTTTTTTGGCAAGTTCCACCTCTTCGTCTTTGGTCAGGATAGAGATATCTCCCATCGAATGGAAATAAGCCTGCACAAGGTCTTCGGTCTTCTCATACTCCTCCTGCACCTCTGTTTCTTCCAGCGGTATTGCCTGTTCCTCGTCAACGATGCGGACCCCCATATCACTAAGAAGATCCATAAGATCCTCTATCTCATCAGGAGTAAAGAATTCCGAAGGCAGTGCCTCATTTATTTCGTCATAGGTAAGGACGCCTCTCCTCTTGCCTACCTCAATTATCTCGTCAAATATATCTTTTTCCTTCATAGACTCTCCGTTTTTCGCACTTAACTTGTGACTTTAACATAAATTAAAGAGAAATAACATCCCCTTTCAATAAATCTTGATCTGAAAATTTAATTTTGTAGTAAGTTAAACAACCATTAACCTGATTTCTTTGTATTCGGGAAGTTATTCGACATTGATAAAATATAATAATATTATGAATTTGTTATGAAAAGGCAAAAGCGGTAGAATCCGCTTATTTCCTGAAAAGTTTATCGAGCTTTTCATATGTTTTCTTTAAATGCTCCGGCATTACCCTCGTTTCCGCTATAATCGGCATACTGTCCGTATCACCGGTCCACCGTGGGACAATATGCAGATGCATATGAGACTCCATCCCGGCGCCGGCGACCTTGCCGAAATTAAGCCCGAGATTGAAGCCATCCGGATTTAAAGCCTTTTTTAATATATTAACTGAATGCCTGACTGTCTTAATAAGATCAAAAAGAACATCGTCTGACAACCCCTCAAATGTAGACGTATGGAAATACGGGACCACCATAAGATGACCATTGTTGTAAGGGTACTTATTCATCAACACAAAACAATGTTCACCCCTGAAAAGGACCAGGTTCTTCTTGTCCTTGGCCCGGCCCATGCCTGCTTTAGAAATATCACAAAACAGACAGGTCCTGTGTTTGTTTTCATCAAGGATATACTCCATCCTCCACGGCGCCCACAATCTCTTCATGTATCCTCCGTCAATTCTTCAATTTTTCAATCACTTTCTGCATATCATTCCATACCAGCCATTTGTCTTTGGGATTTCTTAAAAGATAAGCGGGATGAAACGTCGGCATAAGAGGGATATCATCATACTTAAGGAAATTACCCCGCAGTCTGCTTATTTGCGTTTTAACGCCGAGAAGTGAATGCGCCGATATCTTTCCCAGGCTGACAATTACCTTTGGCCTTATTATTTCTATCTGCTTCTCAAGGAATGGTTTGCATATCGCAACTTCTTCTGCTTCCGGCTCTCTGTTGCCGGGTGGTCTGCACTTTACGATATTTGCTATATACACTTCATCACGCTTAAACCCCAATTTTTCAATGAGCTTTGTGAGGAGTTGACCGGCCTCACCCACGAAAGGTCTTGCCTGAATGTCTTCATCCCTGCCCGGCCCTTCTCCAATGAACATAAGTTCCGCATTCGGTAGACCTTCACCGAAGACAATGTTCTTCCTGGCGTTGCAGAGTTTACATCTCCGACAATCGCCGATTTCGTCCCTTAATGCTTTAAGTGCAGAAGTTCGGAAGCTCTGAAGTTCAGAAGTTGTTACGGTTGGGAATGTTGAAGGTTTGGGCGCTGAGATACTATCATTTTTTGTTTCTATAAGCTCCTCTCCTCCACGCCCCTGCTCTTCCGCGCTTTTGCTCTTCAACGCTAATTGCACCGGCATATACTTAAAGCCGAGCTCCTGATAAAACTCAAGTGATTTCTTGAGTCTTTCCATAACCTCGTCATTTTTCAATGGCTTCTCATTCCCCCCATTTCAGCTTGGTCCTCAATATCTGAAAATAATCCCGGTCGTGCAGGATAAGAAACTTTGCCTTGTAATCGGCCTTCTTTATGATTATCTTATCGTTCACTTTCAGTGGGAACCCGACCTGGCCGTCGACAGTGAGATATACGTCGTCACCGCTTTTAATGGCCGCCTCCAGGACAAATGTGTCCGGCAATACAATCGGCCTGCTTGTCAGCGTATGGGGGCAGATGGGCGTCATCAAAAAAGACTCGAGCGTCGGATACAGAATCGGTCCCCCTGCCGAAAGCGAGTGGGCCGTAGACCCCGTGGGCGTAGAAATAATCAGGCCGTCAGCCCTGAAGGTGCTTACATATTGATTATTAATACGGATATCGAGTTCAAACATCCTCGACAATGCGCTCTTGTTCATGACCACATCATTAAGGGCATTATGCCGGACTATCCTCCTGCCTCCGCGGTATACGTCAGCTAACAGCATGATCCTTTCCTCAAAGGTGCATTTTCCGGATAAAACTTTGTCCAGTTCCTTCCTGATCTCGTTTCTGCTGATTTCCGTAATAAAGCCAAGGCCACCGAGATTCACTCCGAGAATAGGAACGCCCATACTGCCGACAAGCCTCGCCACGCTAAGGAGCGTGCCATCCCCGCCAAAAACGATAATGATATCGGCCTTTGACGGGATATCCTGCCTTGGATATCCTTTGATCCTGAGCAACCGTGCTGCATCGCTTTCAACGAAGAACTGATACTTCCTCCCTTTCAGCCACTTTAAAAAATCTTTGACGGCTTTTATAGCTTCCGGCTCGCCTCTTTTGGCAACTACCCCTATCTTCATATCTCGATTCCCTCTATTTCAATCTCTCTGAAATTATCGCCGGTATAATTTAACCTGACACGGATACTCTTTTCAGGGACTTCATCTTCGGTCCTTTCGGCCCATTCAACTACAGCAATGCCGTCCCTGCCAAGATATTCCCACAGCCCGAGTTCCGCCCCTTCTCCGGGGGCCACCCTGTACAGGTCTATATGATAAAAAGGCACGGCTGCCTGATATTCCGCTATAATGGTGAAACTCGCACTGGTTATATCACGCTCACTGATGCCGAAAACCGAGGCAATGCCTTTCACCATAGTCGTCTTGCCCGCGCCTAACTCTCCGTACAGACAGACTACGTCCCCGGGTTTGAGCTTCTTCCCGATCCTGCGGCCTATGTCTATCGTCTCGTCCTCGCTTTTACTCAGAAGCTTCATGAGTCATGGCCCTGACAACGTCGGCCTTTCCGATTATCCCGATAACCTTGCTGTCCCTGAGGACCGGGAGCAAATGAATGCCCTGCTCAGCCATTATCGTCGCAATCTCTTCCAGAGTTGTCTCCTCTTTTACCGACACAACCTTTTTAATGCATATTTCATCGACTATGGTAGCGACCATCTTTCTGATCTCCTCTTCCATCCTGCCCGCTCCAATAAGTAAAAAGGCGTCGAAGAGTCTGATTACCGTCGGTATATGCAAACGCTTATTCTGAGAAATGAGGTCGTTTTCCGTAACAATGCCGACAAGACTGTTATTATCATCCACCACCGGGACACCGCTGATTTTGTTGGTCATCAACAGCCTTGCAAGGTCTTCCACGGTCGCCTCGGGTTTTACAGTTACAACATCCATTGTCATAATATCTTTCGCCTTCAGCATCATCCCTCCGATTTAAGTTAGAAGTTAGAAGTAGTTATCTTACCACATCCCTATAAACCCGCCCTGCCGTCCTGCACTGCCTCCGGCATATCTATAGGAATAGAACCTCTCCGGATTGCAAAATGTACACTCATCCGACTGCCAGATATTCTCCTGCAAAATGCCCTTGCTGAGGGCCTGGAGCTTATTGGCGTGTGAGAGGTCTATAAAATATTTTTCTCCTTTTTTGCGGAAATAATCACCTTCGCCCGTTGCGTCCCGGACAGCGGACTTGACGTCCTCATTCACCTCGTAACTGCATTGCCTGATACTGGGTCCTATCGCAACAGCTATGTCATTGGTTGAACAATTATACCTTTCCTCCACGGTCGTTATGGTTTCTTTCAATATCTGTCCGGCCGTCCCCCTCCAACCGGCATGGACAGCCCCTATGACCCCCCTTCTTTTGTCCCACAAAAGCACCGGCACGCAATCAGCTACCAGGACCCCAATCAATATACCCTTTTTATTTGTAACCACAGCGTCGGCAATCACGGGCTCGCGGGCCGAATCGAGCACATGTATATTAATGGTATGCTTCTGAACAGGCAAGTAAATATTCTCAGCGGCAATATTAAGTTCTTCAGCCAGGGCCGCATTGATATTATTGTCCGCTGATATTTTTGTGGTAAAAAACGCCCTGACACCCGATGAAGCAATGTTGGGCGGTTCAATAAGCTGTCTCATTTTGTAAAAAATTTAACATATCTCGTGCGGTAATGGAAAGCAAAAAAATGCCCATCGCCGCGTTATCCGGACGATGGGCATTCAGCAAGATCAATAATATTTCTATTCGTTATGTCCAGCCCTTATTTTTTTCCTAAGTCCCCACAGACCAAAAACACCGCTTCCGACAAGAAACAACGTTGATGCAACCGGTTCAGGCGCTGCGGTAAACAACATCACTCTGCCGTCTGCGCCGCCTACCAGCATATCGGGATTGCCGTCATTGTTCCAATCCGCAATATCAAGCCGGGAACGTGGAGCGGCATTGGGGTTTAAAGGGTCATAATATCTTAACGCCGTCCCATCCATCAATAATAAGCGCTCTGAAGTATTGAAGGAAGGAGCGCTGTTTGTTCCTGCATTCTGAAGATAATGGACATACCCGCTATATTCACCGACAAGAATGTCATTTAACCCGTCACTATTCCAGTCATAAATCCTTGGAGCAGACCTGCTGCCGATATCATAATCCGCGCCGTTTACCTGCAAGTTGGAAGAAAAACTGAAATTACTTGATCCGTCATTCGTAAAAATTTTAATATTCCCTGCTAAATTGCCTGCAAGGATATCCTGATATCCATCCCCGTTCCAGTCGATCATGACCGGTGTTGCCCTCGGTCCTGTTTGTGCAGCGTTGAGCACTTCGGTCCTGTCGCCTAAAATGGGAGTACCGTCCGGATTTGTGCCGATATTTTTGAAAACATAAACGCCACCCAGTCCGGAACCTGCCAATAAACTATTTTTTCCATTACCGTCCCAGTCCACGACTGTCGGGTAGGAACCCATTCAGCCGGGGTCGGCTCCGGGCACACCTGCCAAACATGTATTTGAACATGCCTGAATATAATTGGAATCCGAATTGCTGAAAGAAGGCGAGTTATCTTCGCCGATATTCTGATAAAAAGAAACATATCCGTTAGAAGTATTATCAGCCCAAATCCTGGTCCCGGCTAAAAGGTCCTTCTTTCCGTCATCATCCCAATCGAATACCACCGGCGCAGAATAATCTCCGGAATCGAGATTGCCCGTGCCGTTCTGAATATATCCGCTGAAAGAAAGCATTGTTTGATAATCAGCATGGGCGGTCGAAGCAAAAACGATTAGAAAAGATAAGACAAAGAATAATCTTACATTGTCGAAAGCTCGTTTTTTTGATTTCATTATTGTTCCTCCTTTAAGAAATTTTTTTACGCAAAATGTTAATCCCTTTCAGTCCAATCCTTATTGCTTTGCAGGGAAATAATAGATAGTTGAAATTTAATACAGGCAGGACCGCCTGTCAATTAAATAATTTTTATATGCCCTATAAAATTTTAATATTTGCCTGAAAGCGCAAATAACGGACCGTCCGGTTCTCCAGGTGATATGAACAAAAAATATTATTGTTTGCTTATCGATTGAAAGACCCTGGATATCGCGTTGATCATATCCGATGCTATCAAAGAATGTTCTCCTTTGGTCCGGGCCGCGATATCGCCTGTAAGTCCATGCATGTATACGCCGAGAACGGCTGCGCCCTGAGGAGTTAATCCCTGAGCAAGCAATGCGGCAATCATCCCTGTAAGCACATCCCCCGTCCCCGCCGTCGCCATGCCGGGATTGCCGGTAGGATTAATAAAGGCTTCTCCGGCAGGGGTAGCAATGATGGTAGGAGCGCCCTTCAGCACAAGACAGGTTTTCGTCTGTTTGGAAAACGATAATACAGTGTTGATCCTGTCCCGCTCTATCTCTTTTGCCCCTTGCCCCTCGGAATCGAGTTGGGCACGAATCTCCGATCGTATCGACTTGCCCCTTGCCCCTCGTATAAGTCTCGCCATTTCCCCCGCATGGGGTGTAAGGATAACCGGCGAAGCGGACTTTTTCAGTATGCCTGTTTTTCCTGATATCGCGTTTAACCCATCGGCATCGATAACAGCCGGGACCTTTGATTCGGCAATAATCGTACAAACGAGTTTTGATATTTCTTCATCCGATGAAAGTCCGGGGCCCACGGCAAGAACGTTCGCGCGCTTTTCAAGAAACCTGAAAATCGTTTCAGAGGCCTTACAGGAAAGCGTGCCGTTGCCCTTGTCAGGAAGGGGGAGTATCATCTCCTCGGTGACCCTCGACTGAAAAGAAGTCACGAGTGTTTCCGGCAGGCCTATAGTCACAAGCCCCGCGCCTGCCCTTAAACACGCCCTTGCCGCCATAAGCGCGGCGCCTGTCTTTCCTTTTGAACCGCCTACGAGAAGCACATGACCGTATGTCCCCTTGTGTGAATATTTAGGCCGTTGCGGCAACATGTTACAGATGTCTTCTTTCGTGGGGATATTAATTTTGACTTTATCAGAGACAATCAATTGCCGGGGGAATCCTATGTCTTCAATATAAAGTTTTCCTGTGTGCTCAGCGCCCGGATAAAGGAGATGCCCTCTTTTCGGAAGCCCGAAAGTGACCGTCGCATTCGCCCTGACGGCGCAACCCATGGTTTGCCCTGTGTCGGATGAAATGCCGGAAGGGACGTCAAGTGAAATAACCGGCAATGAGAGGTCATTTACCTTATTGATGACATCTGATAATGGCGGCCTGACTTCCTTGTTTAAACCAGTGCCGAGGAGAGCGTCAACAATAAGGCAGGGATTAGGGGTTAGGGGATAGGGATTAGTTAAAAACCTCTCAACAGGAAAAATCTTCACGCCGAATCTAACGGCGGTATTATAATTTATCTTCGCATCGCCCTTTAATTCTTTCGGATTTTCTGTCAAAAAAACCTCTGCGTCCCAACCCTGATTGTGCAGAATTCTGGCAACAACAAGCCCATCACCCCCGTTATTCCCCCCGCCGCAAAGGACAATTGTTTTCCTGTCTGTGTTCTTTGTTCTTTGTTCTGTACTCTGAAAAAACAGTTCATTTATCTTCGATACAACGGCAAGCCCGGCCCTTTCCATAAGAACCGCGCCGGCAATTCCATATTTCTCAATAGTAACGCGGTCTATATGCTGCATCTCTTGCGCGGTAACGACTTTCAGCATTTTATTCCCATTTCCAGCACCACACACGCGATGCCGAATTCCTTCTCATGGCTCAGAGACAGATGACAGTGTTTTATTCCTTTTGTATTGAAAAATTTCTCGAGTTCACCGTGGACTTTGATTGACGGCTTGCCCTTTTCATCATTCATAACTTCAACGTCTTTCAGATTAACCAATACCTCCGAGCCTATCGCCTTCACAAGCGCTTCTTTTGCAGCAAACCTTACGCTCGCGGAAAGATACGGGTCCACTTTCTCGAAACAATAAGCAATTTCATTTTCCGTGAGGAACTTCTCAAAGAATTTCATGCCCCACTTCTCACGGGCTTCCTTCATCCGCTCAATCTTCACAAGGTCTATGCCGATACCGTAGATCATACAGTTTCTGTCAGTCTCTTCATCTCCCTCACTGCGTCCTCCATTCCATCATACACGGAACGGGCCACGATGCTGTGACCGATGTATAAGCCTCTAATGCCTTTAATAGCGGCAATATTTTTCACATTGACATAATTCAGGCCGTGTCCGGCATTGGCGAGAAGTCCGGCGGCAACCGCCGTCTTCACCGCGCTTTTTACTCTCTTCAACTCTTCCAACTGCTTTTTTCCCCTTGAGTTCGAGTACAGTCCCGTATGTATCTCAACCATTGTTGCTCCGAGCTCTTTTGAAATCTCAACATCGGCAATTGAAGGGTCAATAAAAAGACTCACGGGGATACCTTCCTTTTGAATCGCGTCAATCGCCTTCTGAATTTTCTTCCTGCCTTTTACCAGATCAAGCCCGCCTTCTGTCGTCAGCTCTGCCCGCTTCTCGGGAACAAGAGTGACCATGTCCGGCCTGATTTTCAGTGCAATATTAATCATTTCATAAGTCGCGGCCATTTCGAGATTCATCTCTGCATTCTTCACTTTCTTCCTGATCTCTATTACATCCCTGTCCTGAATGTGCCTTCTGTCTTCACGGAGATGAACGGTAATTCCGTCCGCTCCGCCCTGAAGAGCAAGCATTGCAGCCTTCAGCGGATCTGGCTCGACATCTTTTCTCGCCTCCCTCACGGTCGCTACATGATCAACATTTACACCAAGAAGCATGGGTCCTCCTCTATGAATTGACAAAATCCATTGCTGTCATTGCGGTCAGAGATTCGTAGCGAACTTGTCCGCAATCCTCTTTGAGAGAGATTCCCGACAAGCGGGAATGACAGTCAGTATGCTTTTTAACTTTATTCACCATAAATGACACGATACCCACCTGCCGGGTTTGGCCTCTTTATATACCGGGACCACTGTGTCGCACGGTCCAAATCTCCTGTGACACCTCGGATGGAAGGGACATCCCGGCGGGACGTGAATGGGACTCGGTACATCGCCTCTCAGGATGATTTTTTCCCTTTTCCCTCCGACCTCGGGCTTCGGCACATCGGACAACAGCGCCTCGGTGTAAGGATGCATGGGTCCATTAAAAAGTTCGGCTGACGGCGACATCTCGACGATCTTGCCTAAATACATCACTGCGGCAGTATCGCTGAAATGCGCTATGGCCTGGAGATTATGACTGATAAATAAAAATGCGAGTCCGGAATCTTTCCGCAGGTCTTCAAGCAGGTTTAAAATCTGCGCCTGGATAGACACATCGAGGGCAGAGAGCGGCTCATCCGCGACTATCATCTTCGGGTTTACCGCCAATGCCCTGGCAATGCATATCCTCTGCCTTTGCCCTCCGCTGAATTCATGCGGATATTTGTAAAGCGAATCGGCGTTCAGCCCGACTTTCTCAAGAAGATACGCGGCCCGCTCTTTGACCTCTCTTCTTGTGACGATTCTGTTGATAATGAGCGCCTCGCCGACCGCGTCAAGGACCCGCTTTCTCGGATTCAGCGACGCAAGGGGGTCCTGAAAAATGATCTGCAGACCTCTCCTGACTTTTGCAAGGTCCTGTCTGTGCGCTTTAACAACGTCAATGCCGTCAAAGATTATCTTCCCTCCAGTCGGCTCAATTAATTTCAGTATCAGTTTCCCGAGAGTCGATTTCCCGCAGCCGCTTTCTCCCACAAGCCCGAAAACCTCCGCTCCACCGACAGAGAAGCTGACATCGTCAACCGCCTTTAAAATCTCCTTCCCCACAGGAAAGTATTTTTTCGCGTTTTGTACGTTCAGTAGTTCCATAACATTTCCGTAGGGGCGAACCTGTGTGTTCGCCCTTTATCAGGGCAGACAGGTCTATGCCCCTTTGCCAGGACAGACACGCAGGTCTGCCCCTACCCTGGCCCCCTATCCTCTTTCATATCTCCATTGCTCTTATGCACCTGCTGAAATGTCCTTCGCCCACGGGTAGAAGGTCCGGTTCCTTTTCATGACATCTCTCGATGACATAGCGGCATCTCGTCGTAAATTTACAACCCGGAGGCAACTCGTTCAGCCTCGGTATCTGCCCCGGGATGGGGACCAGCTTTTCACCTTTTTTCCCCGGCAATGATTCGAGCAGCCCCCTGGTATAGGGATGGCGCGGGTTAAGAAATATCTCATTTGCAGAGGCCTTCTCGACTATCCTGCCGGCATACATGACCTCAACTCTTCGCGCCCATTCCGCTACAATGCCCAGATCATGCGTGATCAGGAGTACCGACATCCTGGTCTTTTCTTTCAGACCTCCCAATAATTCAAGTATCTGCGCCTGTATCGTCACATCCAGCGCAGTCGTAGGTTCATCGGCTATCACCAGAGAAGGACTGCATGCAATGGCCATGGCTATCATTACCCTCTGCCTCATGCCTCCGCTCATCTGGTGAGGGTATTCCTTTACCCGCAATTCGGGGGACGGTATCCTTACGCTTCCAAGCAGCCCTACCGCCCTGTCCATGGCCTCCTTATTGGAAATATTCTCGTGTGCCAGCAATACCTCCGCTATCTGGCTCCCGACGGTAAAAACCGGGTTAAGAGAAGTCATCGGCTCCTGAAAGACCATGGAAATGTCTTTCCCTCTTAGCTTCCTCAAGTCGTCATCTTTCATAGACAGGATGTCCTTCCCTTTAAAAATGACCCTGCCGGAAAAAAGCGCGTTGGGAGGAAGAAGCCTCATTACCGAAAGTGCGGTGAGGGTCTTTCCGCTGCCGCTCTCCCCGACAATTACGAGGAAGTCCTCATAATCGACATTTAAACCGAGGCTGTTGACAACCTTTAATTGGTTGTCTCCGGAACCAAAAGAGATATTCAGGTCTTCGACGGAAAGGAGGGGGTTGATCATTTGCTGACTTTTTTCATCGGACGTAAATTCAGTTAAAGGATTTGTGCTTAAAAGCCGTATAACATTCTGTGAGAGCTTGATTTTTATGGATAACTTAAAGCAAACAACTCTGATTTGTCAAGGCACTGTTTGATAGACAAAAAGAGGTTTGACTTAATGGATATAAATTTGTTAAGTTACTCCTTATTTAAAGCAACAAATTTTTTGCTGAGGACGGATATATGCCTAAAAAGACAAAAGCAGCAGCTAAGACCATGACTTCAAAAAAGGCCAAAACTGTAACGCCTTTAAAACCGTCAAAGAAGCAGCCTGTTGAGACAAAGAAAACAAAAGCTTCTTCGACGCCAATGCAAAAGAAAGGTGCGGCAACAGAGAAAATAAAAATGACACCAAGAGAAAAAATAATGCAGGAAATCAGACAGAAACTTCTTTCGCAGAGAGATTCACTGCTCAAAGAAGCGGAAGCGACACTCAATAACCTCCCTTCGGAGCTTAACTTCCCCGACATGGGAGACCAGGCAACGGCAGAGACCGACAGGAACTTCATGTTGAGGCTCAGAGACAGAGAGCGCATGCTCCTGAAAAAAATCGAGGAGACTATCGAGCGCATCGAGAGCGGGACCTACGGCATATGCGAAGAATGCGGTAATGAAATAGGCGCCCAGCGTCTGGCGGCAAGACCCGTAACAACTTTGTGTATAGACTGCAAGACACGTCAGGAAGAGGAAGAAAGAATAGCCGAAGGCAGTTAAAGCATATTCCCGGGAATTTGTTTTTAAGAAGGACAAGCTTCTGCTTGTCCTTTTTTTATAGACTGTAATTGCCGCACGGACCATTGGAAAGCGGCTGAAGCGTAGTGTATTATATAAAACAATCAAGCCACCGTGGCTCAAATGGCAGAGCGGCGCATTCGTAATGCGCAGGTTAGGGGTTCGATTCCCCTCGGTGGCTCCAGAAATCCGATCGAGTCGGTCAGGTTTTTTTCTTCTTGCACACGGACTTTAAAAAGCCAAGAAGATTCGCCCTTGCCTCGGTATCCTGAAGGGACCTGAAATAGTTTAACAGCTCGCGCTCCTGCGGGGAAAGAGACTTTTCCTTCTGAACAGAGTAGTTCTTGCCTTCCTGCTTTTCAGCTACAAGAAATTCCTTTGCGCCCTCAAAGAAAAAATTTATCGGGACCTTCAAATTCCTGGCGATCCCGGAGAGCCTCTCGGCGCTTACCCTGTTTGTCCCTTTTTCATACTTCTGTATCTGCTGATAAGTCACACCTATCATCTCCCCGAGTTTCTCCTGGGAAATGTTGAGATGCTCTCTCCTCTGCCTGATTCTGTGACCTATTATTTTGCTGTCTGCAACCATGCGTTTTCCTTCCTCCTCAAAATACAACGCCGGGCAACAACTGTCTACCTATCACAGGTTGTTCGGCTTGACATATTACAACCTTGAGTTGTAATATGATTTCGGCGATAATGCAGGAGCAGGTTAAATGAACAGCAAACTTGTTCCTGCTTCATAAAATGCATAGGAGCGTAAGTTATGAGGGGAAACAGCATGTCCGTAAAAGCAACAGTTCTTGTAATTGATGATGAGCGTGAGATCAGGGATTTTCTTTATTTTATTCTAAAAGATAAATATGCAGTTTCAATAATGACCGGAGCAAAAGAATCCTTAACCTATATGACTGAACATTCCGTAAATGTTGTATTGATTGACTATAATATGCCGGGTATAGACGGAATAACCGCACTCGGTGAAATCAAAAAGCACTATCCTGATACGGAGGTTATAATGATGACCGGCTACGCGCCCCCTGACACAATGCGCAAAGCATTCAGACTGGGGGCATTTGCTTTTCTGATGAAGCCCTTAAATATTGAGGAGCTTATCAGAACTATAGATGCGGCGCTCCTTTGAAAAGCCATTCAAAAGCGTTGCCGCTTCGACTCCCCGTGGCTTTTTTTATATACTGCCTGTTCTTATCAGGTCCTGATAATAGGAAGGGACATCGGCAAACCGCAGGCCGTCCTCGAATGTTATCCTGCCGTCGAGGCACAATCTCGCAAGACACCTGTCCATAGACAACATGTCCTCTGATGCAATCTGCATAAGAGACCTCATATTGGTGATCTTTGCCTCTGATACCATGTTCCGCACCCGCGATGAATTAAGCAGCTTTTCATATGCGAGTACGCTTCTGCCTTCCTTGACCGGTATAAGCCTTTGTGCGAACACAACAAGCAGGGTGTCGGCAAGCTGCATCCTGATCTGTGGCTGCTGATGCTGCGGGAACAAATTTATAATCTTGCTGATGGCGGAAGTTGTATCAGGCGCGGTGACGGCGGCCAATATCAGGCGTCCGGTCTCTGCGGCGTTGAGGGCGGAAGCGATGCTCTCCGCGTCTCTCAATTCGCTTATAGCTATTACGTCAGGGTCCTGTCTTAAAATATGTTTAAGCCCCGAAGCGAATGAATCCGTATCTATTCCGATCTCCCGCTGGTTAACATTACTCATTTTGTGCCTGTGCAAATATTCTATCGGCTCCTCAAGAGATACGATATTGCATTTCCTGCCGGAATTGATGACATCGACAAGCGCTGACATTGTCGCTGTCTTGCCGTTTCCGGGAAGGCCGGCGATCAGGACCAATCCATCCCTTTTTAAAGCATAGTCCGGCAGCCAATCCGGCAACTGAAGTACATCTGCAGAGGGGATGTTTTCGACTATCAAGCGCGCAGAGAGAGAAATGGAATTCCGCTGTTTATAAATATTGATTCCAAACCTGCCGATATCGGAAAGAGACAGCACGAGGTTAAATTCCTTCTCCCTTTCAAATTGCTCCCTTTGCTCACTCCCGAGTATTTCGGAAATAAAATCCTTCATCTGTGCAGGAGAGACTTTCGGCATCGGGAGCCGTTTCAGCTCATTATTGACCTTCAACCCCGGCTGTGCTCCTGCGGCAAGATGGAGGCCCGCGGCCTTAAAATCAACAAGAAGCCTCAGAAGTATGCGCAAGTCCGGGGCTCCGGACGCAACAGATATCTCCTTTTCATCCCTGAGCTTATTACCCTCAAAGGCGGTATCCCCATATCCCTCTGTCTCAAACAGGGCTATCGCCTTGTCCATCTGACTGCTGGGCACAATAAAAGGCTTCACTGTACCGCCTGCAGCAAATTCTACGCTCCTGATGGCATTGCCATCATTTGGATCGACCATAGCGAGCGACACGGTATTGTCTGATTTATTCACAGGGAGGACTTTGTACGTCCTGACCTGCTCAAAAGGAACAAGCCTCAGGATTTCAGAAGGGACTTCAACATGGAACAGATTTACGAAAGGGAGGTTGTATTGTTTGCCTAAAATGTGTGAGAGCATCTCGCTGTCCACACAGCCCATCTCCTCAAATATCGAACCGAGACGCCCTCCGCCCTGAATCTGCATGTCAAGGGCCGTTGCAAGCTGTTCCTGGCTTACAAGGCCGTAGTCAAGAAGTATCTCGCCAATACGGGGCTTATGTTTCCTTACCAGCTTTTCCATGTCGAAATTGTGAACGGCTTAAGACTATAAGATATGATACAATATCGGTCTTCAATAATTACAATTATTTTTTAAGGCAGATTTACCGGGAAGCCACTGCCCTGCCCAAACGCCTTAAGCAGTTTTTGGGCATATTTCTTTTCGACCCTGAATCCGAAATCCTCTGCAGACGCCAATGCTTTGGAGAATGCCTTTTTTGCCCTGGCCTTTCTGCCGTTTAAATAATCCGTTTCACCGATTCCGAGGACGCAATAAATCTGCCCCCTCGGGTCTTTTGTCTGTTTGAAAAAACCCATAGACTCTTTAAAACTCTTCAGCGCCTTTTCATAATCACCAAGCATCTTATAAGAAGTGCCGACGCTCCATAGTGTGTATGCGTAGCTGACCCTGTCGCCGATCTGCTTATAAAGGACTTCCGCCTTCCTGAAATAACGGAGCGCGTTTTTGTAATCCCCCTTCATACGGCAGACATTGCCAAGTCCGCAATAGGAATACGCGAGTCCGAAGCGGTCCTTAAGTTTTTGAAAACTCTGATTAGCCAATGTGTAATATTTCTCCGAATCACCGAACCGTTCCGCTATCCTCGAACTGCCTCCAAGCCCGCAGTAAGAATATGCGATGCCCGACTTGTCTTTCAGCGTCCTGAACATTTTAAGCGCGGCTTGTAAATCCGTCAGCGCCCTCTTTACGTCTCCCTTTATCCTGTATGTGCCTCCACGCGCCCAGGTGGAAAAGGCCTCCCCTTTTTTATCGTGAAGTGTACTGTATAATCTGTTTGCTCTGGCGATCAGACCCATGGCGGCATTCCAGTCTCCCAGCGCCCTCAGACTGAGGCCAAGCCCTGCAAACGCATCGGCTTCAGCAGTCATGTCATCAAGGGCGCCGGCAATTTCAATTGCGTCCTCATAATATTTCTTCGCTGTTACAAATTCTCCTTTTGCCCTGAAAGTATCTGCAAGGGAAATTGTACAATCAAGCGTGCCGTCAATATCCGACTGTTTTTTTAAATGCGCAAGGGCCTTTTGATACAGATCAATGGCCTTTTCATATTCGGCTGATCTTCTGAACCACTCTGCCTTCTCAAATAAACTCCTGCCGGGGTCCGTCATTTGCCGCACCTTTCCCTGACAAGCCTGACCGTCTCCGCGTA
>QZJG01000059.1 GCA_003599275.1 Nitrospiraceae bacterium | reverse complement strand
TGAGCGCAAAATCATGTTCAAGCGTCAACGCCAGGGCCTCATTGCCGGACAATGCCCTGATTATGTTTCTGTCCGGCCCCTCAAGCAGGCTCTCAAGCGTTAAAAGGTTTTCATTCCTGTCGTCAACTATCAGTATGTTGTGTTTTATACCCTCATTCATAAGTCACTCCCGATGGTTTGTCGACATAGGACCATGTCACTTAAAAAGCCCCCTATTCGCTCAAACGGGAGTATCTGGTCCACACCTGTCGCCTCTATTGCAGCTTTCGGCATCGAGCTCGCCTCAGCCGTCGCTGGGTCCTGCACAATGGCAAGCCCTCCAAGCTCTTTGACTCTTTTTAACCCTCTGCTGCCGTCATCATTTGCCCCGGTCAAAATTATGCCGATGAGTTTTTCCCCGTATACATCGGCAGCGCTCTCAAACAGCACATCGATCGAGGGACGGGCAAAGTTTACGGGCTCAAACATGGAAAGCGAAAACGTCCTGTCGTTTTCAATCATTAAATGATACCCCGGAGGAGCAATGTATACCGTGCCGGGCCGTATGCTTTCTTTCTCTTCTGCGTCTTTCACGGTCAGGGGACATTTTTCATTCAGCAGATGCGCCAGATAATTATAGTCGGACTGCTGCTGATGCTGAACGATTATAACAGGCAGTGTAAAACCGGCGGCGAGGGATGAAAGGATTGCAGTAAGCGCCCTCATGCCTCCCGCTGAACTGCCGATAACTATGGCTTCATAGGGAGTATTTTTTAATAATATATTGTTATTGCTTAATGACGGTTCTTCTCCTTCATGATCCATTTCCCCCGGTATGTTCGGCATGTCATGCTTTTTACGGTATATCTTCTCTTCCGCAAATACTTCAAACGCGTCCTCGCGGTTTGAAATTCTCAAACTTTCTTTGGAGCCGAGGCAGAGAAATCCATTGTGACAGAGGCTCCCGGAAAAAAGCCTGACAACGCGGTCCTGCAAGGCCCTGTTGAAATATATAAGGACATTGCGGCATGAAATCAGGTTCATTTCATTAAACACCCCGTCAGTTACAAGATTATGTCCGGAAAATACAATATTTTCCATTAAAGACCGGTCCATGATTGCATATCCGGAATCGGCGGTATAGTAATCGGAAAACGATTCCACGCCCCCTGCTTTCTGGTAATTATATGTATATTTTTTCAGATTGCGTATCGGGAATATCCCTGCTTTCGCCTTCTGCAGGACGGCGTTATTGGAGTCGGTCGCATAGATGCGGGATTTCCCGTACAACCCCTCTTCTTTAAGCAGGACAGCGAGGGAAAAGACTTCTTCGCCGGTTGCGCAGCCTGCTACCCATATCCTTAAAAAAGGGTATGTCCTGAGATAAGGAAAGACAGCCTTTCTGAGCATTGAATAGAAACCGGGGTCGCGAAACATCTCCGTCACGCTGATTGAAATATCCAGCAGCAATGTATCACAAAAGCTTTCATCGACAAGAAGCTTTTTCTTCATTTCACCGATGCTTATTATTTTCGACAGAGAGAGTCTTCGTAATACCCTCCTCTTTATAAAAGACCTTGCATACCCGCTAAGGTCGTAACCGTATCTCATGTATATGGCATCTATAAGCTCCTGTATCTCGCTGTCAATGTCTTTTGTGTTTTGCATAACATAACTCTGCAGGGGCGGGTTTCAAATCCGGCCCTGCATCGGGCAGACACGCAGGTCTGCCCCTACTTATACAGCCATACCCTTAAAAGCGACAGCAGTTTTTCAATGTCAACGGGTTTCGCCAGATAATCGCTGGCGCCTGCCTCGATGCACTTACTCCTGTCGCCCCTCATGGCCTTCGCCGTGACCGCGATTACGGGCAGTTTCCTGAACCTCTGCTGATTCCTGATCTCCCTCATTGCTTCATAGCCGTCCATTTCCGGCATCATTATATCCATCAGGACTATATCGGTATCGGGGTTTTCGTCGAGACGCCTCAGGGCCTCTTTACCGTTTTTTGCTGTCAACACCTTCATTTTTTTGTCTTCAAGTATGCTCGACAGCGCAAATACATTGCGCATATCGTCATCCGCCACAAGTATCTTTTTGTCTTTCAGGTTGATCTCATGGTCATATATCATCTTCATTATCGCCTTTTCCCCATCGGGCAAGTCTGCGCCGACGCGATGGAGAAACAACGCTGTTTCGTCGAGAAGTCTTTCGAGAGATTTCTCGCCTTTTATAATAATGCTCTCTGCAAATTCCTTAAGTCTCGTGTCCTCTTCCTCGGTAAGCTCCTGTCCTGTGTAAATGATGGTGGGGACGCGGGGGATTGCCGTCTCTCTTTTGATATTCTCAAGCAATTCAAAGCCCGACATGTCAGGCAGACCGAGGTCCAGTATCATACAGTCAAACTTGTCGGACCCGAGAAGCGCATACGCTTCAGAGGCGGTCGCAACAGCAGTAGCTTTAACATCGCCGCTGCTCACAAGCCTGCAGATGCCTTCTCTCAGGACCTCGTCGTCTTCCACAATCAGAAGGTTTCCGACTGTTTTGTTTATTGCCTGCTCAATCTTGTCGAATGCCTCATTCAGTTTGTCCATGCTCACCGGTTTGTTAAGGTATCCGAGGGCCCCCATGGCCATTGCTTCACGTCCTTTGTCATATACGGATATAAAATGAACGGGTATCTGACGGGTCTTGGGATTTCCCCTGAGCCGTTCCATTACGGCAAGGCCGTTTATTCGGGGAAGTCCAATATCAAGTATGATCGCGTTGGGTATATAAAAGTCCGCCAGGTGGAGCCCGGCCTCTCCATCGCAGGCTATAAGACCTTTGAACCCCCTTTCCAATGCGAGGTCATACAATATTTTTGCAAATTTCGGATCGTCTTCGATGATCAGGACGGTCTTGTCTCCTTCGGACAAATTTCTCCTGTCGTCGCGAATATCCTCCATGTTCACCCGGGGCGTCTGACGCTTATCTTTGGAGATATGGACGTCCGCCTCGTGCAGCCCGGCCGGCGGCATTTTCTGATTTACCTCTGTCTTATGCGCCTCAAGACGCTCCGGCAGATAAACCGTAAAGGTGCTGCCCTTGCCTCCTTTTTCACTGCGTATTTGTATTTCTCCGCCAAGGAGCTTTGCCAGGTCCCTCGAGATTGTAAGACCTAATCCGGTCCCGCCGTATTGTCTGCTTGTTGAACCATCTGCCTGCTGGAAGGCCTCGAATATCAGCTTCTGCTTGTCTTCCGGTACCCCGATGCCCGTATCCGATACGGCAATTGCAACCGCATTCAAATGGTCTAATCCGCTTCTTGACAGGTCAATCTCCGGTGCGGGGCGTTTAATGCTCAGAGTAATGCCGCCCGAATGAGTAAATTTGAATGCATTGGAAAGGAAATTCTTCACTATCTGCTCTATCCTCTGCCTGTCCGTGCGGAGATAGGCCGGGGCGTCATCAGATCTTTCTATTGTCAGGCTTAATCGCTTTTCCTGTGCAACGTGTCTGAAATTCCGTTCAATACTGCCGATAAAATCATCCATATTGACGTCGTCAAATGTAACCGTCATCTTGCCCGCCTCTATCTTGGAGAGGTCCAGTATATCGTTTATCAGGCCCAGCAGATCGGAGCCCGCGCTGTTGACGGTCTTTGCATACTCCACCTGTTTTTCAGTGAGATTGCCTTCTTTGTTTTCGGTCAGGAGCTTTGAAAGGATGAGAAGGCTGTTTAAGGGCGTGCGGAGCTCATGCGACATATTGGCAAGGAACTGTGATTTATATTTGCTGCTCAATTCCAGCTCTTTTGCCTTCTCTCCGATTATCGTCTGCGCCTTCTTAAGCTGGTCGTTCTTCTCAAGCAGCTCATATGTCTGTCTTTCAAGGGTCTGGGTATGTTCCTCAAGCTCTTCGTTTGTCTGCTGCAGTTCTTCCTGCTGAATGCGCAATTCCTCGGACTGCTGCTGGGTCTCCTTTAGAAGTTCTTCTATTTGAGAGCGGGATTGCGCCGAATTTATGCTTATTGCGATATTTTCAAGCGCCTGATCAAGAAACTCCGTCTGAAGCTCCGTTGGCTCACTGAATGAACCGAGCTCGACTACGCCTTTCACCCTCCCCTCGTGTATGAGGGGGGCCACAATAATATTTCGCGGCGCCGCCTCGCCAAGGGCCGAATTGACTTTTATATAACCGTCAGGGACATTCTTTACCGATATCAATCTCCTCTCCAATGCCGCCTGTCCCGCAAGCCCTTCGCCGAACCCGTATTCTCGGGGAGCATCTTTACCATTTGCAACCGCATAGCCTCCCGACATTTTCAAGCACTCGTTTTCGTCGGCGACATAAATCACTCCGACCTGAGCATTCAGATAAGTCGAAAGATAACTGATAATGTTCTGTGACAACCGCGCAATATTATTGTCCCCGTGCATCCGGCCGTTCAGCTCAGCCAGACCGCTCTTCAGCCAGTCGCGGTCTTTGTTCTTCTGCGTCGCGTTCGACAAGGCATTTATCATCTTGTTGACGGATATGCCTATGACATCTTTTTCACTCTTCAAAGCAATCGTCCTGCTGAAGTCGCCTCCGGATATTGCCTCACATACCGACGCTATTTCCTTAAACGAATTTACTGCATTTTTATAACCCGCATTCAGCTCCCCAACTTCATCATTTGTTATTTTGATATCTTCAACAGTAAGGTTGCCCATAGAGAGCCTTTCAGACCAGCCGACAAGCTTGTTGATGGGCCTTGAAATATTACGGGCAATCATGCTCAATACGGCTATTGAGATCAGGACTGAGCATATCAGGACCCCGGCGCTTACCAATAACAGATGGTCCAGGACTTTGAAGGCTTCCTGTTTTTCCGCGCAGAGGCTTATCTTCAGGCCGAGGGAAGTCGCCGTCTCTGTCGCCACAAGAAATCCCGCCGCCTTCTCATCCGTCGCTCCGCAGAGAGTTTGCGATTTGCCTTTAGTGGAATACGCGACAACTTTCCCCTGTTCATCGGCTATCGTATAATATAGCCCCGCCTTCGAAAGGCCGGAAAACTCTTCTCTTATGTAATTGTCTACAGACTGGTATGTCAGCAGATATCCGTCTGTTTTACCCTTGTAAATTATCGGGGCTATAGAGAGAAGCCCCCAGCCGTTACCTTCGTCTTTGAAGAGATGATGGCTTGCAAGGGCTGTTTGCCCATTCGGGACATTTGCCGCATGCCGGACCTTATTGTCATATCTGTCAAAAACTTCTCTGCGTTTATTGCCTTCGATCTGAAGCAGCGGTTTGCCGCCGGTATCGGTAATCTGTATTTTTTTGTATTGAGGTTTGGTATCGCTGCTGATCTTTCTGAAAAAAGACTCAAGCTCAAAGTCCGCGTCGAACATTCCATCTGTGTCATTCAAGGCCCTTGAAGTGAAGAAATCCCCCAAGGCCTTATGCGATTTCATCGTAGCCATGTCCTGGCTTGTCAGATACAGAAGCTGGTCGAACAACTGCACTTTTTTCTTTGTTTCCGAGAATAGCCGTTCCCTCGCAGCCGTTTTGAGATTATCTCTGATGAGCACATAAGAGAATATCCCCTGGGTTATCAGTATAATGGATACAAGCGTTCCTGTTGTTAACAGTATCCTGTGTCCTATCTTCATGATTGCATCAACATCCCGGCTTATCCTCTTCCCCTCTGGGCGTCGTCATTTCAAACCGAACTTGGTCATTTTTTCATTCCAGAGCGGGACCAGCGCCTTCCCTTCAGAGAGGTTTACGGTCCCCTGCCCGGAAATAATAGCCTGCCCCTCCGGCGATAATATGAAATCAATAAACCTCGTTACCTCAATATTTGTCTTGTTCTTGTTGAAGGTAATATACAGGGGGCGGAACAAGGGATATTTGCCGGACGCAATGTGCTCTTTCGTAGGACTGGTCCCATCAAGAGATAATATTTTGAGGTTCTCTTTGATCGCATAGCTGACTCCTGTTACTGCAAAGGCCGCAGGTGTTTCCTCGAGTTTTTCCAGTAAGGGGCGTTGTGATTTGAAGGTCAGCGACCGCGCCCTGAATTCATATTCAGGGTCGCCGAATACGATCAGTCTCAGCATATATTCCGTGCCGGCGTATTTATCAAGATGCGTAAGAAATACAATTGTCCTGTCGTTGCCGCCGAGCTCTTTCCACGAGGTGATTTTGCCGTCATAGATTTTCCTGAGGTCAACCAGTGAAATATTATCGACGGGGTTGTCTTTGTTCGCAATAGGGACAATGGCATCCCAGGCGACCTGTATCAACTCGGCGTCCTTTTCCTCTTCATGTATCGATCCATCCATCATGACCAGTCGATGGCGGCATGTGCCGCCCACATCGGTCGTGCCGGCAGACGCCGATCTTATTCCCTTCAGAGCGCCGCCGCCCAAAAGCTCTACCTTGACACCGCTCTTCCTTTCATACGCCTTTGCCATTTCTTCCATAAACGCAAACTTGGAGATATCGCATCCGACCCACTTAAGCTCCTTTGAGGCGCCGGACTGCGGAAACATAAATATGGATAACGTCACCAATATCAAAAATTTTTTACTGGTCATAATGACCTCCTTCCCGATAATCTTATTTAAGTAATTTATCGGCAAAAAATGACCTTGACTTAAGCGAGGACTTAATGTTATTTGCAGAGGGACCGGGATTTACAGTCAACTACAGACGGAAAGGTACGAGGTTAATTTTACTGAAGAATTCCCGTAAAAATTCAGAGAGGCGGCAAGCGCCGCGTCCCGTTTTAAGTCTTAAACCACGAGGCGATGGAATTCAATTCGTTTGCATGAACAGCGAGCGCTTCAGATGTCTTCTTTATTTCGGCCACGGAGTTGGTCAATTCCTTTGTTACCCGCGATATTGTATCCATGCTTTCCGATACATGCTCCGACGCCGTAGACTGCTCCTCCGATGCCGCTGCAATTCTGTGTATCATATCAGCCTCTTTTTCAGAGGCCTCGACTATCATACCGAGCGATGTACTCGCCTTCTCGGACAGGGACACCCCTTTTTCGACTTCCGCCGCACCCTGACTCATGGCGTCAATGGACTTTGTCGCGGCGTCCTGTATCTTTCTAACAATGCCCGCTATCTCCTTTGTCGACCTGACCGTCTTCTCGGAAAGCTGCCTGACTTCATCAGCTACAACGGCAAAGCCCCTGCCGTGCTCGCCCGCCCTTGCCGCTTCAATGGCTGCATTGAGCGCCAGGAGATTTATCTGTTCTGCAATTTCATCGATAACGCTTACCACTTTCCCTATCTCCTTGGAGCTTTCACCGAGTGAATCGGAAATCGCGGAGGCGTCCTTTACCGCCCTGGCAATATGCGACATTCCCTGAACAGTCTGATCGACAACGTCCTTGCCTTCCTTTGCAAGTTTGGAGGTATGTCTCGACGTGTCTGCCGCATCCCCTGCATTTTTTGCGACCTCCAGAGTTGTTTGCGACATTTGGGTCATAGCGACTGAAGACTGGTCTATCTGTGCGGCTTGTTCCGCCGAGCCCCTGTTAAGTTCGGATGCAGTTGCAGACAATTCTTCGGAGCTGCTCGCGAGATTCAATGTAGCAGCCATTATTTTGCCGACAATGTCTCGCAGATTCGTCACCATCTTCGCTACCGAGGCCTGGACCGCTCCGACTTCATCATTATTTGAGTGGACAGACAAATCGCATCTTAGATCACCGTGAGATACCTCGTCGGAAATCCTCATAAGCTGATGCAGGGGGGTTGATATTGACCGGTAAACCCAGATACCGAATGCAACGCCGAACACAACCGCGCCTGTGCCTATAACCAATATCAGAACGGTAGTGAACCGGACCATCCTGTTTACTGTGCCGATGGCCTTTTCCTGCTCCCCCTTGGCGGTCGAAACGGTTTCCTTGCCCTTTTCAGCCTGCTTCGATACGATCCCTCTCAGCTTTTCAGTAAACTCCAGTACCTTTTCCTTCGTCGTGATCTGGTGCCGGATCCTGTCGCTTATGCCGTCGCGGCCCAATAACAGACTTTTGATTGTAGCAAAGTCGCCTCCTACATCATGGAATGTCTTAAGCTCGTCTTCAGCCTTGAGCTTTATCAGCAATCTTTCGATGGATTTATTGTTATATTCTATTGTTTCATAATCCTTCCTGATTTCAGCCTCTATGCCGTCAAGATCTTTTGACGATGTTACCGTAAAAAGCCTTGTCCCCAGCGTCTCTATGTGCAAACCGACCGGCAGCAATTGAGAGCTGGTCTGCAGGGCATTGGATGATATGTTTGCCTGCGTCAAGACTTCAGACTCTTTTTTTACCTCGACATTGATCTTTTCATTGAATAAAGCCTCCTCCCTTTCAACATTGGAGAAGAGCAATGACAATTTTTCGTTTATGTCCCTGGCTGCCGTCTCGCATTTGACCATTGCCTCGTCCTTTTTTTCCTCTATCATCGACAGATGCAGCTTAACAAGCTCTTCCAGCTTTTCACCCAATGCTTTTATATCGGCGGTAAGACCTTTTGATTCTTTGACGAATTTATTTTGCAATGCTTTATTTATTGTAGTACCGGTCCTGCCCTGTATGGACGCCAGGTCCTTTTTATCGTGAGTCCGCTGTATTTCAAGAACGGCAATCTGAAGGTCCTTAAGCACGGGCTTAAGGTTCTCTATTTCTTTTATTCCGCCCGATATCATTTTCATATTTGTCTGGACCGTAAGGACCGTTGCAGAGCGGTTAAGCTGGAAGCCCCTTATCTTCTCGTCCAGCCCCTTCATCACCCTGGAGGCGTCCTTTAATTTCTGCGTGATCGATTTGTTTGCCGCTGCCAGGTTTTCTTCCGACTTAAGTCTTACATCCGTTATTTCAAAAAGCTCGCCGGCTATCCTGCTTAATTCATTGTAAGTCTCGATCTTTTTGCCGCCGTAAAGGGTCTCCAGTTCCTTCTGCACCTTTTTTACTTCGGACAGAGACCTTTCAGCCTCAGAGCGATATGACTTGTACTCCTCGAAATTATTTGAAGCGCTTACCTTGATGATCTCGGCGGTAACACCCTGTATCGCCCTCTGAAATTCCACGGTCTTCATCTGGAACGGGGTGCTGCGTTCCGTCAGATATGACAGCTTATTTTTTATGAATCCCATCCCTATTACGCTTGTGGCGGCAACCGCAACAATAATTATAAGGACTATGACAATATTCAATGTGAGCTTGGTCTTTATAGTCATAAAAGAAATTCGCGTTTTTTAATTTATACGGACAGTTAAAACTTCTCTTATAATTCCCGTGATAAAAGAATATTCTTAACGGGAGGGAGGAATTCCTCCCCCCCGTTAAAGGCAGCGTTACCCGGCTTATTCAAGCGGGTGATTGTTCTTCTTCCAGTCAGGGAAACCCTCTCTGTGCCAGTAGATATTCTTGAACCCGAAATGATCATGAAGTATCACTGATACCGCGGTTGAACGCCAGCATTTGACGCCGTTACAGTAAAGGACATATGACTTGTTCTTGTCGAGCTTGTCCGCCATCGAAGGATCGTTGATAAAATCATCGGCGGTAAAAATCTCCGCGCCCTGGACCCTTTCGGTATCATACTGCGCCTTGGGACGACAATCCAGAAATACGGCCTTTTTGTCCTTATACATCTTGTATGCATCAGCCGTGCTGATAACATTGATGCCCGGAATTGACGCCGGCATCTCCTTTCCTGCCTCCCCGTCTGTCTTGAGAGCCGTAACCTTCTGGTTCAGCTCATCAGAATACGGCCCGGCAAATACTATGCCTCCGACCATCAGGACCGTCAATACCATCATCAGTATCAACCATTGTTTCTTTACCATCTTATCCTCTCCTTTTTTAAGGATGATATAGCCGCCAAAGGCGGCTTGTCTCGTGGACTTTAATATTGATAACGATCGCGACCATTCGCTTTCACATCATTAATATCGGAATAAGGTCTCATAATCTTGAGCATGACGTATGTATCGGCATTTAGCAGGCTGCTGAAAAAGTATTTGGGCTGTCATTGCGAACCCTTCGCTGGTCATTCTGAGCGAAGCGAAGAATCTCGTCTTTACGGCTCTGGGTAAACTCCGTGAAGCAATCCGCTTCTATATTAATCAATATGTTTGAGATTGCTTCGTCACTACCGTTCCTCGCAATGACACTGAAAACCGACTTTTTCAGCAACCTGTTAGGGATTGAAAGTTAAAACACAGCCGTTGTAAGATGTAATCATGCCTAAAGCCGTAGCGCTATATTCAGGAGGTCTCGACAGCACGCTCGCAATACTCGTAATGATGAAGCAGGGCGTTGATGTCACCGCAATAACTTTTTTAAATCACTTCGGCTGTGATATCAGTGATAAATCCTCCTGTTCAAAGGACCCGTTTGCCGCATCGGTCAAATTCGGCTTTCAGGTAAAACTTTCACACTTATCGGACAAGTTCCTTGAAATAGTGAAAAATCCGAAATACGGTCATGGCAAAAACATGAACCCTTGCATTGATTGCAGGGTATTGATGCTTAAAGAGGCAAAGGGGTTCATGGATATCACCGGAGCGGATTTCATAATCACCGGAGAGGTGCTCGGCCAGAGGCCTATGAGCCAGAGGAAAAACTGCTTTCCAATGATTGACAAGGCAGCCGGAGTAAAAGGATTGGTGTTAAGACCGCTAAGCGCAAAGTTCCTTCCGGTTACACTTCCTGAAGAGATAGGCCTGATCAATCGCGACATGCTGCTTAATTTCACCGGTCGTTCCCGGAAACCGCAAATGGCGCTTGCACTGGAATACGGCCTTACTGAATATCCGGCCCCGGCAGGAGGATGCCTGCTTACCGAGCCGATTTATTCGTTCAAATTAAAGGACCTCCTGACTTATAATGCGGACCCGGAATACAGCGACATAAATCTCCTTCGCATCGGAAGACACTTCAGGTTTTCTCCGGAATGTAAAATTATTGTGGGAAGACATGACGCTGAAAATGAAGCCATAAAATTACTTGCAGGCTCAGAAGATTATTTGTTGAGGGCCGAGGGAGTCGGAAGCCCTCTCGTTCTCCTCCGGGGAAAGACAACCGATGAAGCGCTAACTGTGGCAGCTTCATTGTGCGCAAGATATTCCGACGCCAAAAAACTTCATGAAGTGGATGTGGCGGTTCTGCAGGGAGATAAAAAATATTATATGAAAACGCAGCCTGCGGACAATGAAATGATTGAGCTGTACAGGATTGAGAAGAAGGCAGCTTTACAGCCTGACGGGCACGCCTTTTGATTTCAGATATTCCTTAGTCTCTTTAATCGTATATTCCCTGTAGTGGAAGATTGAAGCCGCCAACGCCGCGTCGGCTTTTCCTTCAACAAGCCCTTCGCGCAGATGTTCAAGCGTCCCTACCCCGCCGGACGCAACAACCGGAATCGAAACCGTCTCTGCAATGGTCCTGGTCAGTTCAATATCGTAGCCGTCTTTTGTACCGTCCCGGTCCATGCTTGTAAGCAATATCTCGCCTGCGCCCAATTCTTCCATCTTTTTTGCCCATTTCACGGCATCGATTTTTCTCATCTTCCTGCCGCCATGAGTAGAGATAGCCCAAGTTAAAGGGGCAAGGTTTGAGAGATCAAGCCGCACATCTTTCAGGAAATCATCTCCAAACCAGGGTTCCTCCGGCTCAAATGTCATATCCGCCCTGAGCCTCTTTGCATCAACGGCTACAACAATGCACTGACTGCCGAACCTCTCAGCGGCCTCTCTTATGAAATATGGATTGACAACGGCGGTGGTGTTTATGGAAACCTTATCGCAGCCTGAATTAAGGAGGTCCCTGATATCGTCCGGTTTCTTTATCCCTCCGCCGACTGTAAGAGGCATAAAGACGTCATCCGCAGTCCTCGCAACAACGTCGAGAATGATTTTTCTCTTCTCATGGGAAGCAGTGATGTCGAGGAATACAAGCTCGTCAGCACCCTGCTCGTCATAGAACTTCGCGTTCTCGACAGGGTCTCCGGCATCGGTCAGGTTCTGAAAGTTCACTCCCTTAACAACCCTGCCGTCCCTCACGTCAAGACACGGGATTATTCGTTTAGCCAGCATTTATTTCTCCTTTGCAGCTTCTATCGCTTCCTTCAAATTCAGGGTCCCCGCGTATAACGCCTTGCCGGTTATCACGCCCCAAAGATTTTTTATCTGCGCAAGACTTATTATGTCGTCAATCTTTGACACGCCGCCTGAGGCAATAACGGGTATGTTTACCGCGCCGACCATCTTTGCCATTGCATCAACATTAGGTCCGGAAAGCATCCCGTCTCTCGAAATGTCGGTATAGATAATCCCTGCTGTCCCTGCATCCTGCATCATCACGGCAAATTCGATCGCATTAAATTCTGTAACTTCTTCCCACCCTTTGACGGCGACCTTCCCGTCTTTGGCATCGATGCCGGCAAGCACCCTGCCGGGAAATTTCTCACAGGCCTTTTTGACCATGTCCGGATTTTTCGCCGCGGAAGTGCCGATAATAACTCTGTCCACGCCGAGGCCGGCAAGTTTTGCAATCCGTTCGATATCTCTTATCCCTCCGCCGACTTCAACAGGAATATCGATCGCCTCTCTTATCGCCTTTATCTTCTCAAAATTCTTTTGCTCTCCGGTAAAGGCGCCGTCAAGGTCAACTACGTGGAGCAGCTCAGCGCCTGAAGATGCCCAGTGTTGCGCCATTGCAGCGGGGTCATCGGAATAGACCGTCACTTCCTCTTTCTTCCCCTGAAGAAGGCGCACGCATTTTCCGTCCTTGAGGTCTATAGCCGGAATAACAATCATCGGTAGAGTATAGCAGAGGTTTTTTTATCAATCAAGGAAGGGAGCTTCAATATTTAATGCGAGCCGTGGATAAGGATGGGCAGGCATTTAACGCAGACAAATAATGCCTCCCCTTTGTATTGGCAAGAGAGCAACACCACATCATCGCTCGCAACACCGCAATTCAGGCATTTGGGTTCCATGTCTTAATTCTCCATTATTTTTCTGATTTCGCTGACAATCGTTTCCGGGTCCATGTTGTGCATTGCAGCGCCGAAGGCTATCGTTTCCATGTTGATCCCCGGACATGTAAAGCAACCGGAGCCGAAAAATTTCTCAATCACCTTTTTAGCGTCAGGCACTTCCTTTAGCACCTCGCCTATAATGGAATCTTTTGTTACCTCGATCTTTGTAGTCATCGACTACCTCCTGTGTTTGTTGATAATTTTACTTTATTGAAAAAACGGAACAAGGGCTATGATTTGAATCATAAAAATTATCGCGTATGCCGCAGATCACACGGACTTGATGGTCTTCAGCATATTGAATGCAAATAATACCACCGCAAGCAGTGAAAGCAATGACGCTATGATCAATACAGGCCCGGCGAGATTCAGGACATCTCCCCTCGAGCGTAACGGCCAGCCGAGGGCCATTCCCAATAAACCTGCATTTGCCACCCAAAACTGAATACGCATAATCAGCGGACTGTACATTTGCCTTCCGCTGAATTTCGGCAGTATATGATAGCCGACCCCGTAGATCATCATCGACATGAACCCGAGGAGATTAAAATGGGCATGCACGCTTATATAATGACCGGCAGAGTCCGGCGATAAAATCATTATAAAACCGATGACGGCCCCTGCCACAAAATAAATTACGCTCATCCTGAGGTACCAGGCAATTGTAGGTTCCATTATGTCCCTCTTTCTTCTTAGAAGTTACCTGCAGACTACGGATCACTTGACCTGTACAACGGACTTTATTTCCGGTATTTCTTTCCTGATGGTTTCTTCAATCGCGTTCTTGAGGGTCATAGTCGACATGGGACATCCGGAACATGCTCCCGTCAGTCTTACCTTTACCACTCCGTCATCCTGAACATCAACAAGCTCAACGTCACCGCCGTCCCTCTGAAGCAAAGGTTTGACCTTTCCCAGAACAGCTTCCACTTTTTCCCTTAACATGCTTTCCTCCTTATTAAGATATGGTTTAATTATAACCCGTATCAGGATATATTCTATGATGCTTATCATAAAATATTCGTGGGTTTTTTGTCTGTTTGACAAAGTCCTGCGCTTCCTTTTAAGATTTTAACCTATGTATTTACAGGACCTGATTTTAAAGTTGCATGAATTCTGGGCGAATGAAGGTTGCGTAATTCATCAGCCTTACGATATCGAGGTCGGCGCGGGCACCTTCAACCCCGCGACATTTTTTCGTGTGTTAGGCCCGGAGCCCTGGAAGGCCGCATATGTTGAACCATCAAGGCGCCCTACTGACGGAAGGTACGGGGAGAACCCCAACAGGCTCCAGCATTATTACCAGTACCAGGTGATAATGAAACCTTCTCCGCCCGACACGCAGGAGCTTTATCTGAAAAGTCTTTCAGCAATAAGCATCGACCTCCTCAAGCATGACATACGCTTTGTCGAAGACGACTGGGAATCGCCCACGCTCGGGGCCTGGGGGCTCGGCTGGGAGGTCTGGCTTGACGGGATGGAGATAACGCAGTTTACATACTTCCAGCAGGTGGGCGGCATTGAATTAAAACCGGTGTCAGTAGAGCTCACTTACGGCGTTGAGCGCATCGCGATGTATCTGCAGGAAGTAGACAATGTCTATAATCTGAAATGGAATAAAGACATCACATACGGCGACGTCCATCATGAGTCGGAGGTCGAGTTCTCAAAATACAATTTTGACGAATCGGACGCAAGCCTGCATTTTCTGCTTTTTGAAAAGTTTGAGAAAGAATCACTCTCCCTTCTGAAAAAAGGTCTCGTGCTGCCGGCTTATGATTTCTGTCTGAAATGCTCGCACAGTTTCAATATGCTGGACGCGCGCGGGGCGATAAGCGTAACAGAGAGGACCGCGTATATAGCAAGAGTGAGAAACCTTGCGAGAAAATGCGCGGAGGGTTATTTGAAATTACGGGAGGAGATGGGGTTTCCGCTTCTGAGAAATGCAAAATGATGATTATAAATTGAAGAATAAAAATACCTTAACGTCATTCCGCACTTGATGCGGAATCCAGTTTTTTTCTCTGGATTCCCGACAAGCGGGAATGACAACACTGACTACTAACCATATTTATTAATTATGGCAAAAACATTTTTACTCGAAATTGGAAGTGAAGAAATCCCCGCCCGGTTTGTTCCGAGGGGGCTGGCGATATTGAAAGATGCGCTTGTTCAGTTTCTGAATAACGCTTCGGTAGAATATGGTCCAATCTCAGAATACTCCACGCCGAGAAGGCTGACGATATATATTGAAAATGTCTCGGAGATGCAGAAAGACAGGACAACTGAGACCCTCGGCCCTCCGAAGAAAGTCGCGTTTGACGACAAAGGCAATCCGACTAAGGCAGCCATCGGCTTTGCGAAGTCCATGAACATCGGCGTTGAAAAGCTCAGGACCGTTCAGACGGAGCGCGGGGAATATCTCGCGGCCACTGTTGAAGAAAAGGGCAGGGCTACAAAGGAAGTCCTGGGTGAAGGATTACCCAAACTTATTTCATCGCTTCAACTGCCAAAAACAATGAGGTGGGGCGACGGCTCCCTGAGATTTTTCAGGCCCATCCGCTGGATAGCCGCGATGCTTGGAGGCGATGTGATTCCGTTTGACCTTGATGGGATTAAGAGCGGCGGCGTTACATACAGCCACAGGTTCCTGTCGCCTGAGGCTATCAGGATTAAAGGACCTTCCGAATACCTGTCCCTCCTTTCAAAAGGCGGCGTGATCGCGGACCATGCCGAGAGAAAGAAAGTTATTTCCGAAGGAATAAAAAAGATCGAGTCTGATAACAATTTAAGAGTACATGAAGACGAGGAACTGCTGGATCTCGTGACCTTCCTGGTGGAACATCCAACACCCGTTCTTGGAAGCTTTGAAGATAAATACCTTGAGCTGCCCCAAGAGCTTCTCATAACGGTCATGAGGACGCACCAGAAATATTTTTCAACAGAAGACATGCAGGGGCGTATCCTTCCGAATTACATCGTCGTGAGCAACACAAGTCCCGAGAACAATGAAATAGTCAGAAAAGGCGCCGAGCGCGTGCTCCGCGCAAGGCTCGAAGATGCGAGGTTCTACTTTATCGAAGACCGGGAAAAGCCGCTGTGGGATTATATAGAGAAATTAAAGAAGGTCACCTTCCAGGAAAAACTCGGGACCATTTACGACAAGGTGGAGAGGGTCAAATCTTTATGCTCCTTCATTGCGGACAAGCTGAATTTTCAGCAGAAAGAAAAACTGCTGCGGGCCGCGATGCTCTCAAAGGCAGACCTCGTCACCGGGACCGTGAGGGAGTTCCCTGAGCTGCAAGGTTACATGGGAATGATCTATGCCCTGAATTCCGGCGAAGGTAATGAAATAGCAGATGCGATATACGAGCACTACATGCCGAAATCGGCGGGCGGCGCGCTTCCAGCCGGAGAGATGGGCACTATCATTTCTCTTGCGGACAAGATAGACAACATCGCCTCATTTTTTCATCTCGGTCTGATTCCATCCGGCTCCGAAGACCCTTATGCATTGAGACGTCAGGCAGCGGGGACAATAAACATTTTGCAGAATAAAGATTATCCCCTGACGATTGATATGCTTGTAAACAGTGCGCTTGAAAACCTGTCGGTTTCCCCGGAGAGGAAAGGGGCATTGTCCGAACAAATATTGCAATTCTTCAGTCAAAGGCTCGAAGGGATTTTGTCGTCACAGGGATACAGCTATGACCTCGTCAATGCGGCCCTTGCGGCAAAGGACCTTAACATAAAAGATTTGAAATACAGGATTGAAACCCTCTCGGAATTGAAAAAGGACCCGGCGTTCCCGGCCCTCCTCATGGCGGCAAAGAGGGTTTGCAATATTCTGGCCAGGGTCCAGCCGGGAGAAGTAAATGAAACTTTACTGAATGAGCCTTCGGAAAAGGAACTGTTCAATACCGCCGGAAGGGTCGGAGATAAAATCGCGGGACAGGATTTCAGCAGCCTTTTCGAATTTGAAAAACCCATCAACTCATTCTTTGACAGCGTGCTTGTCATGGACAAAGACGAGAAGATAAAGAACAACAGGCTCGCCTTACTGCTCTCGGTCAGGAATGTTTTTGATTCACTCGGGGATTTTTCAAGGCTAATGGAGTAAGGGCCCTGACAGTTTCTTGAATAACGAGCACTTTATAAACAGACTCTAACTAATAACGCGCCGGTTTCCCCGTAACATGGCATCGACCGCTTCGACATCCATCGGCCTGGCTATTAAAAAACCCTGCACGTATTCACAGCCCAGCGATTTTACAAGCGCAAGCTGTTTTTCTGTCTCTACACCTTCAGCGACAACTTCCATATTAAGGCTGTGGGCCAGGGTCGCAATCGCTTTTGCGATCTCGAAATTCTCACCATTGTCCGCTTTCTTGATAAAAGAACGGTCGATCTTTAAGGCGTCAATGGGGAACTGGTGCAGATAACTTAACGACGAATAACCCGTGCCGAAATCATCGATGTGGATCAGGGCATGCATGTCTTTCAGCCTGGACAGCAGGGGCGACACGGTCACGGCATTTTCCATCAGCATGCTCTCCGTGATCTCCAGCACGAGGGTATTGGGCGCAGGAGAGTATTGCTCCATGACCTCTCCGAGAATCTTGACGAGATTGGGGAACAACTGTTTGCTGGAGATATTGACGCTCAGCGTCAAAAGGGGCTGCGCCGGATATTTTTCCTGCCATATCTTCATTTGACGGCATGCCTCATTAAGCACCCACTCTCCTATGTGGATAATCAGGCCGGTCTCCTCCGCCAACTCGATAAACTCTGCAGGAGAAATCAGTCCCCTCGCAGGATGCTGCCACCTTATAAGGGCCTCAAAACCCGATATGTTGCCGGTCTCCAGGGACACGATGGGTTGATAATGAAGCCGGAATTCGTTCAGCTTGATCGCCTGTCTCAGGTCCGCTTCAAGCTGTATCCTGGCCAACGCATCGGCATACATCCGCTTATTAAATATCTCGTAGCGGCCGCTGCCTTTGCCCTTGGCATAATACATGGCAATGTCCGCATCGCGAAGATAATGCTCCGGCTTTTCGTAACCCATCGTATTAAAGGTCATCCCGATGCTGGCGGATGTGTATATCTCCCGTCCGTTAATGTTATACGACAGCGATATATTCTCCTGTATAAGCCCGGTAATCTGAACGGCTTCTTTTCTGTTTTTCAGGTCCTCAAGAAGGATGACGAATTCGTCCCCTCCGAAACGGGCCACAATATCATGGGGGCGGATGCTCTTTTTCAGTCTTGTAGTGATTTCCACAAGCGCCACATCGCCTATCGAATGCCCCAGATTGTCGTTGAACACCTTAAACCGGTCTATGTCTAAAAACAGCACCGCAAACAGATAATCGTCCTGACGTTTCTCGCGACTCATGGCATGTCTGAGATGGTCAAAAAACAGAGCGCGGTTGGGCAGGCCCGTCAGGGAATCATGGAGCGAATCGAATATGAGCTGCTCTTCAGCAAACTTTCGTGCCTCCTCAATACGTTTACGCCCCGAAATGTCCCTGCTGTATTCGATGACGTGTGTAATGACGCCATCCTCATTAATGATAGGATAGGTATAGATTTCCAGCCATATTTTTGCGC
>QZJG01000014.1 GCA_003599275.1 Nitrospiraceae bacterium | reverse complement strand
TAACTACTAACTACTAACTACTAACTACTAACTACTAACTACTAACTACTAACTACTAACTACTAACTACTAACTACTAACTACTAACTACTAACTACTTGCTTCTCACCTCCTTTCATTTCCGGAAATCCCGGCAATTAAATGTTCGTTATCGTGAACGCTTACCGAAGAGTTATTCCCCTCATTCTCATTCAGGAACTTTACCCTGAATACCTGTACTCTCTTAAGAGGCTCCTCAAGCACAAAGAGCCTGTCTTTCCCATCAGATGCAATTTTTGTAGGCATAACAAACTGGCCGTATCTGTTACCCGGCCCTCCAAACTCCTCTATGAAGTCTCCACCCTTGCTGTAGCAAAGAACTTTGCTCCTCACAAGACTTGTTACAAAGATATGTCCGGCCTCATCAGTTGCAACCCCGACAGGCCGCGCCAATTGTCCATAAATAACACCCGGGGAGCCGAACCGGTTGAAGGTCTTCCCCTTTGGGTCATACCGGACAACCGAATAGGGTCTCATATCTGCAAAGAGGAAGCTCCCGTCATTATCAACTGAAATGGCGTAAATGACATTAGGGGCGCCCGATCCTGAGATGGATATTTCTTCATGGTTCTCACCCAAGGGATCTATCTTCACCACTCCGCCGGCAGATTTCAGGGCATAAACCCTGCCGTCAGGACCGCTTGCAAGGCGGAGAGGGACCACATCGAAGCCGGGTGCATCAACTGTTCCTGGAAGGTCCAGGACCTCAAGAGGCTCGCCTCTATAACTAAGAACGCTTATCTTCGGGCTTGAAAGATGCCCCACATAAAGCCTGCCTTCATCATCAACCGCTATCATCTTCGGAGAGCCTTCCTCTCCATCACGATTGATACTGATCTTTTGTATAAAGGCACCGCTTTCGTTATAGATGAAAATGCCGCCGTTCCCCGGATCGACTACATAAAGCTCCCCTTTCTTGCGGTCATAAAAGATATCAGTCGGCGCTTTCAGCGTGTCCGCCCGTCCACCGGTTGATTCGATGGAATAAAGAAAATCCACTTTCATTATCCCGCGGTCAATACCCGCAGCAAGTGACTCTCCGTGACCGACAACCGAGAGAAGCAGGGGGAGCAAAATAAGTGTCAACCGTATATTCATTTTCATAAGTAAATCGCCTGATGTTCCTTTCATTATTTTCTACAGAGCAAGCCGGATGCCAGGAGAACAACATTTAAAATATCTTTATTTGTCTTGCAGATGGGAGAGCTGGGCCCCTTGCCGATATAAACGCCGGAACAATGTCTGAGCGGAACCTTTCAGCCACCTGTCGGGAATCGCTCAGGTATCACACCGCTGCCTGCAACAACTCAATTCCTGACCTGCAAACGAAAAAATAATCAGGGGGACGGCAGATAACAGATTTGCGTTTTAACTGAAGATTAATTAGCGGCACAATAACTGAGCGGAACCTTGCAGATGTCTGTCGGTTACCGTTCAGTGTTGATGGAAGGAGATATTCGGAACTATTCTAACTGCAATTATCAAGAAGCCCGGATTTGGCGCTTCTCACTCTCTGAACTCATCGGACTTTATCCCGCATCTTTTCATTATTCGCTGGAAACTGGCCCGCTCCATATTAAGCGCAGCAGCGGCCCTGGTAACATTGCCTGAATTTTTCTGCAGGGCATCGAGGACAATAGACTTGTTGAACCGGTCAAGAATGACCCTCTTCCGGTCAATATAACTGTCATGTAAGGATACATCATCGGATTCCGGCCTGTTCAATATTTCAAACGGAAGGTCGGCGGCGGTAATTATGTCCCCCTTTGAAAGTATCATCAGTCTTTCTATGGTATTCTCAAGTTCCCTGACGTTGCCGGGCCAGTTGTATTCAAGAAAATATGTCATTACTTCATCTGACAGGACCTTGTTATTACGCCCGAACCTGTTTATAAAGAAATCGGCCAATAACGGTATGTCATCCGTCCTTTCCCTTAAAGGAGGGATAGAAATCGGTATTACATTTATTCTGTAGAACAGGTCTTCCCTGAACTGTTTGTCGGCCACCAGTTTCTTCAGGTCCTTTGAAGTCGCGGCTATAAACCTTACGTCTATATCCGACTCTTCTTCTTCCCCGACGCTCCTGACCGTCTGCTCCTGGATAACTCTCAGGAGCTTGGGTTGCAGCCCCAGCGGCATATCAGCGATCTCGTCAAGGAACATGGTCCCCTTGTCCGCATGTTTGAAGAGTCCGGACCTTGCGGTGACCGCACCGCTGAAGGCGCCTTTCTTATGTCCGAACAGCTCGCTCTCAAGAAGGTTTTCGGGTATTGCCGAACAGTTAACAGGCACAAACCTCATGTTCCTTCGCGTGCCTTCATAGTGTATTGCCCTTGCCACAAGCTCCTTGCCGGTGCCGCTTTCTCCTGTTATCAGGACAGTGCTGTTAGTGTCGGCAACCCTTTTTATCAGGTCGAAAACCTCATGGATACCTGTACTGTTCCCTATTATTTTTTCAGGCCTGTTTTTCTCCTCAAGCTGTTCTTTAAGCCATTTGTTCTCTTCCGACAGTTTCCGTTTTTCAAAAATACCCTTGACCACATGGATGAGCTCCTCATTCTGGAAGGGTTTGATAAGATAATCCGAGGCCCCTTTTTTCATGGCTTCAACGGCAGTCTCCACAGCGGCATAGGCAGTTATAAAAATTATATCCATTGCCCTTGAAACATTCATTATGGCCTCCATGAACTGTATGCCGTTCATCTCCGGCATATAAAGATCAACTATAACGAGGTCGAAAGTGTTTGACTTGAAAATCTCGAGGGCTTCAATGGGATTGGTGCAGGATAAAACACTGTAATCCGCGCTCAGGACCCTTTCAAGGAGCCTGCAAAAAGCGATATCGTCATCAACGACCAATATCTTTCTCTTTATTTCTTTCATCGGTTTTTACCGTAACACTTTCAGGTTCCCGTGTCAACGTTGCAAAAGCGCGAGGACAGAAACCTTATTTGCCGGCTTCCACATTGACCGCGATGATGGGCGGTTCGCCGTTTGAAGACGGCTGTGTCAGGACGTTAATTCCCGCGTACGGGAAGTGCGTAGGAACAAAGAGCGTCCCTTCGGGGACTGCTCCGGAGTATTTGGCCTTAAGATAAACCGAGCCCTGCTTTGATACAAGTCTGACGTGGCTGTTGTCCAGAACGCCGTGCTTCTTTGCGTCTTCTTCGTTTATTTCAAGAAGGGCTTCAGGTATGACGAGGTCCAGAGATTTGGAGCTCGTTGACATGCTCCCTGAATGCTGAAGCACGTCCCTGATAACGAGCCTGAACGGATAGTCCTCATTCGTATATCCGGAAGGCGTAAACCCGACAGGGACAAATGCCTTGTTCTTTTCTCCGGAGGGCTGCATCGAAAGGGCCGGTCCTATTTCTTCCTGAAGGGCCTGCAGGTTTCTTGTCCCTGTGTCTTTGCCCATTGTCAATGCGAGGTTCTTCAGTATCAGCCAGTCCGGGAATGATTCTCCCGCGGGATCGATCAGTTTGTAGACCTTTTGTGGAAGGCCTTCTGCATTCATGAAAGTGCCGTCTTTCTCCGCCCAGCTCGATGCCGGGAGTATGACGTTTGCGAGCTTCGCAGTTTCCGTCATGAAGATGTCCTGCACTACGAGGAAATCAAGGGACTTTAGCTTCCCCGTCACACTTGCGCTGTCCGGGAAGGTGACCACGGGGTCTTCGCCCATTATGTACATCGCCCTGACAGGGGTATCTTCGCCATACAGCATCTCATGTATACCCATGTCCCGGGGCCGGTTGAGAGGCCTTACACCCATTTGATAAAGTCCATAGGTGTTTGAATACTCCGCCGGTATCTGGAGGGCATCGGAATTATCGCCTAAAAGGTTGACCAGGTTTGCGGCGGAAAGCACCGTGTCGGCGCCTTTTGTGTTTTCGGAAGAACTGACGGAAAGGGTGAGCATCCTGCTGTTTGCCTTTGCAAGGGTTTCTGCGGCAGAGATAATTTCGTTCTCCGGAATGCCCGTAATTGCCGAGACCTTGCCGGGAGTATAATTTTCGAGGGCGGATTTCAGGGCCTCAAAGCCGGGAATTTTGGAAGCGGCTTCCTGATTGAAAAGTCCTCTGCCGATGATCACATTCATCAGTCCGTTCAGGAATGCGACACTTGTGCCGTCTTTTATCCTGAGCCATTGAGAGCTGTGCCTTGTCAGCTTTGTCTCCCGTGAATCCGCAACGATAAGCTGCGTGCCGTCTCTCTTTGCCTGCAGGATATTCAGTCCGAAGACAGGATGGGTCACGCTTATGTCGGATTCGATGACGAGGACAACGTCTTTCCCGATGGGAGACTTCAGGCTGATCGGATGGTTTTTTTCGCCGAATGCCCTTTCCCAGGCCTTCTGCACCCTGCCGTAGCCGAATGAGGCTGACGAGTCGATATTGCCTGTGCCGACGACGTTCCTCATGAATTTCTGCAGCATATAGTTGTCTTCATTCGTGCATCTCGGAGAGCCGATAGCTCCAACGGATTCCGGACCGTGGCTTTTCAGGATTGTGTTGAGATTGTTTGAAATATAAGTCAGGGCGTCTTCCCACGATACGGGCATGAATTCGCCGTCCTGTTTTATCATGGGTTTTCTGAGCCGTTTTTCGCTGTAGATATAATCGATGCCGAACCTTCCCCTTCCGCAGAGGTTTCCGTCATTGACGCCTTTGCCTTCTTTTCCACGCGACCTCAGTATCTTTCTTTCCCTTATTCCGAGGGTAAGTGTGCAGCCGACTCCGCAGAACGGGCAGACAGTATCTTTTTCTTCAAGGAACCATGAGCGGGAGGTGAATTTATACGGCTTGCTCAGGATCGCGCCTGTCGGGCATATGTCAAGGCACTGCCCGCAGTAATCGCATTCGAGTATTTCACCGAATGCGGGCTGGACGACTGTCGGGAAGCCCCTTCCTATCAAGCCCAATGCCGCCCGGCCCTGATGCTCCGCGCATATCCGCACGCATTTTCCGCAGAGGATGCATCTCCTTGATGTGAGCTCTATCAGCGGCCCCCTGACGTCTGCTCTGGCTTCTTTCCTGTGTCGTTTGAATCTCGCCTCGGGCTTGCCGTATGTATAGGCCAGGTCCTGAAGGTCGCACTCGCCGGCCTTGTCGCATTCCGGGCAGTCAAGCGGGTGGTGCACCAGCAGGAGCTCGATGACCGTCTGGCGCAGCTTATTCAGTTTTGGGGTGTCCGTATTGATTACCATCCCCTCCTGCGCGGGAGATGAACACGCTGCAAACAGCCTTGCCTGTCCTTCGACTTCGACAATGCAGAGCCTGCATCCGCCGTAGGGCCTGAGCCTTTTGTCATAGCAGAGGTTGGGTATGTAAATGCCGTTTTTCAGCGCGGCCTGCAGGATGGTCTCTCCGTCTTCAGCCGTTATTTTTTTACCGTTTATGGTCAGATTGATCATCCCTTTACCTCCTTGACCTTTTCAAGAAGCTCGCGCATGGCTTTAATGTCTTTGCATCCGGCAGGGCCTATCTTTATAGCGCCGAATTTGCATGTGTCGTAGCAGCTCCTGCATTGTATGCAGAGCTCCTGGATGATCCTGTGAGGCTGTTTCTTCTCGCCTGCAATCGCCTGCTGAGGGCATCCCCTTAAACATGCCCCGCATCCCTTGCAGAGGTCTTCAAATATATGGAACGAGCAGAGCTTTCTGCATATGCCCGCCTTGCACCAGTTGTCTTTTATATGTGATTCATATTCATCCCTGAAATATCTTATCGTTGACAGGACGGGATTTGGCGCTGTCTGACCGAGGCCGCAGAGAGACGTTGAAATAATGTCCCTGCTCAGGTCCTGAAGCGTTTCAATGTCGCCGTCTTTTCCCCTGCCTTCCGTGATGTCGGTGAGCATATCGAGCATTACCCGCGTGCCGACCCTGCAGGGCGTGCATTTGCCGCAGGATTCATCAGCGGTAAATTCGAGGAAGAATTTTGAGGTGCTCACCATGCAGGTGTCTTCGTCCATGACGACCATTCCACCCGAACCCATGATGGCGCCTGTCTTTACGACGTCTTCGTATGTCACCGGGATGTCTATCAGGATTTCAGGGATGCAGCCTCCGGAAGGCCCTCCCATCTGCACTGACTTGAATTTCTTCTTTTTGTTTTTCATCCCGCCGCCGATGTCGTAAATTATCGTCCTGAGCGGGATCCCCATCGGGACCTCGACGAGTCCTACATTTTTAATATCGCCTGTGAGGGCGAACACTTTCGTGCCGGTGCTTTTTTCTGTGCCTAAAGTCTTGTACCATTCGGCCCCGTGTAAAATGACCGGCGCAATTTGCGCGAGGGTTTCGACGTTATTCAGGACCGAAGGCTTGTCCCATAATCCCTTATGGGCAGGGAAGGGCGGTCTCGGTCTCGGCATCCCTCTTTTTCCCTCGATAGAGCGCATGAGCGCTGTCTCTTCGCCGCAGACAAACGCGCCTGCGCCGAGATATATTTCAAGGTCAAAGGTAAAACCGCTGTCCAGGATGTTTTCCCCAAGAAGCCCTGCTTCGCGGCATTTGTCTATCGCCAATTGAAGGCGTTTTACCGCGAGAGGGTATTCGGCCCTGACGTATATAACGCCTTTGCTTGCGCCGATTGCCTTTGCGCCTATTATCATGCCTTCAATTACGGAATGGGGATCGGCCTCCATGACTGATCTGTCCATGAACGCCCCGGGGTCTCCTTCGTCGCCGTTGCATAGCATGTATTTCTGGTCGGCAACCGACTTCGATGCAAATTCCCATTTCATCCCAGTTGGAAATCCGGCGCCTCCGCGTCCCCTGAGGCCGGAATCCTTGACGGTCTTTATTATGTCCGCCTGTGTCATTTCGGTCAGGGCCTTTGCTGCGGCCAAGTAACCGTCTCGTGCTATGTATTCATCCATGTTTTCGGGGTCTATCAGTCCCTTGTTCCTCAGGACCCTCAGTACCTGATGCTTGAAAAACGGTATTTCGTTCATAGTCGGGATGGCCGTTTTCTTCTCAGGCTCCCTGAACATCAGTTTCTCATATGGCCGTCCTTTGAGGAAATGCTCTTCGACCAGTTTAGGGATTTCATCGACCGTCAGTTTTTGATAAAAGATACCTTCAGGATAAACGAGCATCACAGGCCCCTCGGCGCAAAAGCCGTTACAGCCCGTAAGCACGATCTTTATTTCATCGGCAAGGCCCCGCTTTTGCAGCTCTTCCTGCAGGGCGGCCTTCACCTTTGGGGTGCCGCTTGCAACGCAGCCTGTGCCCGCGCACATCAACAAGTTTGCCCGAATCTTTCCTTCCATTACAATCTCCTCAATAAAAAGGTAGCATAGTAGTTAGTAGCAGGTAGTCAGGGTAACAGTAAATGAATTTATTCCCTTGACTACTGACTACATTCTACGACTACTATTTTCAGTACGTCGTCTCGCTCCCAACGGCCAGGGCATATTTTTCAACCGGGTTGCCGCCGAGGATATGCTCCCTGAATATTTCTTTCATCTTGTCCGCTGTCAGGTCGCCGTATTTTACAGGCGGTCTGTTGAGTATTTCCACCGTAGCCATTGGTTCGCGGGCGCAGAGGCCGGCGCAGCCTGAGGTCGTAGTAATTACATCTTCAACCTTTGCCAGCGCTATTTCATCAAGCAGTGCCGACATGATTTCTCTTGCGCCTGCAGCGATCCCGCACGTTCCCATGTGGACGGTTATTTTTGCCCTGTATCCGCCCTCTCTCAGTGAAAAGGTGGATTTCTGTTTCTCTTTTATCTTCTTTAAGTCCTCAATTGTCAGCCTTGCCATTGTTTTCTCCTATAATCAATCTTTTCCCGCGTACTCTTTAAGAATCTCCGGTACCTTCTTCGGGTTCATTGCGCCGTATGTCTCATCGTCTATGACCATGACGGGCGCCAGTCCGCAGGCGCCGAGGCACCGGACGGTCTCAAGAGAAAATTTCCTGTCTTCCGTCACTTCGCCTACTTCCAGCTTGAGGTCCTGCTTGATTTTGTTAAGCACCTCTTCAACCCTCTTTACATAACATGCAGTGCCGAGGCATATCCTTATATTGTGGTCGCCTCTCGGTTTCATGGTGAAAAAGGAGTAGAAGGAGACGATGCTGTGAATTTCCGCGGGCGTCATGTTCAGTCCCTTTGCGATGCGCTTCTGCACTACGGGGGGCAGATACCCGACTATCTCCTGGCAGCGCTGAAGGACGGGTATAGAACTCCCCGGTTTGCCTTTATACTGGGTTATTACCCTGTCTATCTCCTGTATCATGGCGGGCGGAAATTCTTCCGGTACCTTTTTCTCCGCAGGGGCCTTTCCCTTTACCCATTCCACCGCCCGATGGGTCACATCGAGCAGCACCGCCGGAGTAAAGGGCTTCGGTACATAATCGATAATACCCAGCTCAAGGGCGTCTTTCATCGTGTCCTGCGACGGATAGCCCGTTATTATCACAATGCCCGTATCGGGCCTTTTCTGTTTTATCCATCTTATGAGTGTTATGCCGTCTACCTCAGGCATTTTAAGGTCTGTAAAGACGAGGTCGTAAGGGGTCTGTTCCATCCTGAGTATAGCGTCTTTCCCGCTCAGCATCCCCTCGACGTTATAGCCTTCGGACTTAAGGACCGCTGTACAGCTTTTTATAACAATAGGCTCATCGTCCACGACGAGGATCTTGGTATCGTCTCCCATCAAAAAGCCTCCAGGTTTAATTCATGATCACCGGGATTTGTCAAGAAACTGACTTCCGGATTTAATGTTATAACATTTAATTTCAAAATTACAATAATTAGTGAAGTGGCGGACCGGGTATGCAGGGAGGGCCGGTTTATCCGTTATCCAACGGCAACACCTTTGCCAGCCACAGAAGCCAGCCTTCCGAAAGATGGTCTTTAAGAAGGGCGCACATCACGTCATTTGCCTTTGTGTTTATTTCCCGCAATTCCCCACTCATGGGCGAGAGCAGGTCGATCGCCTGTCCGCTGCTTGAATACAGCCTCGCGAAAGACCTCCCCGCTTCAACTGCATCGAGGTCCTTTATAAATTCAACGTACATAAGATTGCCTGCCAGCATCCAGTATCTCAGATCGCAGCCTATCTCCCATAAGCCGTCCTGCACCGGCCTTGCCCAGGTGCCTTCTTTGTAGAAGATGACGGGGTTTTCCCTGTCCTTCAGGGGAGTGACGTAATCCCTGAACTCGTCGATAAAGGCCTGTCTGAGTATCCAGCCTCTCGTATCGAAGATCTTCTTCGCGACATTTATCATGAAATCGGGGGTGAAAGGCTTCTCTATATATTCATGGGCGCCGAGCTTTGTCGATTCCCTTGCGTCTTCGAGTGTCGGGTATCCCGTGATTATAACGACGTCCGTTTTGGGTTTAACGATGCGGGCCTCTTTGAGTACGGTCATCCCGCTTATGTCCGGGAGCCTTACATCGGAGATGAGCAGGTCGAAGTCCTCTTTCGCGAGCTTGTTCAGCGCGTCTTCTCCTCTTTCGACTGTTGTGATGCTGTAACCTTCCGCCCCGAGGATCCTTTTGCAGCTCAAGGTTACAACGGGATCATCATCAAGGACCAGGATTCTACCCTTTTCTTTTTCCATTGCGCCCCCTTTTTGCATATGTTCTTTTTAATTCTCTCTGTGCCTGACTTTGCCAGGCAGTCCAAAGCCTGGCTATTTTATCATATCGTCTTTATTAAGTAACCATTCACTAATATCATCTTTAATAATTTTAATTATCCCGGGGGAAGTTATCGGGACCCCCTCCAGTTCTTTTTTAATATCAGCGGTATTAAGAGCATATGAATCATCATCCCTGCTGTGCTCATAGATGAAATCGACATCGGGATTCGACGCAATAAGGACTATCATGGTCTCGCAAATATCTCCGAGGGGCTTCCTGTCTATATGGTCATACTGAAAAGCTGCGCTGATGGAAGTGCCTTTGCCCGGTCCGGTTTTTATGGTTAAATCACCGTTGCATTCTCTCGCGGACTGCGCGAGTAGCGGGATCCCCAGTCCCGTACGTTTGCACTTTGTAGTAAAAAACGGATCGTAAACTTCTTTCAGCGTCTCCTCGTCCATGCCCCTGCCGTTGTCGCTGATCTCGATGCGGAGAAGGTTTTTCCCGGTGTCTTCAGAAATCTTTATCCGGACTTCGGTAGCGTTTGCGTTTATCGAGTTCTCTGCAATGTCGAGGATGTGTAAGGAAAGGTCTTGCATGGTACAAAAGGATTATAGCATGAGGGTCTTAAGAAGATTCCCGGGATATTTCCCGTAGTTTCTTTACCATATCAAAAGTGAATTTCCTGAATGCTGGAGAAACGTATAGTGAACTTTGTTCAAACAACGCATCTATAATCTGCAACAACGATTTTTTATCGGCGACAACCTTTTTTTTGTAAGCCTTAATGATAATTCCGATTGTTCCAACCGGTTGAAAACCTGATGACTCAATCGCCTTGCGGAGTTCAAGATCATCAGTGAGTATTGTGGTTATCCCGTTCTCCTTTGCTGCCGCAATACTTGAAATACCGGCAAGGTCAACCCTGTAGCCTTTGAATCGCCTGGAAAGCGTATTGATTTCCTTTAAATCGACATGGATTATTGCCATGTTCAGGACAGCATGTTTTTGTAATCCTGCTACTGAGATATTAAAGCTTCTCAATTCATTGCGAACAAGGCTTGTGATGTAAATATTTGAGAAGGCTTTTAGAAGTGGAAGTTGTTGAATTTCGGAAAGATGAAAGATGGGGCCGGTGTCGGCTACGACTTTACTCACCCGTCATGCCCCATTTTATGTCGGATTCTATGGCTTTCTTCTGGTAATCAATTTCCTCAACCGCCTCTACCCCGATAAGGTCGGTTAATTTTTTACGTGTAATTTTGCTTTTGAGGTAAAGTGATACCATTTCCTCTTTGTACAATTCCTCTATCCCTTTTTTGAATGCACGGGCAAATATGGTTTGCTCATCCTGCCCCGTTGCTTTTTTTAAGTAGTCAATTTCGATAGCGAGGCTTACCTGTTTTGACATTATTCCCTCCGTAAAAAAGATATGTTTTTATACTATCTAAAATACATGAGACTGTCAAACAAACAATAAAAACGTCTTTTTTGCTTTGCAAACCGAACAAGAAAATATTGTTAAAATAAATTGCCTTGTGATAACATGGCGTATCAAATAAAGGGGGCAATATGCTTAATAATATCTTCTGCAAAAACCTTCTTTTCATTTCCTTCATCATCGGGATATTAATCGTTCCCGTCTTCGCTTTTGCCGATGCCGACAGGATTTTCAAGGAGAACAGCAAGGCTGTTGTGGTTGTTGTGGCTTACAATGAGAAAGGCGAACCGATAAGTCAAGGCAGCGGGTTTATCGTAAGCCCCGACGGCGCAGTCGTGACGAACTACCATGTCATAAGCAATGCAAAGGGAATCAAAGTAAAAGCAGGAGATAAAGTTTTGGATGTTGAAGGATTGATTCACGCAGACAAAGAAAATGATCTTGTTATCCTCAAAGTAAAAGGTGAAAAACTTCCGATTTAAAACTTGGAGATATTGCAAAGGTCAATATCGGTGAGAAGGTTTACGTCATCAGCAGTCCTGAAGGGCTTGAGAATACAATCTCAGACGGTATATTAAGCGGGATAAGAGAAATTACATCGGATAGAAAAATCCTCCAGATTACCGCGCCGATATCCCCCGGCAGCAGTGGCGGCCCTGTGTTTAACAAAGATGGTGAAGTTATCGGGGTTGCAAACTCTCTTATTAAAGAGGCTCAAAATCTCAACTTTGCAATGCCGGTGAATTTGGTAAAGGATAAAATTGAAAGCAATAAAGTTGCCGCATTAAAAGGTGCCCCAATAGAGGATTATAAAAAATCAGCAGAGTATGGGTTTGCTCTTGGTTATTACTATGAAGAGGCGGGTTTACACAGAGAAGCGATAGAGGCATACAAGCAGGCTATAAGGATTAAGCCTGATTATGCAGAGGCTCATGTTATTCTTGGTGTGATTTATCTCTCATTAGGTGATAGAAGCTCTGCATTAGGAGAATATAAGATACTGAAAGACATTGACACAGAACAGGCGAACAAACTGTTTAATATGATTTATAAGTAGGACTCAAGAGTATAAAAATACTCGAAGTCATTTAGTTAGGTGAATATAATGAGCGAACCAGTAATCGACTGTCTTACTTTTTCCAATAAGATAGCAGAGATATCGAACTTTTATCGTTATGTTTGTAAGGCTCTATCTTTTCCTGGTGTTTTAAGTAAAATTGCAGAAGAAGATATAGACATCGTTACTAATGGTTTTACTTCTTATCTGATAGACCCCGGTCCAAAAGGTGTGGCGCAGTTCAGGTCGTTATTGGATCAGAATATGGAAGCAGTGGCTAAGCAAGTGACCGAGAAAGGGAAAGAGATATTCCGAAGACAGTGTCTGGAAGCTGCATTTTCGATATTTGAAGCTTTTCTGAGACACCTTCTTCAGATTTATCTATCGTACTTTCCACAACTTCTCAAGAATGCAGAGAAGACTCTTACTTATGTTCAAATTGTGGATAATTCAGGGCAAATAATGGATTATCTCATCCAGAAGGAGCTTGATACCTTTGACCGTAAGACCCTGCGTGACAAGAAACGGTATTTTGATAAAAGACTTAATCTCAAAGAACAAAACATATGGGTTCTTAACAGTAAGGAGCTTTGGGGAGATATCGAAGAAAAACGGCATATGATAGTGCATTCCGACAAGCCTCCCGTGATAGATGAAGCGTACCTGTTGGAGGCTCTTCATTATTTACACAGCGTTATATTTAAACTCTCTGCATACTCCCAATCAGATCACGGCATTCCTTTTAAATGGTATAAAGACGCAGCCGATGTCGTTAAGAAATTGGAAACGCCAAAACTATGATGAGGAAGATTATGGAAACAATTACCAGTCCCGTGGACACTCCCCTCCCGACACTCTCTACCTCAACAACCTCTCCTGAATCTCTTTTGCTTTCTTCCGTATCTCCTTAAATGTCTCTCTGACCGGTCTGACCTTTCCTTCCTCAAATACTTTTTCTGCCCTGCGCCAGTATCTTGAGGAATGCCAGACTTTCCTGCATCTTTTCATATTCCCGATTATTCTGCATTACTACCCCCACTCCACTTTTCTTCCATCAATGTTTTTCATGGCCAGTCTCATCTCATCTATTGTCGGTCCATTCATAAAGAAACCCGTCGTCCTTCTTCCTATATCTTCCACATCATGAGCGTCCGAGGAACTTACCCATGCAAATGATTTGTAATTGCCGAACAAAAGCCCGGCCTTCTCCCTGTTCATCCTGTAAGACATCTCCAATGCATCGAATTTCAGATCATCGGGAATAAAACCTAACTGCGAAATGATGCTGAATGCCTCTCTGTCAACATGTGAGGCGATGGAAAGTCCGCCTAACGAATGGATGTCATTTACCAGTTTCTGGGCGGACAGGGATGTTGCAGCTATGAGCAGACGCCGGTTGAAATTCAGCACCTCTTCTTTCTCATTCACCACGATCTGTTCGCCGAATCTCTTTTCGTCATTTGTCCCCGGCAGAAGGCTTTTGTATACAATGCCCTGCAATTTCATGGCGCTTTCAATATCGTCAAAGAGCGCCAGGACATGCGCTTCTTCAACTGTTGTTATCTCCAGTCCGGCAAGCACGGTCATGTTTTTATCTTCCGCAGCTTTTTTCGCGGCTGTGGCGTTTTCTGCCGAATTATGGTCGGTTATGGCTATTATGTCAATTCCCATTTCAGCGGCTTTCTTTACTATCGCGGAAGGCGTCATCCCGAGGTCGGCGCATGGAGAAAGACAGGTGTGAATGTGCAGGTCGGCTTTGAACCGTTTTGGCATTATGCAAGGAGCCGGTAGAGCTTGCCGGCGATCTCAAAAGCGGGCATTTGTGTTACCATGATCGGCATCTTTTCTTCCTCCGCCCTTTTCAGGACTTCTTCCTGCACCTGCCTGCCGTTGACTATGACGATGCCGGCAAGACCTTTCATGCTTGCCACGGCCACGATGTTCAGGTGGGTCTGGAGTGTTATCCAGATGTTGCCCTGTTTGCTGTTTGCCATCACGTCCGACAGCAGGTCGCTGACATAAGCGCCTGTGACGTCTTTTTGCAGGCCGTCTTTGAAGGATTTGACTTCCAGAGATAATGCATTTGCAACGTCCAAAAGTTTCATAGCCGTCTCCTTAAGGGAAATTTATGACCATCTCGACGGTCGTCCCTTCCCCTACAACCGAGTCTATCGTGAATACGTCCGAATTTCTTTTCATGTTGGGCAGTCCCATGCCCGCTCCCCAGCCCATTTCCCTCACCCAGTCGGGGGCGGTGGAATATCCTTCCTGCATCGCAAGTCCGATGTCCGCTATTCCCGGTCCCATGTCCTCAATCCTTATTCTTATCCCCTGGGGACTGATGTAATAGTGGAGCCAGCCGGCTGCCGCGTATATTACTACGTTCATCTCCGCTTCGAACGTGGCGATTGCAGCGCGCCTGATAATGTCCTCTGCGACGCCTAATTCGGTGAGTTTGACCTTTAGCAGGGTTGAAGCCTCTCCGGCGGTCGTAAAATCCCCCCCGATCAACTGGGAGCTTCCCTCTATGGTCCCTTCAATATTCAAGGCCATCTTTATTTATGCGAACAGCCGGGCAGGCCTGCCCGGAACAGTCTTCCGGAGGCGGTGTACATGCAGCACGGCGTAGTGAGCAGTGGGATTTTCTTTTGACCGGCGAGCTCGATGGCGCGCTCATCGGGCCTTTTGTTCATAACGAATACGATGCTTATTATGCCCGCAATTTCGGCAGTGCGGACAACATGGAGCTGGGTGAGGCCGGTTATGAGCAGGGAATCCGGAGAGTGATAATACAGGACGGCGCTCATCATATCGGAGCTGCAGGCGCTGCGGATATGGAGGTCCGGATTGTCCGGCTCCGTGATAAATGTCGCGCCGAGGATGTCTGCTATTTCTTTCAGTGTCACTTTTGGTCCTTGAAAACCTCGGTTACCGCAGCAAGCAGCGTATCGGGTGTGAAAGGTTTTTCGATAAAATTATACGCGCCCATTCTCAGGGCCTGTACCGCCGTTTCGACAGTGCTGTAACCCGTTATCATCACAACCTTCGTGTCAGGCCAGTTTGAATTGATTTTGCTGAGGACTTCGAGGCCGTCCATGTCGGGCATCTTCAGGTCCAGAAGGACAAGACCGAAAGGCTCCTTTTCGAGGAACTCAATGCCGTCCTTTCCGCTGGCCGCCATCTTTACCGTGTATCCTTCCGGTCCAAGCGTCCTGTCGCAGCTTGTTCTTACAATTGCCTCATCGTCGATTATCAGTATTTTTTTCATTTTTCCTCTTCGGCCAGGGGTAGTCTGACAAGAAAACTTGTCCCCTTGCCAACAACGCTTTTTACCTTGATATAGCCCCCTAAATGCTTGACAATGCCGTGGCTGACGGAGAGTCCGAGCCCCGTGCCTTTCCCTACGGGCTTTGTCGTAAAGAACGGTTCAAACAGTTTCGGCATGTCTTCCTCCTTTATACCGCAGCCTTCGTCGGTAAACTCTATCTCGACATAAGGCTTTGCATTTTCAGTTAACCTGCGCGTCGAAATAAACATGTTGCCTCTTCCGTTCATGGCGTCTGCGGCGTTGATGAACATGTTAAGGAATATCTGCTGGAACTGGGACGGATCTCCGATGATGGTGAAATGTGAGTCTTCCAGTTTGATATTGAATTTGATGTGGTGAAATTTTTCCTGGTTCTGCACCATGAATATCGTCCGGCTCAATACGTCATTTATGCTTACTCTCCCCTTTTCCGAGGGCGTTGCGCGCGCGAATGTAAGGAGGTTCTTGATTATCTTCGAGCACCTCTCGGACTGTTCGATAATGACGTTGAGGTCTTCAGCTTCGAGACTGTTTTGCGGGAAGCGCTTCTTCAGTAAATGCGCGAATGTTACAACTCCCGTGAGAGGGTTATTTATCTCGTGCGCCACGCCTGCCGCCATTCTGCCGAGGGACGCGAGCTTTTCAGTCTGCATGAGGTTGATATGCGTCCTCTGTATCTCTTCCGTTTTTTTGGCGATTTCGGCTTCAAGTGTCTGGGTCCATTTCTCCCCTTGCTCCCTTGCGCTCTTCAGGTCAAGGAGCATCGCGTTGAATGCCTCCGCAAGCACCCCCATCTCGTCCGAAGACTTTATCGGCACAGAGTAATCGAGATTGCCGCCGGCAACTTCCTTCATGCCGCTGACAAGCTCTCTTACAGGTTTGGACACTACTTTATAGATGATAATCCCAAGGAACAACGCTACGGCCAATACGAAAACCACAACATAAGTGGTAAGCGCCAGCCCCTGTTTAAACAGCGCCTCATCGAGGATCGCCAGGGACAGGTCGGCCTCAATAAATCCGAGTATCTGCTGCTCCTTCGTATGGGCGTGGCAGCTTGCGGTATTGCAGGAAGGCTCGTTGGGGATGGCGCCTACAATTTTAAGCAGGGTATGGTTGCCCTTTTCCCTGGAAACGGACCATTTCGGCTGGTCGTTCAGGAGCGCCCCGGATTTTTCGGGATCTGTGTGACATCCGCGACACGAGACTGAATTTTTGTCGATGGTCAGGCCTATGCTTTCTTTGTGTGAAGAGTAGAGTATTGCCCCTTTATGGTCATACAACTTTACCTGCCTGACGCCTTCCGGAGTGGACAGGGTCTCAAGTATCCGCTGGGTCTCGTCGCGGCTGGCCGTGAGGAGGCTGTGGTGGATGCTCTCTTTTGTGAAATTGACAAAGGACCCGCCGTATCTCACGGCAATCGACATGATGTCTTTTTCCTGTTTTTTCAGGATGGCGTACCAGAAGATAAAACTCAGAATGATCATCAGCAGGCCGATGGCGATGATAAGCTTTGTCGCGATCGAGCTGTCAGGGTTTTTGAGGTTGAGAATATTTCTCATATCAGGGATGTATTATAAGAGGCTTTTAATTTTTTTGAAAGGAAAATGATGTCCTCATTGATTTTTCCCGTTTTCGCTCTCATTTTCCGGAACTGCTAATATAACGATAACCAGGTTTAACTTGACAGGAGCAAACGTTTTCCTGTATAAAAAACAACGGTATGCCGGGAACATTCATTCCATCAGATTATTTTCCTGTGGCGGTTATTTTTTCAATAGCGTGCCTGATAGGCCTCGGTGCCCTGGTTGTCGGCATCCTTGTGAGGCCCAGGAGACCCTATACTCAAAAACTCTTCCCGTATGAATCAGGGAACCCGCCGGTCGGCGAGCCGCGTTATAAATTTTCAGTAAGGTTTTATATAGTGGCTATGCTTTTTGTGGTCTTCGACGTGGAGGCGGTGTTTCTTTACCCCTGGGCTGTGGCTTATGATAAGCTCGGCATGTTCGGGTTTGTAGAAATGATGCTGTTTGTATTTATTCTTCTTATCGGTTATCTGTATGTCTGGAAGAAGGGGGCGTTTGAGTGGGAATGAATAAGGGTAGGGGAGGGTTTCAAACCCGCCCGTACGGAGCAAAGGAAATTAAAATATGATAGTGGGTACGGATTTGGTAGAAGTTGAAGAAGGGACCAGAATAATCCCCGGCGGGAATACAATTGTCACATCGCTTGACAAGCTTATTAACTGGGGGCGGAAAAACTCGATCTGGCCCATGACTTTCGGACTTGCATGCTGCGCTATCGAGATGATGGCGACGGGCGCAAGTCATTATGACCTGGACCGTTTCGGCATTGTTTTCCGCGCCTCCCCGAGGCAGTCGGACGTTATTGTAATCGCAGGCACCGTCACTCAAAAAATGGCCCCTGTTGTCCGAAGGGTCTATGACCAGATGCCGGAGCCCCGGTATGTAATTGCGATGGGGAGCTGCGCCTGTTCAGGAGGGATATTCAATACATATTCGGTAGTGCAGGGCTGTGACAGTTTCCTGCCGGTCGATGTTTATGTCCCGGGATGTCCTCCGAGGCCGGAGGCCCTGATGGAAGGGATCATGAAGCTTCAGGAGAAGATGCAGAAGGAGTATTTCAGGTGGAGTCCGTGGAGATGAAAAGGAGTTCAGAGTCAGGAGTAAATGGTGGCGGTTTGCCACCGGGAAAATCATGGGACCGTTAGAGATAGCTGAAAAATTAAGGGACAAATTTCCACTCGAAGTGGTGGACATAAAAACTTTCAGAGACCAGGTCTCCGTCAGTGTCAAGCGGGAAAGGATTACCGACATATGCCACTTTTTGAACGGTGAGCCTGACATTCGCATGAATTTTTTGTCGGACCTGTGCGGCGTTGACTATCCCGGCAGGAAGCCCCGGTTTGAGGTCGTGTATAACCTCTATTCATTGAAATACAACAGCCGGCTTATACTTAAGGCCCTGATACCTGAGGATGACCCAAGTATTGAGAGTGTTGTCCCGATATGGAACGGCGCAAACTGGCACGAGAGAGAGGCATGTGACATGTACGGGATAATTTTTAACGGGCACCCTGATTTAAGGCGGATACTCATGCCTGAGGACTGGGAAGGTTTTCCGCTGAGGAAAGATTATCCACTTAAGGGAAAAGAAGGCCGGGAATACAGGGGCTTTGAAGAGCTGAAAGAGCTGCATTCTCATGATAGCGAATGGAACATAGGTCGATGAAAGGAACTAACGACAGCTTTGGCGAGTTGGAAAACTCCCGTCTTGCAACCAAAGAGCTCACGCTTAATCTGGGCCCGCAGCATCCTGCCACGCACGGGGTCCTGAGGCTTGTGCTGGAGCTTGATGGCGAGACCATAGTGAAATGCACCCCTTATGTCGGCTACCTTCACAGGGGGGTCGAGAAGCTTGCCGAGCACAGGAACTACCTCCAGATTCTGCCGCTTACCGACAGGCTCGACTACATATCTTCCATGTCCAACAACATCGGTTATTGTGTGGCGGTGGAGAAGCTCTTCGGCATCAAAGTCCCGGAGAGGACGGAGTTTATCAGGACCATTACAGGGGAAATGTCGAGGATCGCGAACCATCTCCTCTGGCTTGCAACACATGCCCTTGACATAGGGGCCATGACGGTTTTCCTTTACTGCTTCAGGGAAAGAGAAAAGATCCTGGATCTTTTCGAAAGGCTCTGCGGCGCGAGACTGACGGTAAGCTATCCGCGGATCGGCGGGCTTAAAAACGATGCGGAGCCGCAATGGCTGGAAGACGTTTACAAATTTACCGATGAATTCCCCATGAGGGTGGAACAATATGAAACTCTCATTGACAAAAACCGTATCTGGCTGCGCCGCACAAAAGGGATAGGGGTAATTTCTGCGGAAGACGCGATCAACTGGGGGTTGAGCGGTCCCGCGCTAA
>QZJG01000033.1 GCA_003599275.1 Nitrospiraceae bacterium | reverse complement strand
TTATTAGTTTCGTATCGCTTCACTTGACGGATTTTTTCCAAAAATCCGTGCCGGGTGAGTCTTTGCGCTTGACAACGGGAGGCCTTATAAGTGTTGGGCTGTCTTTAAAAAAGTGGTTTCTTCCCACGCTGGATATTATCAAGCATCTTTCTTTCTTCCCGGTTATGATCGCGACTTGTCTCGGCATCAGAGTGCATTTGATTAAGAAGAGACTCAACACCTGCAAGAAGTTCTTTTGAACTTTCACGGTTGCTTGAGGCAAGATCACGTATTGAGTTGAAAAGGGCTTCGATAGAGGTTGTAATCCGACAAGTCATTTCGTTTAGTGCCTGGCCAAGACTCGAAAAGCCTTCTACAAGTAGTTTGTTTGTCTTACGCTGTTCATAAATAGTGGAAAATTGAAAGTCCTTTTGAGCACGCCGAACAATTCTCCGCATTCGATCTGACGTGCGTGTTGCAATTGGAAGAGTGCCAATATTAATTTGAAATCGTGGAGGTGTTGAATCCAACTTCTTCTTCTCCTCCATGTAGTTAATTGCATTGTCCTTAATTTGCTGAATACCAAAATTAAATATCGCCAGACGAGTTGCTGCAGTCTCTACAGCATCCCAAAATGGAGCAAAAGCCCTCTCCTTAAATTCTGTCTCAGCCTCGTTAAGGGCATTCTCTGCAATATCAATCTGTACTGGTAGGTTCTTAAGAATTGTATTTGAATCAGATACATATCCAAGGATTTGTTGGTGCAAGGAGTCCTGGTATGCCTCGTATTCTTGCCTTTTGCGGTATTGTGCTTGTTCTCTCTCTACTTGGTAGGCATGGAGCATCGACCTTTCTTCCTCTCCCTTTTCCCATCCTTTGTACCCCGATATCAAATCCATAAACTTCATAAAACTCTCTTTCATTAGGATCTCCTTAAGCCCAACGATAAGCTCACTGACGAGTGCCATGTATGACGTCAAAGAGCATGAAACCGATTTGTAAACCTCATGTCAGTAATCGTCTGTAAAAGCGTCCTGTGGCACTCGTTCACGTGCAGCGTATGGTTATCCGTTTATTTTCATAAATCTGCTTGATCATCGTAAGCATCCAGAAAGACTTGTAGCTTCTTGAAAAGTTGATCAAGTTCTTTCTGGAGTTTCTTGTTTTCTGTATGATTCGCCGCAGCAGCTACGTATCCCTGAACCTCTTCAATGTCATCCAATGACATATCAACCCTAATTCCTTTGCCTTCCACAACTGCAAACTTGGCAAAATCGGGATTACCTAATGTCTCGTCTCTAATTAAATCCCTGTCACGCAATGTCAGCTTGACAGGTAATTTCGTTCCATATGGTATTTTCTTCCGTTTCATTCTCTCTCCGACGTTAACCTGCGAAATATCATCCAACTATCAACTGACAAAAGGCTCTTTTGTCTTTGGCGTCCTTCCGTGTCAAACAGTAAAGCTCAAATTCGAAAAGCAACAGGCTCTTTTGAATCTGCCGCCTTTTTCGGTCTGCCTTTGACGTCAATCATTCAGCGTTGAAACTCTGAAATCATGATTGCATACTACCCAAATAATATTCTCTGTCATTTCTGCCAACCAACTGATTGACCGCCGATGCATCGTCAATCCGCCGCTACGATAACTATCAATCTAAACGGATAACAGTTATTAGACAGAAAGATGGATATTCAATATGCCTCTTTCTGTATAGTCCAATATTACATCCTTCTGTATAGCACAATATTGAAAAATATTTTGTGATAAGTTATTGATTAATTGATATTACTGAAAAGCCCGCTCCTGAACTGGAATTGCCCCCACATAACATAGAATCTGGAAATCAGGAAGAGCGTGATTTAAGTTTACCTTAGGCAGGAAAAGAATGGCAAGAAAAAAATGCGGGCGTGCCCATTTAATATTTTGGGGGTTTGATATATAATTCCCGGCAGGGAGTAACAGAAGGAGGGGACATCATGGGACCAAAATCAAACGGCGATATCCGCACTTTGCCCGGGCAAAGGGACTTCTGGTCTGCATATTCGGGCGCTGTTATCAGCAACGGCATATCTGATAAGAACGCAAAGTGGTATGTCGAGTGGGTGAGGCAGTTCGGCAGTTATGTGAAGACGCCTTTCCGCAATTGCACCTCGCAGGACATAAAAAAATTCCTTGAGCATCTTTCAAAGAATGACAAAATCGAAACATGGCAGGTGGAGCAGGCAAGGGATGCGTTGAGGCTTTTGTTCAGGAATGTTCTGAAGGTCCCGTGGGCTAAATCCCCCTCTCCCTCACCCTCTCCCGCAAGGGGAGAGGGTATATCAGATACCCCTCATGCCGCATTGCGAGAAAACAGTGATATATTTACAAGGCTGAAAACGGAGATCCGCTTCCTTCATTATTCGATTCGCACTGAACAAACATATATACAATGGGTGCAGCGTTTCCTGCGTTTTCACAAGATGAAATCTGCAAGCAGCATTTCAGCAGAGGACGTTAAAAAATACCTGGACCATCTCGCAGTTGAAAGACAGGTTTCAGCTTCCACCCAGAACCAGGCATTGAATGCGCTCGTATTCCTTTTTGAACATGTCCTGAAATCAGAGATGGGAGAGATAGGGGAATTCACACGGGCTAAACGGCCGGTGCGGCTGCCTGTAGTGCTTGCGCGTGAGGAAGCTGACAGGTTATTGAAGGCGTTGCAGGGCGCATACGCGTTAATGGCGGGGCTGCTCTACGGGGGCGGACTGCGCCTGATGGAATGCGTGAGGCTCAGGGTAAAGGACATTGACTTTGCGCAAAACCAGATAATCGTGCGCGACGGCAAGGGACAGAAAGACAGGATCACTATCCTGCCGAAGAAGTTTCACGGATCCCTGATGAAACAATTAGAGTTTGTGAAAAGATTACATGATGAAGACCTGTCAAAGGGATATGGGGAGGCCTGGCTTTGGCTGTCTCTTGAACGTAAGTACGGGAATGCCGCAAAAGAATTCATCTGGCAATATGTATTCCCTGCCGGCAGTCTGTCTGTAGACCCCCGGAGCGGCAAGGTACGGCGGCATCATATAAATGAGAATGCACTGCAAAGGGAATTGAAAAAAACCGTCCATGCATTGAGCATCAATAAAAAGGTGAGCTGCCATACACTGCGGCATTCATTTGCCACGCATCTGCTTGAAAGCGGATACGACATCCGCACGGTGCAGGAGCTTCTCGGACATTCTGATGTTTCAACCACAATGATCTACACGCATGTCCTGAATACGCCCGGACTGGCGGTGAGAAGTCCGGTGGATTGAGGAAAGGGTGGAATGCCGTTACTTCTTCCGCCCCTCTTTTGCCTTTGTGATAAGAGGCCATCTCCCTTTTTTGGTCTTTCTGGAATGCTCCAGCACCAGTTCCGCTTCCTGAAAAGGGAGAGTCACGAATGAAAATTTTTCGAGGATCTGTATCTGCTTTATTTTTTCTTCCCTGATGCCGCATTTGTCTTTGATGAAAGCCGCGAGTTTCCCCGGGGTCAAACCGTCTTTTTTGCCTTTCGCAACAAAGAGCCTCGTCTTCCCTTTGAAATCGACAGCGACATCTTCGATCTCAGTGTACTTCTTCTCATCGAGCTCATCCTGAAATCCATACTGCAGAACAGCCGCCAGAATCTCCTCGGGGGCATTGTCCGCCAGAAGCTCCCCGGCCATCTTGAGGTATGTCTCCCCGGGCCCCTCCTGCACTAATTCGGCAAGCTCTGCCTTGATCCTCTGCTTCTTTGTGTTGATGACGTCCTCTACTTTCGGCAGTGTCGCCTTGCGGATATCGGTCTTTGCGGTCTGCTTGATATATTGCAGCTTACGATATTCCACCGGTGTTATAAATGTGATGGCCGTCCCCTCTTTCCCGGCGCGCCCGGTGCGGCCTATCCTGTGGACATATGATTCCGGGTCCTGCGGAAGGGCGTAATTGATGACGTGCGTCAGGTCATGGACGTCTATACCCCTCGCAGCAACGTCGGTGGCAACGAGGATATTGATCTGCCGCTTCTTGAACTTGTTCAGTATCTTTTCTCTCTGCCCCTGGGACAAATCGCCGTGAAGTGCGTCCGCGTCATAGCCCCTGTCAATGAGGTGGCCCGCCACGGTCTCGGCGTCGATCTTCGTCCTGCAGAAGATAAGTCCGTAAAACGCCTCCTCGATATCGATGATCCTGCAAAGGGCTTCGAACTTGTCCGCATTGGACACCTCAAAATAAATCTGGTCCGTAAGGCTGACGGTAAGCTCCCCTTTCTGCACCCCCATCACTTCATACTCGCCCATATATTTTTCCGCTATCCGCATTATCTCCTTGGGCATGGTGGCGGAAAACAGCATGGTCCGTTTATCGGGGTTGGTCTTTTCCAGTATCTCTTTGACCTCATCGATAAAACCCATGTTCAGCATTTCATCTGCCTCATCGAGCACCAGGAATGATATTCCCTCCAGCCTTAAAGTGCGGCGGTTGAGATGGTCGATTATCCTGCCGGGGGTCCCCACAACGATGTCAACGCCTTTTTTCAGGCTCCTCAATTGCATGTCTATCGACTGGCCGCCGTAAATCGGGACAATGCTCAGCTTCTTCTTCCCTTTAAGGGAATTGACTTCCTCGGCCACCTGAATGGCAAGCTCCCTCGTCGGGGTCAGGACAAGCGCCTGTACGTTTCCCCTGTTTTCCGGGAGAAGCTCGATAATCGGGAGCCCGAACGCCGCGGTCTTGCCGGTCCCTGTCTGGGCCTGTCCTATTATGTCCTTTTCGCCGGCAAGTATGACCGGTATCGTCATGGCCTGAATCGGGGTCGGCTCTTCATATCCCTTCCTTTTCAGTGTCTTCAATATGTCCTCAGACAATCCTAAACTTTCAAATGAGTCCATTACGCGAGTTTGTTCCTTTCATTAATTCTGTTTTCAGGGCAAGTCTTTCCCCGGTTGAGGGATTTTCGATGGTCGTCAATGCGGGGCAAAAAGCAGCGGCATGGAATAACGATATAATATAAAAAATCTCTCAAGACGGGTTATTCTAACAGATAAACCTAAAAAAAACATTTATCCACAGATTCATTAAACACTTAATCAGCTTTTGTCTTTCAACATAGGATTTTGTCATTGCGAGCGTAGCGAAGCAATCCTGCTTTATTATGAGATTGCCACGAACCCTTCGGGTTCTCGCAATGACAGGCAAATAAAGACATAATAATTTCTATATCGGGATTTGGGGCGGACGTCAAGGTTGATAATTCTCCGGCGGTATTTTAGACTAAGTCTGATTTTTACTGATAAGAGGAGTATGCATATCTCACCTGGAAAGTTTGAAGAACCGATATCCGGCGCTCAAAAAGCATCTTGTCCCGCAATTTTGAATTCCCGCAAGGCAGGCTTCACCCTCATCGAGATCATGGTGGTGCTTATCATCATTGGCGTCCTTGCAGCGCTGATCGCGCCCCGTTTTATAAACAGGCTGGATGATGCAAAGGTAATGGACGCAAGAGTCCAGATGAAAAATTTCGAGACGGCATTAAGGCTCTTTAAGGCGGACAACGGCTTCTACCCATCCACGGAGCAGGGGCTTGAGACGCTGATTTCGCCGCCTGTTACAGGACTGGTCCCGGAACATTACAGGCCCGGCGGATACCTGGAGAAAAAGTCATTGCCTCCCGACCCCTGGGGCAATCAATATATTTATATCTCTCCGGGCACAAAGGGAGATTATGAAATTATCACTTACGGGGCCGACGGACTGCCCGGCGGAGAAAGATACGATGCAGACATCTCGAACCAGGACATGTAAACAGCAGTCAGCAGTCAGTAGTCAGCAGTTAGAAAACAAAAATTTAAAGACAGAAAAGAACAGTCTGTGCTCTTCTTCTCAAGCCTTCACCCTGATCGAGCTTGCCGTCGTCATCCTGATCATCTCCATAACGACCGCATTAATTATGCCGTCGTTCTGGGACACGGGGGAAAGGGCCTTGAAGTCTGAAGCGAAACGTTTAAGCAGCACCCTGAGATATGTATATGATGAGGCCGCGGGCAAAAAACGGACATACGTATTCAACATCGCCCTCGACGACAACAAATGGGGCTTTGAAAGCGAAGCTGATTCACGTTACTTCCGGATGGAAAAAGATGTAAGATTCAAGGACGTCCTCATCCCTTCGCACGGTGAAATCGTTGCAGGTGAAATAGCCGTTGTATTCGGACCCAACGGCCCTGAAGAGCCAATGACCCTGCATCTCATAAAAGGCGAAAAGGAATACACGGTCACTTTTAATCACTTAAACGGCAGGGCAAAGATTATTGAAGGACATGTACTGTAAAGAGTCAGGAGTCAGGAGTCAGGAGTCAGGATCGGAAAATTCCATAATTTTGAAAACTGAATTTTCAATTCGGAATTCCCGCATGGCGGGCTTCACGCTCCTGGAGATCATGATCGCCCTTGCGATAATCGGCATGACCCTGATGACCGTCCTGCACACTGTAAATTTTCACTCAAATATAATACTCGAAAACGCCTCCGCCACCCGGATGATGCAGATGGCAAAGGAAAAGATGTTTGAAATGGAAACGGTCCCTGTTGACTCCACCGGCAACTTCGAGGGAACAGACATCACATATGAAAATACGGTTGCCGCAACGGATGACCCGGAGATAATAGAGCTGAAGACGGTGGTAAGAGGACAGGGCAGGGAAATTATGCTGACCGAGCTTGTCCGGGGCGCGGAAGCCGGGGTACAAAAGGCGCAGAGATGAAAACGGGAATTGAGAACAGGGAGAATTCCGGAAATACACCCGGTTTTACCCTCCTGGAGATTCTCATCAGCATTACGCTTCTGGTCATAGTGCTTGGGGCGGCATACAGTTCATTCTTCTCTGTTCAGCGCGCTCTCGAAAGGTTCGACAGTGTATCGCTGAAATACCACGAGGCCAGGACGGCGCTCGATATCATGCGCCGCGAGATCGAAGGCGCCCTGGTCAGGAATCCCCGTTCCACCGATGAAAATTCAAAAGACAAGGCGTCATTTGTGATTAAGGACAGGGACGTCCTGGGCAAAAACACATCCGCGCTGGAGCTTACGGCCTTCACGTTCAAGGGGAGCAATCTCAGCAAAGTCTCTTATTTTGTCGGGGAAAAAGAAGGGAGGCTTGATCTCCTGAAGAAAGAAGCCCCTGCGGGTATTCAGTCGAAAGATTATACAATGGAGATAATCGAAGGGATAGAAAGCTTCAGCGTCGAGACGCTTTTCAATAACAAATGGGTAAAGACCTGGGACACGGCCGATACCGCAAAACTGCCGGACATCCTGCGGCTCAGTATTGAATTTGACGACAACGGCAGAAAGGTAAAGCTGACGGAATACGCAAAGCCGAGGGTGGGAAGAACATTGTGAGATACAGGGCTGAGGGCAAAAAGCAAAATGATCAGCGCGGCTCCGCCCTCATAGTCACCGTCCTGCTCGTTACACTGCTCGTCACCTTTGTGACCGAGTTCGCCTATGAAGTTTATATCGACACCACTTCATTGTCCAACTGGAGCAATGCGCAAAAGGCGTCGCTGATTGCAAGGTCGGGACAGACGCTGAGCACCGGTTATCTGACAGCGCTCAACAAGGGCCATAATACGGAAAGCAGGCTGGAATTCCCTGTTGAGAGAGATTTTGGTCCCGGCAATAACCTGGCGATACGTATTGAAGACGAGAATGCAAAACTCAATATTAATAAAATATATTCAGACGGTTTGACTAATGACAAGGCGCTTTCATCCTTGCAAAAGCTTTTTGAATACCTTAACATTAATCCGGGTCTTGCTCTTGTAATTGCAGACTATATAGACCCTGACAGCGAGCCGAGAGAAGGACATCCCGATTCGGAAGACAATGCAAAGAACTCCGGGCTCTGGAGCGTTGACGAGCTTAAGCTGGTCAACGGAATAAACAAAGAAATATTTGAGACGATCAGCCCGTATCTGACGGTTTACGGTGACGGCAAAATAAACATAAACACAGCAACATTGCCCGTTCTTGTCAGTTTGCACGCTGATATGACGGAAACACTTGCGAAGCGGATTATTGATTACAGGGAGACATCGCCATTTGAGGACAAAACGCATGTGCAAAAAGTATCGGGAATGGAGATAATCGGACAGCAAATTCAATGCAGTTTAGGATGGTGCCCGATGATTGCCGTTAAGAGCGCCAATTTCAGAGTGACCGCCAAAGCTGCGGTGAATGAAATTACAAGGGTCATCGAGAGCGTTATGGATACGTCGATGAACATACAATTCTGGAGAGAGGGTTAAAGTGCGCACAGGCTTTATTGACTGGTCGACAACAGCAGACGGGAAGGAAAAACTCGCCCTCTATGTCTTTGAGAAGCAGGGTAACCGGTCCGAATATACCGGCACGGCGGAGGTCCCCGCAGACGGCGGCCTGACCGCGTCTTCCCTTGCAGCCCTTGTCAAGGACGGTATGCAGCAAATATATCTGAGCGTCCCTTTCTCATTATTAACGCTCAGAGAGATGACCTTCCCTTTTTCCGACAAAGCCAAAATCAGGGACACCATCTCCTTCGAGCTGGAAGGCCTCTTGTTAGGCAGCGTCAACGATTATTCCATCGACCATATTATTACAGAGTACATTGACAGCGGCTGCAGGGCATTGGCCGTTTGCATTGAAAAGACAAAACTCGGGGAGATCATCGATGTCTTCTCATCAGCGGGACTTGAGCCCAGGGTAATCACATCGATAGATCTGAGGCTCTCAGGCGGCAGAAGCGAAAGCCTCCTGGAGGGATTGAATCCCGACGCCGGCGCAAGGGCCGGGGCCGCAGGAGAAGAGATAATGTCTCCCTTGCTGAACCTCAGGCAAAATGAGCTGGCTTATACCGGAGACATTGAACGGTCCAAAAGGGCGCTCAGGCTGACGGCATCGTTACTGCTTGCACTGATGCTGATGCTCGGCGCTCACGTGACGCTTAAATTTATCGCCGGAAAAAAGGAGAGCAGCCGGCTCAATCAGGAATTGACGTCCGTATACCAAAGCGTTTTCCCCGAAGACAAAAAAATAATCGATCCCGTCAGGCAATTCAAAGGCAATATAAATCTGTTAAAAGAAAAAAAAGCAGTATTAGGCGGTATCCCCGTACTCGATGCTCTCAATAATATCGCAAACCTGAAAAACAGGAGCATCACCCTCAACGAGTTCAGCGCGGACGGCAAAAACCTTATCATCAAAGGCACTGCCGCCGCATTTGAAGAAGTTGATTCATTCAGGAATTCCCTCTCGCCCGCATATGACGGCGTGAAGATCCTGAATTCAGACGCCACTGCCGACCGGAAGATAAACTTCACCATAATCATGCAGGAAAAGACATCATGAAGGACTTCATACGGAAGATATTATTCTTTGACAGGACAACCTTGACGCTGGCATCGCTTAGTGTCGTTGCCGCTGTTTCCGTAATTATGGTGTCCGTCTTTAGCGGGAACAGAGAGAGAGAAAACAAGGCGTTAAATGCGCAGTTGACTGAATTAATGTCTCTCCGTGAAGCAACTCTCGATTTAAAAAATACCGTAGAATCAAAGGACAGGAAGACCGGTCCCGGCAAGTCAGTCGGCATTGTCTCAACCCTGGAGCAGACCCTTAAAAATCTCGGAGTCAAGGCTACGGTGCTAAGGCCCCTGACAAAAAACAGGATAAAGGAATTCACTGAAGAAGATGCGGAGCTTGAAATACGGAACATCGATCTCAACAGCATCGTCAATCTCCTTTATAAGATCGACAACGCCCCTCTGCCCATGAAGGTCAAGAATGTCCTGATAAAAACCGGCTTCGAGGACCCGAATAAATTTGTCCTGAAACTGACCGTGTCGGTGATAAACAAAGGATGATAGAAGTTAAACCCGCATTATTCATAAACCTGGAGCAAGTATGGTGGAAAAATATATTGCGCGATACCGTAACATCTATTTCCCAAAAACATTCTGTTTGAAACGTGTATTCTTTTGAGTATTTAAAAACCCATCGCATTCAAGATATTTTGGAACCATGGCTTGCGCCAGATAAAATTTATGAATAATCAGGTTAAAGGTCAAAATATGATCTTTAAATTCCGTAACATTCTATATTTTTCAATCTCCATCCCGGTGTTCATCATCCTCATATGGCTCTTTGCCGTGCCGGGCAGCCTGATACAGGAGCGCATTGAAGAAGCCATATCAAGCGGGGGCCGGGGCAATATAACTGCATCGATGACCGGTTTTAAAAAGGGCCTTTTCTTTTCAGTGTCTGCCGAAAGTCTCGATCTGAAGATGGACAAAGTGCCTGCCTTGAAAATCACAGGGCTTACGGCCCGCCTTGATCCGCAGTATCTGATAAAAATGCAGTTTGCCTTTGAGGTAAAGGGAAAGATCGGCAGCGGTGAAATGAGGGGTTTATTGAAGTTTCCCTCTGAAGGAGAGATAAAGATAGAACGGGCGGAGCTGGACGAAATCCCTTATCTGGGCCACATCGGTATTCAGAGCAGCAGTTATATCACGGCCGACATCAGCATAAAAGACAGGGACGCGAGGCTGGCATTTACAATCCCCGAATTGGCAATTGAAAAAGCCGCCATACTGATCCCCTTCATGGATTCCTTCCATAAAGCCCAGGGGGTCTTGTCCATTACGGGTGATGAAGTTAAGGTCGATTCCGTCAGTCTTGAAGGAGAAAAAGGTTACGCGCGATTAAAAGGCGACATAACAAACAGGGTCATGAATCTCAGCCTGGAAGTTATGCCATATATGAACAGACTAAACGCAACTGAAGCGATGCTTATCGGAAAGTTTTTCGTTTCCCCGGGATATTTTGTGATACCGGTCAAAGGTCCGCTTTTGTGAAGTGCGGTCTTACTTCTCTTCTTTCGCCTTCTTCTTTTCCTTTGTTTCCGTTTTTTCCCCTCTGATCAGATCGTGGTCGACAAACTCAAGGATTGCCATGTCGGAATTATCTCCCTGGCGGAACCGTGTCTTTACGACGCGGAGATATCCGCTGCTCCTTGCAATCTTCGGGGCGATATCGTTGAAGAGTTTCATAATGATCCTGTTGTTGGGAATGCGGGAAAGCGCCAGTCTCCTTGCATGCAGGTCTCCCCTTTTCCCCAGGGTAATTATAGGTTCGGCCATCCTCTTCGCCTCCTTGGCCTTTTCAACTGTTGTCTCAATTTTCAGGTGCTCAAACAATGAGAAGACAAGCCCCCTCAGAAGGGCCTTCCTCTGATTTGCATTTCTTCCAAATCCCCGTCCAGCTACTTTATGACGCATTTTCAACCCTCTTGTTCTTGGATAATTTTTCGAGTTCTTCAGGATCTATACGCATATTAAAACGCAGCCCCATGACATCCATAAGTTCCTTTATTTCATTCAGCGACTTGCGCCCGAAGTTTTTTGTCCTCAGCATCTCCTGCTCGGTCTTCTGTACAAGTTCGGCCAGTGTCCGGATATTCGCATTTTTCAGACAATTGTAGGAGCGCACCGAAAGTTCGAGCTCTTCCACGTTTTTAAGGAGTTGTTCATTTATTGGGGCCGGACTGTCATAATAGAAGTCCTCCGGGGTCTCTACCGGATCGTCTTCAGTTTGCTCAGTTGTAACAAGCTCCGGTTCTTCTGCCTGCTCCACTGCTTCATCTTCTTCTGCGATGGAAAAGACTGAAAGATGTTCCATGAGTATATTTGCAGCCTGGGACAATGCCTTCTGTGGGCTGATACTTCCGTCAGTCCAGATCTCCATGACCAGTTTGTCGTAATCGGTAGAGCGCCCTACCCTCGCCCCTTCCACCCAGAAATTGACTTTCCTGATGGGTGTGAAGATGGAATCAATCGCGAGGGTGTCAACAGGCTGATCAGTCTTTTTGTTCCCCTCCGCGATGACGTAGCCTTTCCCTTTCTCAACGGTAAGCTCCATTGTAAAATTGATATTTTTATCAACGGTAGCAATATGCTGCTCCGGACTCAGGATCTCAACCTGTCCTCCGGCTTCGATATCTTTGCCCTTTACTTCACCCGGGCCTTTTATATTGATCGACACAACCCTGGAGTTACCGGAAAGCAGCTTCATCCTCAACTGCTTCACATTCAGCACAATATCGACTACGTCTTCCTTGACACCGGGCAAGGTAGCAAACTCATGTAAAACTCCGGGCATCCTGATAGCGGTTACGGCAGTGCCCTCAATGGACGATAACAATACCCGCCTCAATGCGTTCCCTACAGTTGTTCCGAAGCCTCTTTCAAAGGCCTCGGCGTAAAGCTTGCCGTATGTATTTGTAAGGCTCTCAGAATCAAATCGAACATTCTCAGGTAGTTGAAAGCCTTTTTCCTTCAGATCCATTAAGCCTCCTTTAAATCAGCTATGGGCCGTCGGCCAACAGCTAATTAGCTATTTTGAATATAATTCAACTATTAACTGCTCGTTGACCGGCAGTTCAATTTCATCTCGTTCGGGGGCATGAAGTACTTTGCCCTTCAGACTGCCCGTATCCATCTCTATCCATGCTGGCAGACCCCTGTGTTCTATCCTGGAAATATTTTCCTCGATAACAGGATTTTTCTTGCTCACTTCTTTTAATCCTATTATATCACCCGGCCGGACAAGGTAAGACGGAATGCTGACCCGCCTGTCGTTCACATGAAAATGCCCGTGCAATACAAGCTGTCTGGCCTGCCTGCGGTTAGAGGCAAATCCCAGGCGATAAACTAAATTATCGAGCCGGAGCTCCAGCATTTGTAATAAATTGCTGCCGGTAACGCCCTTCTTTTTTTCCGCCCAGTAAAAATATCTCTTAAACTGGCTTTCCAGAACACCATAAATCTCTTTTGCTTTTTGCTTTTCCTTAAGCTGAAGGGCGTAATCGGAAAGTTTTTTCCTCTTTTGGCCGTGCTGACCGGGCGCATACTTTCTTCTTTCAACCCCGCATTTGTCGGTGTAGCACCTGTCGCCTTTCAGATAAAGCTTCTCTCCTTCTCTTCTGCATAATCTGCACAATGCGTCTCTGTACCTTGCCACTATACTCTTCTCCTTTTCGGCGGTTTTGTACCATTGTGGGGAACAGGTGTTACGTCCTTGATCAGGCTTATCTCAAGTCCTGCGCCCTGAAGCGCCCTGATGGCGGATTCGCGACCGGCGCCGGGCCCCTTCACGTATATGTCCACACGGCGCATGCCGAAAGCCATGGCCTTTTTCGCCGCCACATCCGCCGCAATCTGCGCAGCATAGGGCGTTCCCTTTCTCGACCCCTTAAATCCCTGCGTTCCTGCAGAGGACCATGTTATCACGTTCCCGTTCTGATCGGTGATAGTAATGATCGTATTATTGAAAGTTGCCTGAATATATGCCTCTCCCGTATGGACCGACTTCTTTTCCTTTTTGCCGCTCTTTTTCTTCTTCTGGGCCATTAAACCCCCTTCTTCTTCATGCTACCAACGGCCTTTCTCGGTCCCTTGCGTGTGCGGGCGTTTGTCTTGGTCCTCTGCCCCCTCGCAGGCAATTTCGATTTATGCCTGAGACCTCTATAGCTGCCGATATCCTGAAGCCTTTTTATATTCATTGATATTTCGCGCCTTAAATCGCCTTCTACTTTAAAATCTCTGTCAATAATAGCCCTGAGCTTCACACCTTCCTCATCGGTAAGGTCCTTTGCCTTTTTGTTAATGTCCACACCCGCCTCCCGTAAAATCCTGACTGATGTGGTCCTTCCAATACCAAATATCCTTGTGAGACTTATCTCAATTCTCTCTTTACCCGGTAGATCGACGCCTGCTATTCTCACCTTTTCTCTCCTCTATTCTCCATCAAAAGTTTCTCCTTTAACTCTGAACTCTTGACCCTAAACTCTTATTATCCCTGTCGCTGTTTATGCTTGGGGTTGCTGCAAATGACCCTCACAACACCCTGTCTTTTAATGACCTTACATTTGGGACATATCGGTTTTACCGATGAACGGACTTTCATATTCTCTCCAATTCAATTAAAAGCTATATAACAATGAAATTTTAAAAATCCCGGCTCAGCTCTCTTCACTTTCAACTTTTTACTTGAACCTGTACGTTATTCTGCCCTTTGTAAGGTCATAGGGCGAAAGCTCCACGGTCACCTTGTCGCCGGGCAATATTTTGATGAAATGCATGCGCATCTTGCCCGAAACATATGCCAGAATCTGCTGCCCGTTTTCCAGTTCAACCCTGAACATGGCATTGGGCAGATTCTCCTTTATTGTTCCCTGAACTTCTATGGCATCTTCTTTTGACATTACAAAGCTTATAATTATAATTTTTATTTACAATTTAGTCAACACAATATTTCCATCTTTTGTTATTGCAATCGTATGCTCAAAATGGGCCGACAAGCTTCCGTCTTTTGTCACAGCGGTCCATCCGTCCTCTAATATTTCAACTTCCCATCCACCGGCGTTGACCATCGGTTCAATCGCAAGTGTCATTCCCTCCCTGAGTTCCGGGCCCTTCCCATCCTTCCCGAAATTGGGTATCTGTGGCTCTTCATGAAGCTCCCTCCCGATACCATGGCCCACAAAACTCCTGACTACCGAAAAACCCTCTGCTTCAGCGCAGCATTGTATGGCTGCCGAGACATCTGAAAGCCTCCTGCCGGGTACGGCCTTTTCAATTCCCGACTGCAATGCCTTTTCAGTCGTAAAAAGCAGTCTGCCCGCCCTTTCGTTTATCTTCCCAACAGGCAAGGTCACGGCCGCGTCGCCGTAAAAGCCTTTATAATAAACACCTATGTCAAGACTGACAATATCACCTTCTCCCAATTTAATCGAAGAAGGAATTCCATGCACAACCTGCTCGTTTATCGAGGTACAGACACTTGCCGGGTACCCCCTGTAACCCTTGAACGCAGGCCGCGCACCTCTTTTGCAAATAAACGTCTCTGCAAATCCGTCAAGTTCTATCGTGGCGACTCCGGGGGCGATATTTTCTCTAATGCCGTCCAAAACCTCTGCCACGATCCGGCATGCTTCTGCCATCCTTTTTATTTCATCGTGTGACTTTATAATTATCAAAGAAGGTATAAAAACCGTTTGTCAAAATATAAATATCAGCTTTTCCTGCCCCTGATCCTTCCTTTTTTAAGAAACCCCTCATAGGAGCGCGTTACCATGTGAGATTCGATCTGCGACATGGTGTCCAGACCGACACCGACAACTATAAGTATGGACGTTCCTCCAAAATAAAAGGGAACGTTGAAATATCTCTGCAGGATATCAGGCATTATGCAGACAGCGGCAAGATAAACCGCTCCTCCGAAAGTGATTCTTGAGAGGACGTGAAATAAATAATCCGATGTCTTCTGTCCGGGTCTTACGCCGGGGACAAAGCCCCCGTGCTTTTTGAGGTTGTCTGCGATGTCCACGGGATTGAATATAATTGATGTATAAAAATAACAGAAGAAAAAGATCATCCCGATATAGAGCATTGTATAAACTACCGTTCCCGGAGCAAGCTGCCTTGATAATGCCTGGACCCAGGGAATGGCTATGAAACCGGCAATCGTCGCAGGGAACATTATGATAGATGACGCGAAGATGGGAGGGATGACACCGGCACTGTTTATCTTAAGCGGCAAATGAGTATTCTGCCCGCCATAAACCTTTCTGCCTACCACGCGCTTCGCATATTGTACAGGTATCTTTCTCTGTCCTCTTTCCATATATACGATTATCCCTATTACCGCCAGCATCATTACTACCACAAAGAGCATCAGAAGGATATGCAATTCGCCCGCCCTGACAAGAGATATGGAGCCGACAACCGCATTGGGAAACCGCGCGACTATTCCGGCAAAAATTATCAGCGAAATCCCGTTGCCTATGCCCCGCTCTGTTATCTGCTCACCAAGCCACATGAGAAAAGCGGTGCCGGAGGTCATGGTAATCATAGTCAAAAGCCTGAAACTCCACCCGGGGTTTTGAACAAACGCCCCCTGGCTCATACTTTCAATTCCTACGGCTATGCCCATCGACTGAATAAGACTGATTACAACGGTCCCATACCTTGTATACTGAATAATTTTCTTTCTGCCGCTCTCGCCCTCTTTTGCGAGACGACCGAGTGTCGGGATAACAATAGTAAGAAGCTGTAAAATAATTGATGCGCTGATATAAGGCATTATCCCGAGCGCAAAGATTGTCGCCCTCGACAGTGCGCCACCGGAAAACATGTCAAAAAAGCCCATCAGCGCTCCACCCTTTTCCATGAGGAACTTGCTCAATTCCTCTCCGTTAATCCCCGGTGTCGGTATGTGTGCGCCTATTCTGTAGACAGCCAGAAGGGCCAGGGTAAATACTATCCTGCTCTTAAGTTCTGCAACCCGAAATATGTTTTGAAAGCTGTTGACTATACTCACGATTAGTTGTTTATTTTAGATTGATCTTCCCTGTAGCAGGCTACAGGGAATCTAATGTAAGGAATTGTTTTTCTCATTCGCTCGCTTAACCCTGCAGCAAGCTGCAGGGAATATGCTCGCTATTCATTTAATATTCAGGAATGCCTTGAATTAAAACATGCTGCAAAATTCCGGCCTTGAATTATTATGTTTGTCCGCCGGCCTGCTTCATCCGGATTATCTCTACGCTTCCCTGTGCACCGAGTATCTTCTCCCTTGCAGAGGCGCTGAAGGCGGCAGCTTTTACAATAACCGGCTTCGTTATCTCTCCCCTGCCCAGGATTTTTACAGCGGTTTTTGCATTCTTGATCAATCCCTTATCTGCAAGAATGTCAGGCGTAACGGTCGTCTCTTCCAGAGCGGCAAGTGCCCCGACGTTTACAATCGAGAATTCCTTCCGGAATATATTCGTGAATCCCCTCTTGGGCAGGCGACGCTGCAAAGGCATCTGACCGCCTTCAAACCCCGGCTTTGTTCCGCCTCCTGTTCTTGCCTTCTGCCCCTTATGCCCTTTACAGGAAGTCTTGCCGTGGCCTGAACCACACCCTCTGCCAACTCTCTTTTTTTTCTTCCTGCTTCCGGGATCCGGCGCAAGGTCTGATAGTTTCATTTATTCCTCCACTTCCCTTACTTCAACCAGATGTGAAGTCTTGTGGATCATCCCTCTTATTGACAGGGTGTCCTTATGGACGATACTCTGGTTTATCTTCCTCAAACCCAGAGCATGGATGACCTTTCTCTGCTTCTCCGGTTTGCCGGCCAGACTTCTTTTAAGAGTGACCTTAAGCGCTTTCATTAGCCAACCCCTGTTCTTCTTCGCTCTTACCCGTCCTCTTTGATACACTCTCTGAATCCTTCAGTTTCAGAAGCCCGTTAATGGTGGCCCTGACCGTATTGAAAGGATTTCGACTGCCTAATGATTTAGCAACGATATTCCGTATTCCAACTACTTCCATTATCGCGCGTACAGGACCGCCGGCTATGAGTCCGGTCCCGGGCCTGCCGGGCGAAATAACCACCTTCCCCGCTCCGTATTCACCATTGATCTGGTGCGGGATTGTCCCATCCACTACCGACACTTTAACGAGGGCCCTCTTTGCATGTTCTACTGCCTTTCTGATGGCCTCAGGCACTTCTGCCGCCTTGCCTTTTCCGAACCCGATGTGTCCGCTTTCATCGCCGACAACCACAAGGGCACTGAAAGAAAAACGTCTTCCACCCTTAACAACTTTGGCAACTCTATTTATATGTATGACTTTGTCCTTTAACGGACCAAGATTTTCAGGGTCAATCCTACCCACGATACCTCCGATAAAATTTAAAATTTAAAATTGTAAACCGCCCTCTCTTGCTGAATCAGCAAGGGCCTTAATTCTGCCGTGATAAAGATAACCACCCCTGTCAAACACGACTTTTTTGATTCCTTTATCTGACGCCCTTCTGGCTATCAAACCGCCGACAACCTTTGCAGCCTCGATATTGCCGCCGTGATTTATCTTGCCCTTCAACTCCTTGTCAATACTCGATGCGGCCATAAGCGTCATGCCGGAATAATCATCTATTATCTGAGCATATATATTATTTGTGCTTCTGAATACATTAAGCCTCGGTCTCTCCGGAGTACCGGATACCTTCTTTCTGACCCTGCGGTGACGTCTCTCTTTTGCTTTCGATTTACTGTATGCCAAAATTACCTCCAAAATCAGTTGTCAGTTCTTATCTAACAACTATTTTTTACCCGCCTTACCGACCTTGAGCTTAATCTTCTCGTATGAATATCTGACGCCCTTCCCCTTATATATATCCGGCTGCCGCAGGGCGCGAATGTTTGCGGCCACCTGGCCCAGAAGCTGTTTATCGATACCGCTGAGGGTCAGCTGCGTCTGCTTTTTATCGACCTCAGCGCTTATCCCTTCCGGCAAATTAAACTCAACCGGATGAGAATACCCAAGCGTGAAGACAATCCTCTTCGCCTGCACCTGTGCCCTGTAGCCGACACCAGATATATCGAGTATCCTCTGGTATCCGGCGCTGGTGCCCGTAACCATGTTCGCAATAAGATTCCTCGTTGTGCCGTGTAAGGCCCTGAACTGTTTCAAGTCCGACGACCTTTCCACCTGTACACTATTGTCCAGCACCGTGACCTTCATTCCCGCAGGGAAGTCCCACTTGAGCTCGCCTTTCGGTCCTTTTACGGAGACTTGCGACCCCTGGACCTTTACAACAACGCCACCCGGCAACTGTATTGGATTTTTACCTACTCTTGACATCTTTTCTCCTTACCATACATTACACAGGACCTCGCCGCCCACTCCTTCACGCCTGCAAGCTTCATCGGTGAAGATACCCTTTGATGTTGAGATAATGGAAATGCCGAACCCTCCCATTACCCTCGGTATAGCCATCTTATCGACATAGACCCTTCTGCCGGGCGTGCTGATCCTTCTCAGTCCCGTTATGACCTTTTCATTGCCGACAATATATTTCAGAGAGATCCTGATGATCCCCTGCTTCTTGTCCCTCAAGACCTTAAAGCCTTTTATAAAGCCTTTTTCCTTGAGAATCTTTGTGATCTCAATCTTCAGTTTCGAAGCGGGTACATCGACCTTTTCGAGCCTGGCCATGTTGGCGTTTCTGATTCTTGTAAGCATATCTGCTATCGGATCTGTAAGCATAATTGACCTCTACCAACTGGATTTTGTGACGCCGGGGATCATACCCTTCAGGGAAAGCGTCCTGAAACATATCCTGCACATCGCAAATTTTTTAAGATAGCCTCTCGGTCTGCCGCAAAGGCGGCATCTGTGATACTCCCTCACCTTAAATTTCTGCGGCCTGCCGGACTTGATTATGAGACTCTTCTTTGCCATTGTTGTCCTTTAATTTTAAATAATGGATCTTGCATTCAGTTTTTGAAAGGCATCCCCAAAGACTGGAGAAGCGCCTTGCCCTCCGCATTGGTTTTTGCTGTTGTAACAAAAATTATATCCATCCCATGGATGCTTGCGACCTTGTCATAAACGATCTCGGGAAATATTATCTGCTCCCTTACCCCAAAGGCATAGTTGCCCCTTCCGTCAAAAGACTTTGGGGAGACACCCTTAAAATCTCTTATGCGGGGCAATGCGAGACTGATAAACCTGTCGAGGAAATCGAACATCCTTTCTCCTCTCAGAGTGACCCTGCATCCCACAGGCATCCCTTCACGAAGTTTGAATCCGGCAATGGATTTTTTGGCCCTTGTGATTACCGGCGCCTGCCCGGTTACGGTAGCCAGCTCTTTTACCGCCGCCTCCAGCGGCTTTATGTCCTGAGTCGCTTCACCCATACCTACGTTGAGCACGATACTTTTAAGCCTGGGCACCTGCATAACGTTCTTATATGAAAAATTTTT
>QZJG01000013.1 GCA_003599275.1 Nitrospiraceae bacterium | reverse complement strand
GCCCCTTCTGCACCGCCTCAGCGGAAAGAGACGCGCTGAGTATTTCGAGGAAATCGACCGCTACTGATGGAGCGAGTATCACGGGGACTTTCGCAGCGGAGATTTTTCTCGATCCTAAAAGCTCTATGGCCCTTGCCGCAGCAGCGCTCCCGACATGACTCAAATCAATATCGCCCATTCTCCTGCTGCCCGCATAATCCCATCCCATCTGGCTTTCCCCGCCTTCATCCCGCGCAAGGGCCGTTACACTGGCCGAATAATAACTGCTCTCATAACTGATACTTACTCCCTTTGAATTGACAATTACGGTCTGTCCGACTCCGCCCCCTGCCTGCGCCTTCCTCACCTTTTTTATCCTCCCGTCAAAGGCAAGCGCGCTATTTTCAAGAAGCAGCGCGTCCCTTATCACATCATCTTCCCTCAGGTGTTTTATCTTTTCGTCGAATATCAAAACCTCTGCCGGCGGCATTTTCTCCGGAACATCGGCATATTCATCAATTCCGGCATACTCAGCGCCTTTTACTGCCTCCTCTATCATGCGGTCAATCTCTTCAGGGCTTGTTGCAAAGGCAAAGCCGAGCCTGTGCCTTTTGATGACCTTTAATGACATGCCCCGGTCCTGAGACGCCTTCAATGCCTCCACCTCCCCGTCTTTCGCCTCTACTGAAATCCCTTTTGAGCTTTTAGCAAAAACCTCTGCCGCGTCACATCCCTTTTTTAATGCCTTTGTTACAACGTCCTCTGCAAGTTCTCTGTTCATATATGCTCCTTTTAGAATGCCGGTCAAAAAAACTTTTTCAGCGCCTGTTGAACTCCGGATTATGTAACCGTCTACACAATCCTATGAAATATATTACACAAGAAAGAAACAATTTCAAATTATCCATATGAATAATAAGACGTTAGCTTTAGCATCGGAATTGCATAATAATGATTATGACCAAGTTCCCAGCATCAAGGAGCAAGAGATGAAACAGTCAATATTTTTGCTTATTTGTTTATCGATGATTATTACATTCATGGTGCCTGCTCATGCCGCAAAAGTAAGTACCGTAGAGGGGATAATCCAGCGTGTTACAAATGATTCAATACAGGTGCGGGGGAAATACTACGGCATTTCGGGGATACCTTTAATAAATCCTTCCGGAGAACATCTTAAAAAGACGTCTCTGACCTCGGGCAAAAAGGTGGAGATATTCTTTCAGGAGGGCAAAATAACATCAATATTGATATACGAGGATATGGTCGAATAGGGGGAACATGAAGAGATTATTTATTATATTTTCCGCACTGGCCCTGCTTCATATAACTCTGCATACTGCAACCGATGCCGCGGTCATGGAAGACTATTGTGTTGTGCCGCCTTATGTCGTACAGAATGTGCCTCCCAATATCATGATAGTCCTTGACAACTCAGGGAGCATGTTTAACTTTGCTTATTCAGACGGCTTTGAGACAACTGTTACAACAGATGATTACGGCTGCGCCAACAGCGGTAGTCCGTGTACCGGATTCACCAACCCCGGCGCATATCCGACTTACAAATATTACGGCTATTTCAATCCTGACTACTGGTACACTTACTCATCCAACAGATTTGTGCAGTCAGATCCCAAAACAGGGAGCGGGCTGACCGGGGCAAGGTCCAAAAATTCTAATGAATGGGACGGCAATTACCTTAACTGGCTGACAATGCGGCGGATAGACGTCACAAGAAAGGTAATGACCGGCGGTAAAACAACCTCCGGGGAAGGATCGGGATATAACAGGCTCGTGGGAGAAAAATCCGACTGCGACAGCAGAGGCACGTATAAGCAGATAACTGACGCTGAAAATTACGTGGACAGCTCTTATACCGGAACGCGCTGCATGAGGGTCATATCAAACGGAGGGTCCTGTAATGGAAGCGGTTCAGGGACCTCAAGCTTCGACATAGCCTCCGGCTCAACATGCAGCTCTTTTGGAAGCGATTATAATGTGGCAGTCCGTGTTCCGACACCGGTTGAAGGCGTTTTGCAGAATGTTGTCGGAGACCGTGCAAGGATCGGCCTTACATTTTATAACACTAACGAGGGAGGCGCCGTAAGGGTCTATGTCTCCGGCGGGAGCCTTTCGAGCACGGTAAATGAAATAAACCTGACGAGGCCAAGCGCGAACACCCCGCTGGCCGAGACTTTGTGGACCACGGAAGGATACTTTGCCCAGCAGGCATCGATTGCCGGAGGGCCGGGGCCGCGTTATGCCTCAGGCGACTACCAGATCAACAACAATGTGGACCCGTTTAATTACGGGACCGGCGGACAGCCGCGATACCCTCAATGCGCAAAGAGCTACGTGCTTTTCCTTACAGACGGCGAACCCTGCAGCGACGGCAATCTTCCCGGCACTATTGCCGATTATGCATCAGGCAAGTCAACATTTAACTGCTCAGACGGCAGTTGTCCTGCGAAGTCGGGGATTTCGCCGGAAGACTATTCCTTCTCTGCTTCAACTTTTCCGTCCTGCGGCGCAGGCGGATATGTCGCGGGTATCGAAGACGTCGCTCTCCATATGCACACTACGGACCTCAGGAACTCTCCGACGCTCGGGGTCAACAATATCACCGGGGCGCAAAATTTAACGCTTTATCCCGTCTTTGCTTTCGGTAAGGGATCGACACTGCTGAGGTATGCCGCCATAAACGGAGGATTTGAAGATACCAATGGCAACAATGTGCCCGATCAGCAGTCTGAATGGGACAATAACGAAGATGGCGAGCCTGACACGTTTTATGAAGCAACAGACGGCGCAGAGCTTGAACAAAAAATCGAAGAGGCATTTCTTAGCATTCTGAAACGCGCGTCTTCCGGCACTGCAGCTTCAGTCCTTGCCTCCGGCGAAGGACAGGGCGCCAACCTTATTCAGGCCGTTTTCTATCCGAGACGCAGGTTCGGCAACGATGTAATAGCATGGTCGGGACTGGTCCAGAACCTGTGGTATCATGTCGACCCTTTCTTCGCAAACAGCAATATAATCGAAGACACCGATCAGGACAATACATTGAACCTGTCCAATGACTACATAGTTCGAATGGAATTCGATACCGAACTGGACAAGACGATAGCCAAACTCTATGCGGACTCAAACGGCGACGGAGCGCCCGATTCCACGACCTACACCAAAATAAATTTCGAGGACCTGAACTACCTCTGGGAGGCCGGTAAACTGTTATGGAGCAGAAACCTCAATACAACCCCGAGGAGACTTTACACAACCATCGACGGAAGCTCATTCCTGCAAAACGGCGCTGAAGACTGGGGGTTCCACCCCAACAATGCGGCCACATTAGCTCCGTACCTTAATGCGACCGATACAGACAGCGACAGCAGCGTTACAGATGACGCTGAAAACATCATTAACTACCTCCACGGCGTTGATATCGTCCAGGACGCCGACGCCAATGGTATCAACGATTACCGGCAGAGGAGCGTCGTCATTGACGATACCTCAGGCATATGGAAGCTGGGCGATATTCTCAATTCCACACCGCGTATTGCTTCATGGCTGCAGTTAAATATGTATGACAGTAAATACAATGACACTACTTACAGGGACTTTATCAACTCTTCAGGCTACAAAAACAGGGGCATGGTGTATGCCGGAGGAAACGACGGGATGCTGCATGCATTCAAGCTCGGAAAACTTGGACTTAAGTGGAATGGGCAGACGTACACGCAGAAGGCGAAACTAACGGGCAGCGACCTTGGAAAAGAGATCTGGGCCTTTATTCCCAAAAATGCCCTTCCATATCTGAAATATATTTCAGACCCGGACTACTGTCACGTCTATTCCGTTGACCTGAGCCCTTACCTGTTCGATGCGAGCATCAATGGAAGTCCCGGCGACACGAGGACACAGTCGAGCTGGAGGACAATCCTCATCGGCGGGATGAGGACCGGGGGCGCGTGCGCATCGACAGCTACGACAACAGCAACGCGTCCCGACGTAAGCGGCGACGGAAGTAAAGACTTCGTCAATACTCCGGCAGATGTCAGCGGCAGCAGTATCGGTTATTCCTCCTACTTCGCCCTTGACGTTACCGATGAGAACAACCCCCAGCTTCTCTGGGAATTTTCACATCCGCAGCTCGGCTATGCAACTACAGGCCCTGCCATCGTAAGGATCAGCGCAAAGACCGACGGTCTACCGGACAGAGACAAAAACGGACACTGGTTCGTTGTGTTAGGCTCAGGGCCTACGGGACCGATAAACACTGCCGATATGCAGTTCATGGGCCGTTCCGACCAGGACCTTAAACTGTTTGTGCTCGACCTGGAGACCGGCGCCCTTGCCGGCGGATACCCCTTGAATACAGGAATCCGGTATGCCTTCGCTGGCTCCATGCTTAATGCGACGAACGATTCCGATCTGGATTATCAGGATGACGCCGTCTATTTAGGCTATGTCAAACGCACATCATCATCTCCTTATACATGGACAAAAGGAGGCATAGGAAGGCTTGTGACAAAGGAAGACCCCACCCCGAATAACTGGCAATGGAGTTCAATACTGGACAATATCGGCCCTGTTACTTCTTCTGTAGCGCGGCTGCAGAAAAACAGGGGCTGTACCAGCGACGGCGCGGCAGGCTGTTTATGGCTGTTTTTCGGGACCGGCAGATACTATTACGCGCAGGAAACGGGCATCGATGACGAGAGCGGGCAGAGACTGATTTACGGCGTCAAAGAACCTTGCCTTGCATTATCAGATGAAATCCCTATAGACCCCGACTGCACTACTTCTGTGAGCGGTCTGACAGATGTCACTTCAATCGGCAGCGTGCCTGCGGAATCTTCCGCTAACGCCTCGGATTTCAGCGGATGGTACATCTCTCTCGACGCTTCCTCGACAGGTTACGGCGCGGAGCGCATTATCACGGACCCTCTGGGCGTAACTACAGGCGTTATTTTCTTTACTTCATCGAAACCGTATACCGACGTCTGCTCTATCGGGGGCAAAACATATATATGGGCCATTCGCTACAATACCGGCGGCTCCGCCGCCGCCTTTTTGGAAGGCACGGCCCTGATCCAGGTGTCGACGGCAGCGATTGAGCAGAAAAAACTCAAAGATGTTTTTAAAGAAGACCCCCCTGGTCCCGGTGATCCTGGTCCCGGTAATCCCGGTCCCGGTAATCCTGATTCCAAAGGTGGCAGAAGAACCGGGGCAATGGAAGGACTTCCGCCGGTACAGCAGGGGCTGTCCATTATGACACAGCCTCCTCCCATAAAAAGGACGCTGCATATAAGGGAGAGGTAATTCAAGTGGCAAGGGTAAAGAGACAAGGGGCAAGGGTAAAGAGACAAGGGGCAAGAGTTAAGAGTCAAGACATATGATGAATAATAATGGAATGACACTGATTGAGCTGGTAATAGTTGTAACTGTCATCGGCATCCTTGCAGCCGCCCTTGCATTTTCATTTCAGGGGTGGATCGGCAGCTATAATGTCGAGAGCCAGATAAAAGAGATGCATATCGATCTGATGAATGCAAGGGCAATGGCCATGAAGAAGAACAAAATGCACTTTGTCGATTTGACAACCACACAATATTCCATTTATGAGGATACCGACCCGGCGCCGGACGGCGACGGAGATGCAGATCCGGGAAATGATGATCCGGTATCACAGAAAAATTTGGATGCCCGCTATCCGATTGCATGGAGCGATGCTGCCGACACCAGGATCGAGTTTAATATAAGAGGGCTTTCACGCGACGATAAGACTGTCTGCAGCAATACGACTGTCGATGCGGACTATGACTGCATTTCAATATCTGCGACAAGGATAAACATGGGCGAACTAACAACACCGCTCACGGAAGGAGGGGCATGCAGTGCCGCTAACTGTGTCGCTAAATAAAAAGGGACTGACCCTTGTTGAGGTCCTTATCGCGCTTGTAGTGCTGCTCCTGGTTTTTCTGGCCCTGATGCAGACCGCGCTCGTGAGCATAGACTCAAACATGATAAACGTCCTGAGAGATGAAGCGGTGAATATTGCGGAAGGAAGAATGAATGAACTTAGGAACCTTTCTTTCGATGACAGTGATCTGAATGATACAGGCGGGGACTTCATAACTGAAAATGACATCACAAGGGCACTTCGAAACACCTCTGCGACTTTTACCCCCTCGCTGAGAATTGACGATTTAAGCCTGGACAGCAAGCAGATTGAAATAAGGATCACATGGGAGTGGAAGGAAAGGACAACGGCCAACGGGGACCCTTATACTCATACAATTTCGACAATAGTGAGGAGACAGGAATAAATGCATCAGAAGCCGGAAACCACAGCACGAATGTCGGAAAGGGGTTTTACTCTTATAGAGCTTCTGATAACCATGGTCATCTTTGTCTTTACCATAGCAGCCGCCTCTCAGATATTTACAGGACTGTTGACCCAGTTCAAACAGCAGTCCAGGATAGCTGAAACCAATATCGAGGGCATTGTGGGGCTTGATATATTGAGGCAGGACATCGAGCACGCGGGATTAGGACTGCCGTGGAATGTAACAGGCATAGATGACATTAATGTAAATGATAACCTCTGGGACGAAGTCCCGGGCTATACCGAGGCGTCAAGTGCGCCCTATACTGATTATAATGATGCGCCGAACAACCCCCCGGGCCCATTCAGGAGCGGCAATGGCGCCGGACTTGCCGCAGGCATAGTGGCCGGGTCTGATTATCTGGTCATTAAATCGGCAGGCGTAGCACCGGATGATGCTGCCGGAAAGAATACACGACTACAATCGGCGCCGCCTTATGTAAGGACCTGGGCTTTGTACACGGAAGACCTGTCGGATACGGACCGGGTAATCGTCCTGTCGCCGGGATCAACCGATTCCAACTCACGTTCCCTCGTCGTCACCGGCGGATCATATCACACACAGTACAGTGCGGTCTCCGCCTCTTATGCACCTGTCGACGATACGGATGTCCGCCTTGTATACGGCATTTCCAACGCCAATCCCCTTAACACCCTGCGGGCCCCTTTTAACAGGGCGGATTACTATATATCCGCTATTGCTCTGCCGAGATGCGCCACCGGCACAGGGGTGCTTGTCAAGGCGGCACTCAATCACAGCGCATCTGCGGGCGTGCTCGAGTTCACCGAAATGCCGCTCCTCGATTGCGTTGCCGACATGCAGGTGATATATGCGCTGGACAACGATGATGACGGTGATTTTGAAAACGGCTCGGGCGACGCCTATTCAAACAGCCTGGCAGGCCTTACATCCCTGCAGATCAGGACAAGGGTCAAAGAAGTGCAGGTCTACATCCTGGCCCATGAAGGCCAGCGGGACCCGGATTTCACCTTCGATAATTTTACCGCAGGGGGCACATCCGTCACGGTCGGCAGGTCAGCCGTTTTCGGACGCGATTTTGATCTTTCCGCCATTACTGATTACCTTAATTACAGATGGAAGGTATATACGATAAACGTAAGGACCTCCAATTTAAGTTCATTATGAAACTGTTTATATTTTACAAATCCGGAAAGAGGGAGACCTGTCATTGCGCGAACAGTGTACTGCGCAATAACAGGGGGATTGCCCTGGTAATGGTATTGATACTATCACTGATCGCCCTCGCCATGATGTCGGGACTCATTTACATGGTGACATCGGGAACACAGGTGTCAGGCATCGGGAAAAGATACAGTACCACGCTTGAAGCCGGTAAAGGCAGTATAGATATTGCTTATCAGGTCTTTTCCACCAAAGGGGATTCAGAAAAGACTGCGCAGTTGACTTTCTTCAGCCTTACAGCTTCAACTGCATGCCTCATCGACAAACTCAATAACGCAACAGATGACTGGGACGCAGCCTGCGACAGCTCCCTGACCATTACACCAGGAACTGCAAGCACTTACGATATGTTTTTTGATCTCGGGACCAGCCCTGACCCCGTATACGCTGTTTATGCAAAGATCGTCGATACGGTTGTCGGCAACTCCGGGGCGGATGAAGGACTGATCAAGACCGGAGTAGTCGCTTCCAATCCCGGCGAGGTCGCCGTCATGCATATCCCTTATCTTTATACAGTTGAAATAGACGCTGAAAACGCCGGCAATCCGAGTTTGGAACGGGCCAGGTTATCGGCCTTATGTCAATACTGATGATAAACAACATTAGTAAACTGTTATTGCTGCTTTCTCTCTGTTTTCTTATTTCCTGCTCAACGGAAAAACCTTCCGGCGCCGGCAGGCAAACGACTTCCGGAGGAAATGAAAAGAATATTTCCGAAACAGCGGGGACGTCTGATGATCATCGCGGTTTGACAGAAATCAATCCTTCAGAGACAACACGCGATTTAACTTCGACGAAAAATACTCCTCCCGAACTGACAAGGGTCAAGATCATGCCCGAAGTCTTTAAGCCCAACGACAAGCTGTACGTCGAGGCCGAGGGAAGCGATATTGACGGCGACGACATAACAATCCTCTATGAATGGACTGTAAACGGTGAGCCGGCCGGGGACAACAGGGAGACAGGCGTCCGGATCAAAAGAGGAGACCGGATATCAGTCAGGATAACCCCTTATGACGGGGAAACATACGGCCGTTCTCTTACCCTGAACAGAGAAATACGCAATATGCCTCCCGTGATTACCGAGGACAACAGCTTCACTTTCGACGGCAAGACATATACCGGCAAAATAAACGCCGCCGACCCTGACGGAGACGCCCTGACTTATTCTCTTAAAACAGCGCCGGACGGCATGACGATTGATTCATCAGGTTTGATCAGATGGGATGTTCCCTCTGATTTCGGGGGAAAAGCGGCGGTCACTGCCTCTGTCTCAGACGGCAACGGCGGTGAGACGCTCATGCCTTTCAATGTTACGATCAGTCCTGCTACGAAATAATCAGTGGGTCTTTTATTCCGGCTTCTTCAAAACCCTTTGCCCTGAGCCGGCAACTGTCGCATTTCAAACAAGGGACCGGGGATTGAGAATTCCTGGCCCCTGCTTTTAATTGCGGGTCATAACAGCTCCATGTCAATGAGTAATCTACGCCAAGCTCAATGCCCTGCCTGATGATTTCACCCTTTGTGAGGTTGATCAGAGGGGCATGGATTTTGAACCTGCATTTTCCCTCGACGGACGCCCTGGTAGCAAGATTTGCCATGTCTTCGAATGCCTTTATGAACTCCGGCCTGCAATCAGGATAGCCGCTGTAATCCACCGCATTCGCCCCTATAAAAATGTCCCCGGATTCTAAAACCTCCGCCCATCCAAGAGCAAAAGAAAGAAATATTGTATTGCGCGCCGGAACGTAAGTAACAGGGATTAGGGACAAGGGACAAGGGGCAAGGGACGAGTTATTAGACTTCTTACTCTTTAACTTGCAACTCGCAACTTGTAACTTGTGACTGTCTTTAGGTACTTCCATATCAGACGTCAGCGCCGAGCCGCCTATGTCTCTGAGATTGAAATTTACAATGAGGTGTTTTTTTACGTCGAACTTCTCCGCATTCAGTCTCGCTGCTTCAAGTTCAATCCCATGTCTCTGCCCGTAATCAAAGCTAAGGGCGTAAAGCTCAAACCCCTTCGACCCTGCAATGGCCAGCGTAGTTGTCGAATCAAGCCCTCCGCTTAAAAGTACGACCGCTTTTTTCATATCATTTTCTATCCACAGATTACACAAACTGAACAGATTTAAATTCGAATTTCGGATCTGAATTTGTTCTGTCTCTGTTTAATCATCTGTGAAATCTGTGCAATCTGTGGATTATATTTTTCCCCCTATCTTCGATTCTTTTCTTTCAATAAGCCTTTTTATATTTTCCGTATGTCTGAAGACTATCAGCGCCGCAAGCAAAACACCGAATACAACTTTGCTCACGGAAAAATCCGTTAATGCAAAGGTGAGCGGCAACGCGCTTACCGCAACAACAGCGGCAAGGGAGGAATATCTTGTAAGCACCGCAACGGCAATCCAGATGAGAAGCGTAAGCAATGCAGTTGAAGGACTGTATGCAACCAATACCCCTAACCCCGTCGCAACACCCTTTCCTCCTTTGAATGAGAGGAACACCGAAAAAACGTGTCCCGCAACGGCGGTGATTCCCACGGCGCCTCCCCAGAAATCTTTTGCAGTCTGGAGCAAAGCAGCGTCTCCTGACAACCGGCCGGAAATAATATAATTGCAGATCAAAACAGGTACGGCCCCTTTCAGCGTATCTCCCAGTAACGTAAGAAGCGCGGGCATCTTTCCTGCCGTCCTGAGCACATTAGTTGCGCCGATATTTTTACTCCCGGCGGTCCGGGGATCTACCCCCATAGTCTTCGTAAAAATAAGCCCGAAAGGAACAGAACCGATGATAAACGCCGCCGGAACAAGAAGATACAAAGCAGGATAAAACGAAAGAAGTGAAGCCGTCATAACCGTTTCCAGAAGAGAACAAAATACCGGACACCGGACACAATACCCAGGACCATAGCTATCCACAGCAATGTAATTCCGGTGCTGTATAAATCAACAGCAATCAACGTGCGGTCCAGAAGCAGGACAAGTATTGACGAAATCTGGGCCGTCACCTTTAATTTGCCGCCTATCTCGGCAGGTATTACGATGTCCTTGGAAAGCGCCACAACCCTTAACCCTGTGACAATAAACTCTCTGGCTATAATTACAATGGCGATCCACGCAGGCACAAACTCCATATCGACAAGCACAATGAGAGCGGATATGACAAGAAGTTTATCGGCGATAGGGTCCAGGAGGATCCCCAGCTTTGTCACCTGCTGCGACCTTCGCGCGAGATACCCGTCAAGGAAATCGGTCAGCGAGGCGACTGCAAAGAGGACAGCGCCTAACAGGGGTTTTTCCGGCGCCACCAGTATAAAGGGGACGATTATAAGTATCCTGCTGAATGTGATTATCGTAGGGACGTTAATCAAGAAACTCCCCTGCTGCTTTTGCCCACAGGCCCGATGCCTTCAATATCAAATCGGTAAATTCTCTGACCGCGCCCCGGCCCCCGTTTTTCCGGGTCACCAGGCTTGCATATTCCTTTGTCAATTCATCCGCGTCGGCAGGCACTGCCGAGAGCCCCGCCCTTTTGAGAAGTTCAACGTCGACTATATCATCGCCCATGAAAGCCACGTTTTCATCAGTGCATTTATATTTCTTCAGGAGCCTTTCATAAACCAGAGACTTTTTGAAGACCCTCTGATGGACTTCGGTAATGCCTAACTCCTTTGCCCTTATTTCAACGACCCTGGATTTCCTCCCCGTAATAATGCCGACCTTTATCCCGGCCTTGCCCAGCATCTTTATGCCGTGACCGTCCCTCACATTGAACCTTTTATATTCATTTCCCTCGTTGTCGAGAATGATGCTCCCGTCGGTCATGACCCCGTCAACGTCGAGGATAAGGAGTTTGATGTTCTTCGCCTTCTCTTCAATGCTTTTTATAGTTTGCCCCTTGATGTTCATACTATTCCCGCCTTCAGAAGATCATGTAAATGAATAACGCCCTTTATGTTACCCTCTTCGTCAGTCACCATAAGCACAGTGATGGAATATTTCTCCATTATCGCTACAGCCTTAGCTGCAAGCATATTACCGGTTATTGTTTTCGGCCTGTGGGTCATCACATCTCCCGTCCTGAGCGAGAAAAAACCTTCTCCCCACTTCTCAAGCCCCCTCCGCAGGTCGCCGTCGGTGATAACACCCGACAGTTTCCGGCCGTCGTCGGTTACCGCCGTGATCCCCAGCCGCTTTGATGAAATTTCCATGATGGCGTCTTTCATCAAAGTGTCGGCATGGACCGATGGTATCGCACGGCCCGTGTGCATCAAATCCTCAACGGTCAAAAGGAGCCTGCGACCAAGATTGCCTCCGGGGTGGAAAAATGCAAAATCCTCTTCGGTAAAACCCTTCTTGTCCAAAAGAGTTATTGCCAGTGCGTCTCCCATTGCAAGGGTCGCGGTCGTAGAGGCCGTAGGAGCAAGACCCATGGGACATGCCTCTTCTTTTACTGAAACATCCAGGACCACATCGGATGCCTTTGCAAGCGCCGACTGGAGATTGCCTGTCATTGCTATGATCCTGATATCCATCCTCTTTAATGTGGGGAGTATCCTGATGATCTCCTCGGTCCCGCCGCTGTTGGAGATCGCGAGCACCACGTCTCCTTTTGAAACCACTCCGACGTCGCCGTGACCTCCTTCTGCAGGATTAAGGAAAAAGGCGGGGGTCCCGGTAGATGCAAGGGTCGCCGCTATCTTTCTGCCGATAATGCCGGACTTGCCCATGCCGGTCACAACCACCTTGCTCTCGCAGGAATGCAATATTTCAATTGCGTGGATGAAATTTTTATCAATGCGGTCGATGAGAGCGCTGACAGCTTCCGACTCTATTTTAAGAATATTTTTTGCCTGGTTGATGATATTGTCCATCTTACATCACTTCCTTATCGCCATCATAGAATTAAATAAGTCTGATTGTGAACATGTCACTCCCGCTTGTCGGGAGTCTTTCCGAAAAAGGATTCCGGACAAGTTCGGTACGAATCTCTGACCGGAATGACATTTTGGGGTCAATAACAAAATGACCTTACCCCCATCCTTTCACCAGCCTGTTTAATTCTTTCAGCTTCATTGATAAATCAAAGAAATTCTCAAGGCCCAGCATATTCGGGCCGTCGCACAAGGCCTTATCGGGGTCCTCATGGACTTCCATGAAAACAGCATCGCATCCTGCAGATACGGCAGCCTTCGCAAGAGGTCCGATAAATTCCCTCTGCCCTCCCGAGCAACTGCCCTGCCCCCCGGGTAGTTGAACGCTGTGAGTTGCATCGTAAACAACCGGTACTCCGAAACCCTGCATTATCGGGACCGATCTCATATCGACGACAAGATTATTATATCCGAATGAAGTCCCTCTTTCAGTCATCATGATATTCTCATTACCTGTTGAGAGGGCCTTATCGATTATGTTTTTCACGTCCCACGGAGCAAGAAACTGCCCTTTCTTAATATTCACCGGCCGGCCTGTCTTCGCAGCCGCAACGATAATATCTGTCTGTCTGCACAGGAATGCCGGGATCTGAATAACATCAAGCACCTCTGCCGCCCTTACGGCTTCTTCAGCCGAATGAATGTCCGAGAGCACAAGGACCTCAAGTTTTTCTTTAAGTCTCTGGAGTATCTTTATGCCGGCGGCAAAACCGGGCCCTCTATAGGAATTAACGGAAGTTCTGTTGGCCTTGTCGTAGGAGCTCTTGAAAATGAAAGGGATGCCGAGCTTTTTCGAATATTCTTTTAATTTGTCCGCAATCCTTAAAGTGATTTCTTCACTCTCAATAACGCAGGGCCCGGCGATGAATGCAAGGGGATTTTGTCCGCCTATTTTGATATTTCCTATGGATACTTCCCTGGTCGGCACTATCACTTCTTCGGACAGTGGACCGCCATGCCGTGGACGTCCTCTGCCGCTTCCATGACACCTTCCGCAAGAGTCGGATGGGCATGAATCGTATGGGCAATGTCCTTTACCGTAAGCCCGCCTTCCATCGCAAGCGCCGCCTCATGTATAAGGTCGGAGGCATGAGGTCCTATTATGTGGGCGCCTAAAATCCTGTCTGTCCCCTCTTCGGAGATTAGCTTGAACATACCGGCAATCTCTCCCATAGCATGGGCCTTACCGAGGGCGCGGAACTGGAACCGGCCGACCCTGTATTTAATGCCCTTTTCCCTGACCTGATGTTCTCTAAGCCCGACGGAGCCTATCTCCGGACTCGTGAAAATGGCCGCAGGTATCACATCGTATTTTATTTTTGCATTCCCGCCGGCAGCGTTTTCCGCAGCGACAAGTCCTTCTTTTGATGCGAGATGCGCAAGCATTATGCCGCCGACAACGTCGCCTATGGCATAAATCCCTTCAACATTTGTCTCCATCTTTTCATTAACTATGATCTCGCCTCTTTTGCCGGTATTGATGCCTGCTTCTTCAAGGCCGATATTTTTTGAATTCACCGAGCGTCCGATCGAGACCAGCACCTTCTCAGCCTCGATGGTCTTGCCGTCTGAAAGAGTAGCGGTAACACCGTCTTCTTTGACATCGACTTTCTGAACGCCGGTATTGGTTATCAGCTTTATTTTATTTTTCTTTAATTCCCTCTCAAGAAGCGCCGAGATTTCTTCGTCTTCGGTCGATACGGCCCGCGGCATCATCTCTACCATAGTGACCTCGGAACCGAATTCCCTGTAAATGAATGCAAACTCGCAGCCGATTACGCCTGCGCCGACAATAAGAAGACTTTTGGGAATGGCGTCAAGATGGACAGCGTGATCGCTGGATAATATCCTGTTACCGTCAAAAGGGAACACCGGTATCTGGGCGGGCCTGGAACCGGTCGCGATAATTATTTTATCGGTATCAAGTTCCTGAGTTGAACCGTCTTTAAGGGTAACGTTTATTTTTTTAGCGCTTTCAATTACGCCCCTTCCCTCTATGAGCCTGACGCCCCAGGACTTGAAGAGTCCGCGGATACCCTTTACCTGTGTATCCACCACCTTCTTCTTTCTGTCCATGATCTTCAGGATGTTGGGAACAAGTGTCCCGTTGAATTCAAGGCCGAAATCCTCCGCATGCCGCGCCTTGTGCAGGACTTCAGCTGACGCGATGAGTGTTTTGGTCGGAATGCAGCCCCAATTGAGACATGTGCCGCCTACTTCGCTCCCTTCAACAACGGTTACTTCTGCGCCAAGCTGCGCAGCCCTGATTGCAGCAACGTAGCCGCCGGGTCCGGCGCCGATGATTGTAATTTTCATTATTTAAGCTTTACCTCTTCCTCAAGATATTTTTCGTATTCACCGGCATCCATCAGCTCGTCAAGATCGGCCTCATTCTCCATCTCCAGAACGGCTATCCATCCCTTGCTGTAAGGGTCTTCGTTGATTATTTCCGGGGAATCGGTCAGGTCCTCGTTAAATTCCAGTACCGTTCCGCTCACCGGGCTGATTACCGATGAAGTCGCCTTCGTGGATTCGATCTGTGTCAGCTCCGAACCGGCCTCGACCGTGGAATCGATCTCAGGTGAATCAATATATACAATATCACCGAGAGACTCCTGAGCGTAGTAGGTAATACCGACTGTCGCTCTCTTTCCGGAAACTTTTACCCAGGTATGTTCTTTATGATATTTCAGATTTTCAGGATACATCTTTTGCCTCCTTAAATTAGAGTTGGTTTCCGAGGATGTGAAATTCTAAACATAGCAAAAATTTTTGTCAAGAAAGTTTAACTCCGTAACAGGAAACTTCACCTCCGCTGACTATCCATATTTTACCTCATAGTCAACTATAATAACGCACATGACCTCATGCAAACATAACACCCTCGTACTCTTGCCCGGGCAGAAAAAACAGCTGCGCTGCAGGCACTGCCACCTGTTGATCAAAGCTGAAGAGATCGGGAAAAATTATTGCCCGGAATGCTTCGAGGAACGCGGCGAGAAGCGATATGATTTCGAAGAAGTTAAGGCTGCAAAGACAGACGTGCCCAGGTACAGATGTGAAGACTGCGGTGTTATTATAAAAAGTTGATACTCTGAACCACTTCAGAGACATGAAAGGAGGGAATCTTATCCCCTTTTTAAAAAGTGCCGGAGGGGGGACTTGAACCCCCACGAGGTTGCCCTCAGTGGATTTTGAGACCGAAAAAAGCCGTTTGAGCTAAACTTGATAGGCCCTTGATTTTAAGGATATATTCTTTAACCTCAAGGGCTTTTCTTTTTTTTCAATGTTGGCAGGAGTGGCAGATTTTGGCTTCAATTAAGAGACAGTGGTTACAAAATGGTTACAGTTTTAAGTATACATACTTTGTTATTGACATAATAATTACATTGATGTAATCTTAATCATCATAACGGTTATAAAAGGAGATAACAAATATGAACTTTAACAGTAAGACCGTACTGAAAATCACAGGCTTGAGTTTCAGGCAGGTTGATTACTGGGACAGGACTCATTTTATAAAACCTTCTGTAAGTGAAGCTTCTGGCTATGGCTCTGTAAGGCTTTACTCTTTCACTGATCTGATTCAGTTAAAGGTTGCAAAGACCCTCATGGATAAGGGAATAAGCCTTCAGAAAATCAGGAAGGCTTTAACCTATCTCAAAAAGCATATGCCTGAAATAGAAAAGCCTCTCTCTGAACTGAAATTCCTGACAGACGGAGAAACGATCTTTGTTATAACCAAAGACCAGAAAGTAATTATTGATACCCTGAAAAGCGGTCAACTTGTCTTCTCAATCGCAATCGGAAATATTGTAGAAGACCTCAAGGGGGAAGTAGTAGCTTTGCAGAAAGAGAAGAAATATTCTGTAACCGTCAAGGGCAAAAAATATGAGGTTGTTTTACATCCTGACACAGAGGACGGCGGATACTGGATAGAGTGCCCTTCCCTTCCCGGATGCTCTTCTCAGGGTGATACGATTGAAGAAGCCCTTGAGATGATAAAGGACTCTATCGAAGGACACCTTAAAATAGTGCAGGAAAAGAAAAAGGTCAAGAAGGCTTCATGAGCAGTCTTCACAACCTTAAGCCTGACAGGGTTGTAAAAGCCTTTGAACGGGCAGGCTGGAAATCAGAAGGTCAAAGAGGCAGTCATGTGAAACTGACAAGAGAAGGAAATCAGTATATCCTTTCAATCCCCGTCCATAAAGGCAAACCGATAAAGCAGGGTTTATTAAGAGACCAGATAAAAAAGGCAGGGTTGACGGTTGAGGAATTTTTGAAGTTGTACCGATGAACACCATTCGAAATCAAATAAACTATATTCAACCCCGATTAAAATACTATTTCAGTCAATGCAGCGCCTGTGCCGCAGCAGGGGTCGAGTACTACCGAATCCTTTGAGAGATTAAGTTTCTGTTTGATATATCGAAGAGTATCTTCCGGGGTCGGATAATAACCCATCTTTTTTTGTGCTTCCAATCGCGCCATGTTTCCTCCGTTAGTATCATTGGGCGTCATTCCCGCATGTTTTTAGCGGGAATCCATTTTTGATTTTTTATTGGACTATGCAACGGCAAGCTGGATTACCGGGGCGTCTGAGAAGACCTCCTCGCCGAACATATCCAGGTAATCGCCGCTTGTCATTTCGAGATATTTCTCAAGGGTCAACTCGCTCAGGGCAAGTTTCTTCTTCTCAACTGCCTTTTCCATCTCGCAGATATCCTCTTCCATTTCTTTTCTTTCTCTGGTCCAGCAGCTTTGAAGGTAAGTTATCTCGTACTTATAAAGGACCCTGCCCTCATCAATCAGCCTTTTGATTAAATCAGACAGCCCGTTCTCAAGGACTATCATCATTGCCGTGTTGATGTCGGCGTACTCGCCCCGTAGGTCAAATGCCTTCAGAAAGCGCTCCCATTCATAAAAGACCTTTGGCGCCGGTACAGGTTCGTAACCGTTTTCAGCGAGGATATACTTCTTCCCTTCTGCAGAAAGAAATTTGGTATTCGTCATGGTTTCAGGCATAGTGGAATTTCCCACTTTTCCCCTGATTACCTTTATCTGCTCTTTCAATACCTCTATCGTATCCGCCATCTCGCCCTTTCTCGCCTCCCGATGGTAATGGTCCGAACTGTAACCATCCGGATATTGACGAAGTGACAGACAGAGAATTTTATTGTTTTTGCACATATCTGATACCTCCATTGTTTTGAGTTAAAAAAAAGAGCGCACCATGTTAAACATGAATACGCTCCATTCGTTGGTCTACTTAAAGCTAATCGTTAGTTATGTATTACTTTCCACTCTCTTTTCTTCTCAGTCCTCATCAGGCGTCATTATCGTTATCACCGGCTCTACCGTGTCTCCCGGATGACACATGGACTTAAGCTTCACAACTCGCATGCTCTTTTCCTTCATTACCATTCGGACCTCAAACAACAAAGTGGAACCGCCACCGCCTCTTTTGATCGCATACTTGAGCATCCACAGAATGTCCCACAGCCTGCCTGCCTCATCCTGTCCGTATTGACGGGCCTTTTCATCAGGCACGACATAATCGGCCCAGACAGCCCGCGTCACAGCGACAGGATAAAGAAAGCCGGCCTCTTTAGCGGTCTCTGTAACATCGATAAGATATCCGTCCTCCATTGCGTTTGCCCGTGTGTATTGACTGATGATTTCCGCATCTTTCCATATCGAATCCATCGTATCCTCCTTTGAAATATTCTTTAAGCTACTTCCTGAAGTTTCAGCTCAAAACTTTCCTGATCAAGACAGTGCAGTTTCTCAACAAGACTGCCGGTTATTTCGATTCCTGCGGTTTCAGCCCATTTCCTTAGTTTATCTTCCACGGAATTGAGCTTTGATATGCCCTCGGCGCGTACCCTTTCCACAGGGATGACTGTTTTCTCTATCTTTACATCCGAGGCTCCGACTTTAAGGAGATTTTCCCTGAGCAACAGTTCATCGACCTGGTGGACTTTATCTTCCGTTGTCTGATACCTGATTCTTACACATGCTCCTTCAGCAATATTTGCCAGCATTGATTCAGTGGATTCATCATCCAGATCGACCGTTACCATCTTCCTTGCCGGTGTTTCGATAAACCTTGAGGAAATCATCTTGTTTCCTGAAAGCTCATGTATCCAGAACCCCTTGGCCTCCTCTTCACCGAAATTCAGCCTCGTTAAGGACCCTGAGTAGAAGATTTCGCCCCAGGACTGCGCCTTATGGATGTGGCCCAAACAGACAAGGTCCGCGAATGCCATCCTTAGGTCCCCTACGCCAAGCTCTATGTCTCTTCCGACAATCTGCTGACCGGTGCTCAAAGTGGAGCCGGTAACGGTAAGGTGTCCGGCAAGGATTACAGGGATACCGGCATGACGGGCCTCATCTGCTATCGTGCCGAACATCTGAAGCACTTTACGAAGGGCTTCAATGGTATCGAGCCGTGATTCTTCCATACCGTCATTACCATGGGCCAGAAGATTCGCTTTTGACACCGGCGGGATACTTAAGATTATGGCTCCCGTATATACGCCATTTTTGAGACCTGTGATTAATTTCTCATAATCAACTGTCTGAAAATCTGTAAGGAACATCGTGTACCCTACCTCCTCAGCCACATGCACACTGTATTTCGTGCTTAGCGATTCAAGAAACCTGATGCTTCCGCCATCATGCGAGTTAGTGCCTTTGAGGATATAGACCGGAGAAACTTCAGCAAGTTTTCTTACGAACTCAACCGCTGCCTTGAAGGCAGGTGAATCATATGCCTGTCTTTCATCAAACAGATCCCCGGCTATGATGGAAAGGTCTACTTTGTGCTGCTTTGCCTGTTCAATCATAAAATCAGTACATTTAACGATTTCGTCAACAAGATCGTTTCTGAAGTGAATGTCACCGCAGTGCAACATTTTCATGTTCTGTTCCTCCTATATCACTACGCCACGCTCTATAAGAGAGGCGTAACTGTCATTACAAATAACAATGTGGTCAATCAACCTGATTCCAAACAGGGACAATGATTCCTTGATTTTGTGTGTTATGTCTATATCATTACTTGAAGGATTACTGTCGTCGCTTGGATGATTGTGTAAGATAATCACCGACGCCGCATTGATGAGAATCGGAATGCGTACCAGTTCCCTCATATCAACCGCGCATGTATTCAGTGACCCCTTTGCGATCTCACTGTAACCGATCACCCTGTTTTTGCAGTTTAAGCAGACAACAGAGCTGGCCTGGAAAAACTGGACAGAGACATAAGTGGTAAAGCTGCTCTAAACTAAGAACCCCGGGGCATCAGAGGTTGGGTGACCTTGAGATCGCC
>QZJG01000069.1 GCA_003599275.1 Nitrospiraceae bacterium | reverse complement strand
GGGCGCTCGAAAACAGGGCGATAAAGAACATGCTGAAAACCCTTTCCAAAAACGTCGCGAAGGCAGTCGCGGACAAAAACAGCGAAGCCGCGCAGACCGCCCTGAAAAAAGCGGTCACCGCAATCGATAAGGCCGGGGGCAAGGGGATCATTCACAAAAATACCGCCTCAAGAAAGGTTTCACAGCTTACGAGGCTCGTCACCTCCATGCTCCCTTCTGAAGCAGCCTGACAAGTAAAACCTCGATAACAAGTTCCGGTCTTCCTGATGACTTTACTCCCAGATCGGCTTCGTGCAGGTTCCGGAAAATAAAGTAAAAATCTTTCTCGTCAAAAGAGGGCAGGTACCTGACGAGCGTTCTGTAAGTCCTTTCTTTCATCTTTACCGGTCGCTTGCCTTTGTTCAGCCAGAGCGAATAAAACTGCCGGTAGTGCCAGTTCAATGTCCCGAGAATAACGGGGGCTTCATAGGCATTTCTTGAAAACATGGTCTTCAGTATCCTGAAGGCCTTTGCCTTCTGCCCCGCTATCAGGGAGTCAATAAGGTCGAAGGTCGTGAATTCCCTCATCATACTGGTTGAAGAAAGGATGTCCTTGCCGCTGATCGTACCGCTGCCCATAGAAGCCAGTTTTTCGAGCTCCATGATCAAAAGCCCTATTTCGTATCCCACATACTCAAGCAGATTGTCCACAGCGTCATCCGTTAACCGGACCCCTTTTTCTGCCGCTGCCTGCTTCAGCCACGCGGGGATGTCCCTTTCCTGTATATTCAATTGATAAACCTTCCAGCCGGCATCTGACAGGGACGAGGAAGGCGCTTTTTGAGAAAGGACCACCAGGCAGGCGGTTTCGACAGGTCCTTTGAAATACGGCATCAGCGCCTTGACGGTCGGCGCGGGAAACAGGTGAAAGTCTTTAAGGACTACCAGTCTTCGCGGGGCCATGAACGGAAGGGTCTCTATCGAGTTTGAAATTTCCTGCGGCGTCGCAGACGGGTGAAAGGTATCATAGTTGAAGTCCGACGGATGAGAGGCGATAACAATCCCGACGGCCCTTGAAAGGGCGTCTTCCAGAAAGCAGCTCTCTCCGCTCCAGATATAGTAGATAGGACCGGGGAGACCTTTTTCAAATTCCCTGAGGAGCTGGTTATTTAGCATATGTCAGGATGATCCTGCCGACTATCTCTTTGGCGATCTCCCGGCACGCCTTGTCGGTTGCGGTCTCTTTGCGGGCCACGCTTTCCGTGACGGTCCCTGTGGACTGGAAGGTGATCTTGATCGGTGACTCCATCGCCTTGAATTCGGTGATCTTTCCCCTGTCGGTAAGTTTGATATCGACATTCATTATTATCGACTGTTCCTTGACCTCGTTGTCGATTGCGCCGATCGCGCCAAGCTGGAAGGCAGTAATGACCGGCTCAAGCCCGATGTCGCCGCCTGAGGCCCTGACCTCGATCCCCTGGTTGATGAATTCCTTTGCGAGCGCGTTATGCAGTCTTTCCTCGAGCCTCGGCTCGTAAGTCCTGTTTTGGACGGGCTTGATCGTTACGGAATTGAAAGGCAGGAGACCGGAGCCGATCAGGCGATAACCGCAGGAAGAGAGAGAAAATGCAAGTTGCAGGATGCAGATTGCAAAAATATAAATTTTGAATTTTGAATTTTTCATTATATTACTATATTCACGAGCTTGCCTTTGACCACTACAATTTTTTTCAAAATCTTGCCGTTGACAAGCTCCTGTATCTTAGGGTCGGAAAAGGCCTTTTCCTTTACCGCCTCGTCATCAAGCCCCGCAGGTATCAGCAATTTGCCTCTGACCTTTCCGTTCACCTGTATTACCAGTTCGGTCTCTTCTTCCTTCGCTGCTTCCTCATCCCATACAGGCCATTTCTCTTTCAGTATGCTTTCTTTTTCCCCGATCGCCTTCCACAATTCTTCCGTGATATGGGGAGCAAAAGGGGCAAGGAGCAGTATTACATGTTTAATACTGAATCTCCGGAGGGCCAGGCCGGATTCGTTTACCGGAACAAAAGATGATACTTCATTGATAAGCTCCATCAAGGCCGCAATGGCCGTGTTAAAGTGATAGTCCCGTTCGATACTGTCAGTGACCCTTCTGATTGTTTGATGTGTCTTTCTTAACAGGGACAAGTGACAGGGAACAAGCGACGAGACCGCCTTATCCGTCAACTTGTAACTTGCAACTTGTAACTTGTCACTGTTTTTATACACAATTCCCCATATCCTGTTTAAAAACCTGTATGCCCCTTCCACTCCCTGGTCCGACCATTCAAGGTCCCTCTCGGGAGGCGCGGCAAACATGCAGAATACCCGCACGGTGTCGGCGCCGTATTTGTTGATAAGAAAATCAGGGTCTACGACGTTGCCTTTTGATTTGGACATCTTGGCGCCGTCCTTGATGACCATCCCCTGTGTGAGAAGGCTCGTGAACGGCTCGTTTATTTTAATAAGCCCGATGTCCCTTATTACTTTTGTAAAAAAGCGCGAATAAAGCAGATGCAGCACTGCATGTTCAATCCCTCCGATATACTGGTCCACAGGCATCCAGTAAGAGAGTTTGGAGTCAGGGGTCAAGGGTCCAGAGGGAAAATCAATTTTCTCATTCCCGCCGAGGCAGTAAGCGATGAAATACCAGGATGAGTCCACAAAGGTATCCATCGTGTCCGTCTCTCTCTTTGCGACCTTTCCGCAGCGGGGACATTTTGTTTCCAAAAACTTTTTTGCCTCTGAGAGCGGTGAGGCCCCTTTTCCGGAAAACACAACGTCATGCGGAAGCACAACGGGCAGATCATTCTCGGGGACCGGCACAATGCCGCACGAAGCGCAGTATATAACCGGTATAGGCGTCCCCCAGTATCTCTGACGGGATATCCCCCAGTCTCTGAGTTTGTAATTGACGACCTTTTTGCCGAGACCCTTCTGTTCGAGGTAATCAGCGATCTTTTCACGCGCCTCTTTGCTCGTGAGTCCTGAGAATTGCGCGGAATTTACAAGAACACCGTCATCCTCGAAGGCCTGTGAGAGGGGGCTGTCTGTGTTCTGTGTTCCGTGTTCTGTGTTCTCAGGAATGATTACCATCTTCACCGGCAAATCATATTTTTTTGCAAACTCAAAATCCCTCTGGTCATGCGCCGGCACCGCCATTATCGCCCCTGTGCCGTATTCCATGAGGACGAAATTGGCGACCCAGACCGGTATCCTGTCTCCGGTCAGAGGGTTTTCGGCATAGTGCCCGGTGAAGACGCCTTCCTTTTTGTCCGGGTCGTCTGAAAGCGCCTCTATCTCTTTTAGCGTTTTGTCATCTTTAACCAGTTCGGCCACGAGCGGGTGTTTCTTTGCTATGCTCATAAACGTTGCCCCGTAGAGCGTGTCTTGTCTCGTAGTGAAAATCCGTATAGTCCGGTCTGGACCGGCGATTTTAAAATCAGCCTCGACCCCTTCGCTGCGCCCTATCCAGTTTCTCTGCATGGTCACTACCTTTTCAGGCCAGCCGGTCAGGGTATCGGCGTCTCTCAGAAGTTCTTCAGCATAAGCGGTGGTCCTGTAAAACCATTGTTCGAGCTCCTTATGGACTACGACGCTGTCGCAGCGCCAGCACTTCTCATCTATAACCTGCTCGTTGGCAAGCACGGTCTCGCATGACGGGCACCAGTTGACTGTCGAGGCCTTCTTGTAAGCGAGTCCGCGCTCAAGCATTTTGAGAAAAAACCACTGGTTCCATCTGTAATAGTCAGGCTTGCAGGTCGTTACTTCACGCGTCCAGTCATAGCTGAGTCCCAGCTTCTTCAACTGCCCCTTCATATAGTCGATGTTCTCGAAGGTCCATTTCGCCGGATGCACGCCGTGCTTTATCGCAGCGTTTTCAGCGGGCAGTCCGAATGCGTCCCAGCCCATCGGATGTAACACATTAAACCCGCGCATCCTTTTGTATCTGGCGATAACATCGCCGATTACATAATTTCTGACGTGTCCCATATGGATCCTGCCGGAAGGATAGGGGAACATCTCGAGGCAGTAGAATTTCGGGGGGCCGGCGTCTTCCGCTGCATCAAACGGCCGTTCTTTTTCCCAGCGCTCCTGCCACTTTTTTTCTGTTTCCTGCACGCTGTATTTCTCTTCCAAACCGCGCCTCCCATGGTGCCGATGCTGCAAAGTTTCGGGTATTTTACCATAAATTAATCGTCCGGAATCGACGGCTGACCGCGATTGGCTTAAAACCTTCTTTAGTGCTATACTACGACTTATTTTTTTCCTCGGGAGACTCTTTTGACAAAGGTTAATTTTGAATACTGTAAATTCCTCGCCGCTATATTCATCGCGCTGTTTTTTTTTCTGCCGGGCGTTCCGGCAGTTTCGGCGGAGTCCGGGCCTCTCGTTAAATCCGTCGAGCTTCAGGACAACAGGAAAATCAGCGCCGAAACCATATTAGCAAAAATAAAAAGCAGTGTTGGCGGGCCGTTTTCAAAAAATACCGTTCAGGAGGACATTAAGCGCTTATACGGCACGGGATATTTCGACGATATCAGGGTCGAGATCGACTCATTCGAGGGCGGCATTAAACTCGTCTTTATTTTCACGGAAAAACCGACTATTTCAAGCATAGACTTTCAGGGCCATAAAGAATTCGAGACAGAAAAGCTGAAGGAAAAAATAACGATAACTTCAGGCGCGATCGCGAACCTTCCCCTGATAACCGATAATGTGCAGAAGATTGTTTCCTTCTACCAGTCGGAGGGCCACTGGCTCGTAAGTGTACTGCCGGTTATCAGAGAAATCTCAAAAGATACCGTGGCCCTCACCTTCCAGATAGAAGAAGGCCCAAAAGTCGGGATCAAAGACATCATTATAGAAGGCAATAAGTCCCTTTCGTCAAAAGAAATCCGGAAGGCGATGAAGACGAAAGAGAAGTGGCTCTTCTCGTTTCTGACCGGATCGGGTGTCTACGAGAAGGAGCAGGTCAGGGCGGACCTGGAGAATATCAGGGAGCTTTACCAGAACAAAGGCTTCATTTACGCTGCGGTCCGGGAACCGGAGTTGTCCCTTAGCCAGGACAAAAAAAAGCTGACCTTAAAGATATCGGTGTCCGAAGGCGAGCAATATAAAATAGGGGAGCTTAAGGTCACAGGAAATGTCCTGTTTGAAAGCTCCGAGCTTTTTAAAAATATGGACATCGCCTCCGGCCAGGTATTTAATCGGAGCGCGTTGAGGTCTACCATTGACAGGATTGTTGATCTGTACATGGACAAAGGGTATGCCCGCGCAGACATTGATCCGCTGATTGACGTCAATGAAAAAGACAAACTCGCGAACATAACGCTGTCCCTGTCCGAAGGGGGGTTATACAGAATAGGGAAGATAGAGATATCAGGCAATACAAAGACCCGCGATAAAGTCATAAGGAGAGAAATGAGGCTTGACGAGGGGGACATCTTCAGCAAGCAACTGCTTAAGAGGAGCTATCAAAGGATAAACAACCTGAACTTCTTTGAGACCGTTGACCTTGCCCCGGCCCCCCACGCAGAGGCGGACCTTATCGATATTGACGTAAAGGTAAAGGAAAAACTGACGGGCATGCTCAGTATAGGCGGCGGGTACAGCTCTGTGGATAAATTCATGATCATGGGTGAGATTACGCAGGCCAACCTGTTCGGGAAAGGGCTTTATCTGAAATTCAAGGCGGACTTCAGCTCGAGGAGGAAAAATTATAATATTTCCCTGAGAGACGCATGGTTTATGGACAGGCCCATATCCGCCGCATTCAGCCTCTATAACGAGTCGTTTGAATTTCCGGACTATGACAAGAAGGCGTCGGGCGGGTCTGTCAGCTTCGGCAAGGAGCTCTCGGAATACGTCCAGGGGGAAATTGCCTACAATCTTGAAGAAGCTGAAATTGCGGATGTGGCCGACGATGCATCTTCGCTTATTAAAGACCAGGTGGGGCGCAAGATCACAAGCAGCATAAGTCCCTCGATATCGAGAGACACTCGCGACAACTACATAGACCCCACGAGCGGTTCAAGGCACGCGCTCTATACAAAATTAGCAGGCCTCGGCGGCGACAATTATTTCTATAAGAGTGTGGTGGATTCGGTGTGGTATTTCCCCTTTAAATGGGACACGGCGTTCAGCGCGCGCGGGCGGGTCGGGGCAGGCAGGGGATATTCGGACAGGGAGCTTCCCCTTTACGAAAGGTTCTACGTCGGCGGGATCAATACGATAAGGGGACTGGGCTTCGGCGAAGGCGGTCCCAGAGACGAAGACGGAGAGGTGATCGGAGGCGATAAGGAATTGATATTCAACGCGGAATACATTTTCCCGATCTCGAAAGAGGCCAAACTGAAGGGCGTGATCTTCTATGATTACGGCCGGGCGTTTGACGACGGTGAAAGGATCACGCTTAAAGACATGAGAAGCACGGCAGGCGCCGGGGTAAGATGGATGTCTCCGTTCGGTCCTCTGAGGCTGGAATGGGGCGTAAACCTCGATCCTCAGGAAGATGAAAACAACAACAAACTGGAATTCTCCATAGGGGGAGTTTTTTAACAGTTGCCCATAAACTCGAATAATTAAGCCGTCATTCCCGCTCAACAGACTGCGGGAATGACAAAATTGAAAATCTATAATTTGTAAACAGACACTAACTGATAACGAGTAACGAACAACTTTTTCCAGGGAGGTTTTATGAAGAAGATAGTCTTTGCGGTGTTTCTGGTATTAATGGCAATAGGAGGCGCGTATGGGGCCGAGTTGAAGATCGGATACGTGGATTTAAACAGGGCGCTGAATGAATCGGAGGAAGGCAAAAAGGCGGTAAGGGCGCTTGAGGATATAGTAAAGTCCAGACAGGCCCTGATCGACGGGAAGCGCCGGGAGATCGGCAAGCTTGAAGAAGATATGTCCAAGCAGTCCTCGGTGCTTAATCAGGAGGCCCTGAGGGAGAAAAAGAAGGAACACAGGAAAATGTCGCGGGAGCTGGACCGGCTGGTGAAAGATTCCGAGGAGGAAGTCGAAGAAAGGCGGGCGGATTTCATGGACCGCATAGTAAGGGAGCTTACAGAGCTTACAAGAAAGATGGGCGAAGAAGAAGGTTACGCGGTGGTATTTGATAAAGTCCAGGGCGGCGTTATATATATCACGGAAAAATACGATATTACGGAAAAACTCATTAAGAGATTCAACGAAATAAAAGTTAAAAAATAGTCATAATCCGGACTTGCTCCAGGTTTATGAATGTGGATTAGAGGTGGCGCCTTGAAACTCAAACAGTTAGCAGAACTCACAGGCGGCAGGATCTGCGGAGACCCCGACGTCGAGATAACCGGGGTGTCCGGCATAAAGGAGGCGAAGCAGGGAGATATTACATTCCTTGCCGCCAGAAAATACCTGAACGATCTTTCGGGCTCACACGCATCTGCCGTCATTGTTAAAGAAGAGATAAAGGAGTTGCCGGCGAGCATGCTTGTTGTGGACAATCCCGGTTATGCATTCGCGAAGGCGCTCGAAGTATTCTACCAAAAGCCGTTCAAGCCTTTGGGCATAAGCGAACAAGCCGTCATATGCGGCAATGTGAGTTTTGGCGAAGATGTCTCTGTATTTCCCAATGCGTATATCGGCGTCGATGCAGTAATAGGATCAAGGGTCACGATATACCCGGGTGTTTTTATAGGAGAGGGGACGTCCGTCGGCGATGACTCGATTATTTATTCAAACGTGACAATAAGAGAGCGTGTGAAGATCGGCAGGAAAGCAATAATTCACTCCGGTTCCGTCATAGGCTCTGACGGGTTCGGCTATGTCTTTGAAAAAGGAAGCCACTACAAGGTTCCACAGGTCGGCGGGGTAATCATCGAAGATGACGTGGAGATAGGTGCGAATGTCACAATCGACAGGGCCACTATCGGCAATACCACAATAGGAAGCGGGACAAAAATAGATAATCTTGTACAAATCGGACATAACGTCAGGATAGGCAGAAATTGTATAATAATCGCTCAGACGGGCATTGCAGGAAGCGCTGAGATTGGCGACGGGGCCATTCTTGCAGCGCAGGCCGGGGTCAGAGACCATATAAAAATCGGAAACGGCGCAATGGTTGGGGCACAATCGGGCATTGCAGAAGATATCCCCGATAAACAAATATATTCCGGCACCCCGGCCATTCCTCACAAAACGTGGCTGCGCGCGCAAAGCATATATGCAAAACTGCCGGAATACATTAAGCGGTTGCAGGAGCTTGAAAGGAAAATAAAATCGAAGGAGGCATAATCATATGATGGATAGCCGGGAGATCCAAAAAATTCTGCCGCACAGATTCCCCTTTCTTCTGGTTGACAGGATTCTCGATATACAGCCAAAGGAAAAGGCAGTCGGTCTCAAAAACGTGACAATTAATGAACCCTTTTTCCAGGGACATTTCCCGAATTATCCCATTATGCCGGGCGTGCTTGTGATTGAGGCAATGGCGCAGGTGGCGGGCATCCTGGCCTTCCATTCCGGAGCGAAGGGCAAGGCCGTATATTTTATGAGCATTGAAAAGGCAAAGTTCAGGCGGCCCGTTGTGCCCGGGGACCAGATCCGATTTGAAGTCACCGTGCTGCAGCACCGGAATAATGTATGGAAATTTACCGGCCAGGCCTTTGTTGAAGATAAACTTGTCGCCGAGGCGGACTTTGCCGCAATGGTGTCTGAAGAGGGGCTGGAAAATGGCTAAACAGAAAATTCATCCAACGGCAATTGTATCATCAGATGCGAAACTTTCGGAAGGCGTAGAGATAGGCCCCTATTGTATTATCGGCGATAATGTGAAAATCGGCAAAAATACCAAAATCGCCGCTCACGTTATCATCGAGGAAACCGAGATAGGGAAGGACTGCAGCGTATACCCCTTTACCTCAATAGGTCTCGCCCCTCAGGACATAAAGTATAAAGGGGAGAAGACCAGGGTGAAAATAGGCGACAACAACGTCATAAGGGAATATATAACTATTCACCGCGCTTCCGTTAGCGGAGACGGCGTGACAAAGATCGGGGACAACAACTTTTTAATGGCTTACGTCCACATCGCCCACGACTGCACTTTGGGAAACCATGTTATCATGGCAAACGCCACTACACTTGCGGGCCATGTTGTGGTAGAGGATTTTGTATTCATCGGGGGCCTCGTCGCAGTCCATCAGTTTGCAAAGATAGGCGCTTATTCCATGATAGGGGGGTTCAGCGCCATCCCGCAGGACATCCCTCCTTACACAACAGCGGCAGGCGAGAGGGCCAGGCTTTACGGCTTGAATACTGTGGGGCTGAAGAGACGCAATTTTTCGGATGCGACGATCAGTGACCTTAAAAAGGCATACAAGATACTGTTCCGCAGCAAGCTGACGCTGAAGGAGGCGATCGACAAGGTCAGGCATGACCTGGGCAAGTCGGAGGAAGTCGGGAAATTTATCGACTTCATTGAAAAAAACAAAAGAGGGATATGCCGCTAAAAACAGGGATTAGGGACCAGGGGGCAGGGGTTAGTAAAGAAAAGACTAATCCCCAACCCCCAACTCTCACCCCCCGTATCTTAGGACTGATTGCAGGAATGGGCGACCTCCCAAAGGCTGTAGCGACGGAGGCCAGAAAGATGGGATACCGGGTCGTCGGAATTGCGCTGCAGCCGCCTGCCGATGATACACTTGGACCCTTTGTAGATGATTTCCACAAAATCAATATCGGCCGCTTCGGCGGCCTGATAAACCTCCTCAAAAAATTGTCCGTCAGGGATGCGGTACTGGCCGGTAAGGTCCCCAAGGAGCTTTTATACAAAAACAAAATCGGCATTATCCCCGACATGAAGGCCGTCAAGCTGATTTTTTCTTTACGAAACCGTTCCGACGACACTATCATGAACGCGGTCGTAGCCGAGCTTGAAAAAAACGGGATCGAGCTTCATGATACCACTGACTTTACAAAGGAGCTGCTTGCGCCTGAAGGAACGTTGGCCCGAAGGAAGCCTTCAAAAGATGAGCTGCGGGACATCGAGTTCGGCTGGGTCATAGCCAAAAAGATGGGGGAGATGGATATAGGGCAGACGGTAGTTGTGAAGGACAAGGCAGTCATGGCGGTCGAGGCCATTGAGGGGACGGATGAGGCCATCAGGCGCGGAGGAAGCCTTGCAAAAAAAGACGCAGTCGTCGTGAAAGTAAGCAAGCCCCGGCAGGACATGCGGTTTGATGTCCCTGTCGTCGGTATCGATACGCTTCATTCCATGAAACAGGCCGGCGCAAAGGTACTGGCAGTTGAAGCCGGGAAATGTATCATCGTCGAAAAAGAGAAATTTATAAAAGAGGCCGATAAAGAGGGGATCTCAGTTGTTGGGATAAATTTTAAAGCTTAACCCGGCCTGAGCTCCATCAGGAGGGCGTCGTCGTCCGGTTTCTGATAGTATTTTTTCCGTCTGCCGATAATCCTGAAGCCGAATTTTTCGTACAGTTTTATGGCTGGCATATTTGCCTCTCTGACCTCAAGGGTGAGGTTTACGTTCGGCATAATGGATTTTAATTCTTCAAGCGCATTTTTCAGTAAAGCGCTGCCGGTCCCTTTGCCCCTTAGCTCCGGACGGACCGTGATGTTCAGCAGATGCGTGACATCCAGGATTGTACGCACACACAGATAACCTGCAATCATGTCATCCTGGATCGCGACTCTCAGGACCGCGTCTTTATTTCCGATCTCATATTCAAACGACTTAAGAGACCAGGGGGTGGAATAGCAGCGGTTTTCTATGGCGCATACCTCCGGGAGGTCGGCAAGCGACATTCTCCTGATTCTTAACCCTTCCACCGGACCTCAGCTTCGGATTTGCGAATATAGAAAGGGGACAAACTGACGGGGTCCGCAATTATTCCCTGTTTTAATTTTTCCATTGCCAGCTCAGCCACACTTGATGCAGACGGAGACATCTTCGAAGGAGGGGCAAAGATGGCCTTGTCTCCCATGACATTTAAAATGAGCCCCGAATAAATTTTTACGCCTTCCCCCGTAAAGACTGTCGGTCCGTCAACCTGCTTCAACAACTCAGCGGGGCTTATAACGGTCTCGTGAAGGATTTTATTACAGGCAGCTCCTTCCCACTTGTAAAGCCCGGCATATACCTCGCTTTTTCTCGCGTCAAGCATCGGGCATATCGTGTAAGAACAAAAAGAAAGCGTCCTCGCAAAGGCGTCAAGCGTCGGCACGGAAACAATCGGCTTGCCGGTTGCATATGAAAATCCCTTTACAGTGCTGAGACCTATCCTCAGGCCTGTAAAAGAACCGGGCCCGATCGATACCGCAAATGCGTCAATGTCATTTACGGAAACCCCGGAAGACCGTAAAAGCCACTCAATGGAGGGCATAAGCCTTTCTGCATGCGCCACCTTGACGTCTACCCTGACTTCGCCGACGAGCCCTTCGACATCGTCAAGTATGGCGACACTGCCTGCGACCGTTGCGGTTTCGATAGCAAGTATTTTCATTGCAGACCTTATTTTCTGAGAATACTCCTCAATATCAGAATCGTATTGTCCCTTAAGATATTCACGTTATGATCGAGCATGCCCGGGCTTTCTTTTAAATTCCCCGCAATGATCAGCGTAGGCGTCTCGTCAATGCCGTATATCCTTGACAGTGTTATCGCCTCCTCTGCATTCAGGGCTTTTTCCCCTGTCCGCAGCCTGAGGCTGAAGTCAAAGCCGAGCCCGACCTTTGTGCCCAGCCTTTCCAGGACCTCAATGTCGCCTATATCTTTTTTCTCGATGAAGAAGGCCTCAAAAAGCGCCTTTTTCATCTCATCCCCCTTGCCGGCTTCAACCGCAAGAAAGTAAGCCTCCGCGGGTTTCGGCGAACCTTTGCCCCAGTGGACCGGGACAACCTTCCACTTGATTTTTTTGGGAAAGTTCCCCTTGATAACAGGGATTAATTTTTCAAACTCATAACAATGCCCGCAGTAGAAGCTGAGGAATTCAATGACCTCGACCTGTTTGCCGTCAAATACAAACCGTTGTCCGGGCACCTCGTCATATATGCCCATTATGGACGGTCTCTGCTCCGCGCTCACCAATATCGGAAAGGATGTCAGTAATAATAAAATCATGAATAGTTTCTTCAGGCCCATGTCGTTCCTCCTTTAATCAATGTTTGACCTTCTCAAGGTAATTTTTATAACTGAAATCAGGACTGGTGTCCCGTGTATGACACTTTAAACAAACAGACTCGGTAATCGCGTTTAAGGGCTTTTCAAAATCAGCAAGATGTTCTCTGCCGGGGCCGTGACAAACTTCACACTGAACGTTTGCAAGTCCCGGCGTTGCTTCCATACTGTAGAATCCTCCTTCGCCGAAACCAACGGTATGGCATATTACGCATTCCGGGTCAAATGATTTCCCTGCATGCTCGAGGCTTGAAATGGCGCTTGCATGTTTCGTTTTCTTCCAGCTTTCCACAAAAGGCTGATGACACTCCGCGCACCTTTCAGCGCCGAGGTATTTAACTTCCGTTAAAGGCTTTATATCTTCTTTTAAAAGCATGGCAACTCGTGAGTCGTAATCATTTAAGACACCCCGAACTGCCGCGTCCTCCTTTATATTGCTGCCGAGAGGCTGCCATCTATGGCTGAAATCCGTTATCTTTCCCGACCTGTCAAAGTACAGAGTCAGGATGCCGAGCTTTTTCCCCTTTGGATAACCCGCGGTCATAAAGGTTTTACCGGTCCTGCCGGGTCCCTCCATTAATTCTCCGGAAGAGTTGATGATAATGTCCCATCCTTTTATTTCCCTCAATTCGGAAACGGGAAGGTCCGAAAGAAGAATATTTATTTTCCCCTTTTCGGAGCTTTCCGGATTTGAGCTTATATGGATATTCAATTTGTTCCTGTTTATTAAAACAGACCTGGAGTAATGCGGCGAGTCGGCGACGACGCGGACCTTATTTTCTTTCGAGACCGGAGACGGAAAATTGTCCTGTAATGCCTTTTCTCTTTTCCCGAAAGCTACGGCATCATATCCGATGACTCCGTAAGCCTTCAGCAGGGTTTCCGTCTTCAACCTCCCCTGCGGCGTGTCGTCGCCGCTGAAATTACCCGCGTCTATCAGAAGATAAGGCGACAGAGATTTTTTATTTTCCGAGATATAACCTGAAAGCCTTGCCAGTCCGCCGAAGTCCGTTTTCGGAGAGCAGCCGCAAGGCTCCAGCTCGCCCTGGATGCTTCCGGTGTAAAGTATGTTCAGGACACGCTGTTGCCCGTGGCCGGTCAGCGGAGACAGGACGGTCAGCAATACGAGATTAATCAATAAAGCACGTTTCATTTGAATGTCTAACATTACCACCGATTAATGAATTTTTCATGAAATCTCACGTGCGTATTTTACCAGTTTAATTTTTTTCCTTCATCAGCTTTAAACTGGAGAGAGGGAGCTTTGACAGCATTTTCCGTTATATGGTATGATTGAACAATCATTCAATTGACAGAAAGGGGCCGGTCATGTCGGTAAAGAAGCGGGACGATACATGCGCGATTAAATCTGTAGACGGAAAGAAGGTCGCTGCAGTGAAAAAAGCAATGCTGACCGATGAAGAGGTCCGGGACCTCTCGGAGACGTTCAGCGTTCTGGCCGATCCGACGCGGACGAAGATAATCTACGCCCTTTCAAAGGAAGAGCTCTGCGTTTGCGATATCTCGGGTGTCCTGGGAATCAGCATATCCGCGGTCTCTCATCAGTTGAGGGTCCTCAGGAACATGAGGCTCGTCAAATTCAGGAAAGAGGCGAAGATGGTCTTTTACTCCCTTGATGACGGGCATATCGAAAGACTGTTTAATGAAGGATTAAAACATGTCAGAGAGTAACTTGTTGAAACGGCAATCAAATACTATAATCCGTCATTCCCGCTTGTCGGGAATCAAATGGCTGATTAGGAGTTGCGAGTTATGGGACGCATTAAATTACACATAGAGCCTGAAGCATGCAGCCGGGAAGGGAAGACCTGTTCCTGCTGCGCCGTTGATTTTTTTGAAGAGAAGCCGCCGTTATGGAGACGCGAGAATTTAATTACGGCGGCAGTTGCCGGCATATTCCTGTCAGCAGGGCTAATCGTTCAGTTCTTTACCCCATACCATTTGGCAGCTCAGCTGCTGTTTGTTACCGTGGTCGCGATAGCCGGAAAAGGTATCTTTAAAAAAGCCGGCCGTTCTATTCTCAGGCGGCGCCTTGACATGAACTGCCTTATGAGCATTGCCGCTGTCGGGGCCTTTTTCATCGGGCACGGCGAAGAGGGGGCGGCGGTGATCTTTCTCTTTTTCGTTGCCGAGTTTCTGGAAGAATATGCATCGGACAACGCACGAAAATCAATAAGCCGGCTATTAAGCCTGGCCCCTGAGACAGCGAAGATAAGAAGGGGTGGAAAGGAAATAGAGCTGCATGTCCATGAAGTTAAAATTGCGGACATCCTGATTGTGCGCCCCGGGGAAAAAATCGCGCTGGACGGGAAGGTCGTGACCGGCCATTCGTCGGTCGACGAGTCTACCATTACAGGTGAATCGCTTCCTGTAGAAAAGGTTGAAGGCGATGAGGTCTTTGCCGGGACCATGAATGAAGACGGCTACATCGAAGTGGAGGTCGGGAAAAAGGCGGAGGACACACTGCTTTCAAAGATCATAAAGCTCGTCGAAGAGGCGGAGAAAAAGAAGTCAAAGACCGAGAGGTATATCGACAGGTTCGCACATTATTACACCCCGACGGTCATCGGCCTGGCCTTTGCAACGTTCTTGATACCGACTTTTATCATGGGTCTTGAATGGCATGTCTGGTTTTACCGTGCGCTTGTGCTTTTAGTAGTTTCCTGCCCCTGCGCAATGGCCATATCCACGCCGGTTGCCATGGTCTCCGCAATAACGAGCGCCGCGAGACACGGTGTATTGATAAAGGGCGCTTCTTTCATTGAAGAATTGAGCAGGGTCAAGGCCTGTGCCTTCGACAAAACCGGCACTCTTACGAAAGGCAAACTTGAGGTCCTGGACATCATCGGGTTTAACGGGCATTCTTCCCAAGAGGTGCTCTCCGTTGCCGCATCACTTGAGGCGCACTCCGCGCATCCCATTGCAAAGGCGGTGCTCAGAAAGGCCCATTCGGAAGATATTCCCCTGAAACAGACGAGCGGGTTCAGGTACAGAAAAGGGAAAGGGCTTGAGGCCCGGATAAACGGGAAGACCTATTACTCAGGCTCAAGAAATCTTTTCGGCGAGCTGTCCCCGGCTCTTCCCGCCGGTATTTCTTACCATGAGGAATTATCGCATTTTGAAACCGAGGGAAAGACCGCGATCTTTATTTCCAGTGAAAAGGAGGCGGTCGGAGTCATCGCACTTGGAGACAAGGTCAGGGACAATGCCGCTTCAACTATCTCCCGCATAAGGGGATTGAATATAAGGACAGAAATGCTGACCGGAGACAACAAAAAGGTCGCGGGTGCATTGGCCGGGAAAATCGGGATCGATGAGTATCACGCAGAATTGCTTCCGGAGGACAAGGTAAAGGTGGTTGAAAAACTCTCAGAGCGCTTTGGCTCAGTCGCCATGGTCGGCGACGGTGTAAACGATGCACCTGCGCTTGCCGCCGCAAACGTTGGGATAGCGATGGGGACTATCGGCTCCGACGCAGCTATTGAAACCGCCGACATAGCGCTGATGCAGGATGATTTATCCAGGATAGAGTATCTCATTCTGCTCAGCAGAAAGACGATGCGCATTGTCAGGCAGAATGTCACGGCCTCCGTCCTGATAAAAGGCAGCTTTACCATCCTGGCTTCCCTTGGATTAATCAACCTGTGGGTTGCGGTGGGAATAGGGGACATGGGATTGAGTCTCGCGGTCATATCCAATGCGATGAGGTTGACAAGGGTGAAGGCGTGATTAATCGGCATTATCATTCACAACTTCTTCATACACATTCCGGCATTATGATTTCTGTCACATTGACTTCATATTTTGCTAAAGGCTATATTTAAATTCGATTAAAAATATCAAACTTGCTTAATGGAATGGCGTTCCCGAGGTCATAAACTGCCGGCTGCGGGACTGGAGGTTTCTTGGAAGAAAAGAAAAAGAAAGATATATTTGAAGAAGCCTGGCGCTTTCTGTCTTCGGTCAAGCTCGCTATTTTCACGCTTATCATATTGGCCCTTTCTTCAATCATAGGTACTATTGTTGAACAGCAGGCCGAACCGGCAAAGAACATAACCCTACTGGCCAAATTCTTCGGCGATTCCGCGGCCCCGGCGGTTTATAACGTATTCGCAAAACTCGGTTTTATGGATATGTACCACTCGTGGTGGTTTCTGAGTCTGCTCCTTCTCTTCAGCATTAATCTCATTGTCTGCACGCTGGACCGGTTCCCGACGACACTGCGTCTTGTCAGGACCCCTTTAGGGCCTTTGGCGGAGAATGTCCTCAGGACCCTTCCGGTCAAAAAGGAGCTGAAGTTTAAAACCTCCCTCAACATTGTGAAGGACGAGATAGCCAACATCATGAACCTCTCAAAATATCGCGTCCTCGAAGCAAATAAAGATGACGCAATACAACTTTATTCCCAGAAGGGCAAATATGCCCGCTTCGGAGTATATATCGTGCATTTAAGCATCATACTTATACTTCTGGGCGCGATCATCGGGGTGAGGTTCGGATTCGGCGGTTTTTTAAACCTCCCTGAAGGGCAGGAATCCGATGTGGCCTATACCTCGGGGGGGAAGGAAATACCTCTTGGATTTTCGGTCAAGTGCAACTGGTACGACACAAAATATTATGAGGGCATGGACATGCCGCAGGACTTTAAGAGCGAACTGGTTGTCATGGACGGCGGCAGGGAAGTTTTAAAAAAGGTGATCGAGGTCAACAGCCCGCTCACCTACAAAGGCATTACTTTTTATCAGTCAAGCTACGGCATGGTCCCGAATGCAACCGGTTATTTTGTCCTCAATATCACTCCCAGCGGCGGCAACTCAAATATCATATGGCTCAAGGCGGGGGAATCGTTCGATATTCCGGGCACCGGGACCAGGGGGACTATAGTTAATTTCTCCCCTGCTCTTACACAGGACAAACGTACCGGCGCTCTGATGACGTATGCCGAGAACATGGTCAATCCGGCCGTTGCGATACGGTTTGACGGGCCGGGACAGCAGCAATTCACGGGGTGGATACTCAAGAGATACCCGGACACGGGTATTCTGTCGGGCGGGCATAAGGTTGAATTAGTTGACTATTGGGGCGTGGAGTACACCGGGCTGCAGGTCTCGAAGGACCCGGGCGTGTGGCTTATTTATATTGCCTGCATCATCATGGCGATCGGACTGTATATAGCATTTTTTATGAGCCATAAGAAGTTGTGGATTAACATTGCACATGAGTCACCGGGCAGCAAAGGGCCGGTCAGGATAACGGTCGGCGGTTCCACGAGCAGGAACAGGCTTGCCTTTGAAAAGGAAATCGAGCACTTGCTCTCGAAGGCTTCACATGCAATAGAAGGAAGGAGTAGAAAATGAACAGTTCCATGTTGTTTGACATATCAGCAGGCGCATATATAGCGGCAATGATAATTTATGTTATCTACCTTGTTGTAAAAAACAGGACCGTCGGTGTCGTTGCCACCTCAATGACTATCTTTGGTTTTGTCAGCCAGTCGGCTGCTTTCATTATCAGATGGGTCAACTCGTATAGTTTCTGGCTGGCATCCAACCCGACCTCAGGTTTTGTGGAATCTCTTTTACGCGCCGCGCCGTTAAGGAACCTTTACGAATCGCTGGTGTTCTTTGTATGGTCCCTGATATTGATCCATCTTTTAATAGAGTTCAAATATAAAATACGTTCGCTTGGCGCCTTTGTTACGCCGGTTGCAGCGCTTGCACTGCTCTTTATAGACATCTCCGGCACTACGAAGGAAATCCAGCCCCTGATGCCTGCGCTTCAGTCAAACTGGCTGCTCTTTCATGTGTTGCTGGCCTTTTTGGGATATGCCGCTTTCGGGGTATCTTTTGGAGCTGCGGCTGCATACATTATCATGATCACGGAGTCCAAAAAAGAAAAGACTTACATATTCTGGAGCGTAATAACCGGCATCTTCCTGGTCGTCCTTATCGGCATGGGGATTGATTTTCTGAGTTTGTCCGCTGTCGAGCGCAAGGAGCTTATACAGAGTCACTTCCTGAAAGCCACCTTCAGGAGCGAATCCGGAGGCGTAGTGGTTATAAGCTGGCTGGCCTCTTTTGTCTTCGTCTCGGCCATCTGGCGGTACGGGCACAGGCTGAAAAAAGTGCTGTCATCCATGTCCATTACGGCCAATATGCTTGATGAGATAACATACAAAAGCATAGCAGTAGGTTTCCCGCTCTTTACCCTCGGAGGGTTGCTCATGGGCGCTATCTGGGCAAACAGCGCATGGGGGAAATACTGGAGCTGGGACCCCAAAGAGACCTGGTCGCTGATTACATGGTTTGTTTACGCGCTTTACATTCACGCCCGGTATGTGGGCGGCTGGAGAGGAAAACGCGTGGCGGTCCTTGCCGTAGTGGGTTTTATAGCGGTCATCTTCACATATCTCGGCGTCAACCTTGTGCTGTCCGGCCTCCATTCTTATGGGAGCCAGTAGGCCGGGGGCCGTGCAATCTGCATAAATCTGCGGATATAATAGAGCATGCTCCGCGAGCTCCACATTAAAAACTTCTCCATAATCGACGATGTTACCGTAGAGTTCGGAGAAGGTTTTAATGTCCTGACGGGAGAGACCGGGGCAGGGAAGTCCATAATAATAGATGCCCTCTGCCTTGCTCTCGGACAAAGGGCGACAGCCGGGAGCATCCGCAGCGGCGAGAAAGAGGCGGTTGTCGAGGCTTTTTTCGACATCCCGCAAAAAATCCGGACTCCCTTTGTAAATCAATTTATTCAGGACAACGGTATCGAAGCTGAAGACGGCTTTATCCTGAAAAGGTCCATCTCTTCCCAGGGGAAAAACAGGGCCTATATAAACGGCTCTATGGCAAATGTGCAGTCCCTCTCCGATATGACTAAAAACATTATCGACGTCCACGGGCAGTTTGAGCATCAGTCGCTGCTTTCGTCCGACAGGCAACGGGACTTGTTAGATGCATTCGGCGGGCTTCTTGAAGAAAGACGGGAAGTCAGAGCGGTTTATGAGGACCTGACCGCATTAAGACGGCAGACGGAGGAGCTTGTTCAAAGAGAAAAGGAGCGCGCGCAGCGGATCGATATGCTGAAATTTCAGATCAACGAAATCGGTCCTGCGGACCTGCATCCCGGCGAGGAAGAGGAAATTGCGGATGAGATAAAGATTTTAAGCAGCGCAGTCCGCCTTGCCGAACTCGCCAATGACGCATACGATTCTCTTTATTCATCCGATTCAGCCTGCATCGCAAAACTCGCGCGCATACTGAGCTCCATGAGAGAAATATCCAATATCGACGCCCGCGCGATTGATGCGTTAAAGTCGGCAGAGAGCGCCCATGCCTTGCTGGAAGATGCCGCATATTTTTTGAGGGATTATAAAGAACGTCTTGATTTCAATCCGGAGCGTCTTGAGCAGGCACAGGAGAGATTAGAGCTCATTAAAGGTATGAAGAGAAAATACGGGGGCAGCGTTCAGGAGATTCTCGATTACAAAGACAAGGCCGTTGTCGAGCTTGGGGACCTTCAGCATTCCGAAGAAAGACTGGAGACACTTGGGAAAGAGGTTGGGGAGCTCAAAGTCCGTCTGACCGAAAAGGCACAGGGGCTTTCGCGGAAGAGGAAAGCGGCCGCAAAAAAAATCGAAGCGGCTGTCGTAGCTCATCTCTCCGAATTGGCGATGCCGGACACAAGATTTTCAATTCTTATTACACAGGAAAAAGGCGATGATACGGTTGACGGCTTCAGGGCGGGACCGTGCGGGACCGACAGCATCGGGTTTTTAATATCGCCCAATATCGGCGAGGAATTGAGACCCCTGTCAAAGATAGCGTCCGGAGGAGAGCTTTCGAGGATCATGCTGGCATTGAAAAGTATTATGGCAGGAGGCGATGAGATACCGGTCCTGGTCTTCGACGAAATAGACGCCGGGGTCGGCGGAAGGACAGCCGAGAACGTCGGGAGAAAACTGAAGGGCCTTTCATCAGGACATCAGGTCATATGCATTACCCATCTGCCGCAGATAGCCTCATATGCCGATACACATCTGAGGATCGAGAAAAGGACCGAAAAAGACAGGACGGTCGTTGAGATCAATGCGCTGGGAAAAGATGAAAGAAGCGCCGAGATCGCAAGGATGCTGGGCGGTGAAATCTCGGAGGTTTCGTTAAGGCACGCTAAAGAGATGCTGAAAAAGTCCTCCGCTGAAACGGTCCGGCCCGCAGGCGGACATTCCGAAAAATAGACATGGAACGTTGTCATTGCGAGTGCAACGAAGCAATCCAGCCTTTCGAGATGAGATTGCCACGAACCCTTCGGGTTCTCGCAATGACAGGTAATTCAAGCATTTATATTTCTATGTCTATTTTTCGGTCTGCCCTGAATATTTACAAAGGACACTCCCAATTGGTATTATTACTATTCGGAAGGTACGCTTTTGACCATTCGGCAGCGTCTATTACCATAAAGATGTTTTTCGGGAATGGTATGGACGCTTTTTTTGCCGGAGGAAGGATGATTGGTTAACCACTGAGGACGCACGAGAATAATGAGAAAAAAGATTTCATTATTTTTTCCTGAACTTAGTTTTTACTCTGTGCCT